>NZ_JAMYPY010000011.1:0-224502 GCF_040320605.1 Mesorhizobium sp. M0659
GGCCCAGCCGTCACCAACAAGCGATTCGTGTGTCATCGCAGTGTAGAATCACACCCGATTCCGCAGGGCAATACCTATCTTAGCGCCTATGCCCGTGCGGGGGAGATGGCCGGCAGGCCAGAGGGGGTCGGTTCGACTGGGCTCGGCCTACCTGCCGCTGCAGAAGGAGGTTAGCGCTCCACGCGAGGCGACCCCCTCTGTCGCCTTCGGCGACATCTCCCCCTCAAGGGGGGAGATTAGCTGCTAAGCCCGCCGCCTTTCCGGCCCGCTATCCAGCCACGCCACATCCTCCGCCGACAGCCTGATATCCAGCGCCTTCAAACTGTCCTCCAACTCGTCCAGCGTGCGCGGGCCGATCAACGGCACCGACGGAAAGGGCTGCGCCAGCACATAGGCGAGCGCGACGTGGATCGGACTTTTGCCCAGGCGCTGCGCCAGCTCGATGGCACGGTCGCGGCGGCCGAAATTTTTCTCCGAGTACCAGACCCGCACCAGCTCCTCATTGTCCTGCTTGTCGCGGCCGGCGCGGTCGGTGAAGAAGCCGCGGCCCTGGCTCGACCAGGCGAAGTTGGGCATCTGCCTTTTTGTCAGCCAGGATTTCCAGTCGTCGGTGGACGAGGTGATGCAGCCGGCCCAGATTGGTTCCAGCATCTCGGCCAGCGAGAAATTGTTGGAGAGCACGCCGGGCTTCTGCTTGCCGGTGCGCTTGGCATAGGCAATCGCCTCGTCCATGCGCGCCATCGTCCAGTTCGAGCCGCCGAACGGGCCACGGATGCGGCCGGCCTTGACCTCGGCGTCCATGGCGTCGACGAACTCGCCGACCGGCACATCGGGGTTGTCGCGGTGCATGAAATAGAGGTCGACATGGTCGGTCTGCAGCCGGTCCAACGACTGGGCGAGCTGCTTGCCGATGACATCGGGATAGCAGAGCGGCGAGTGCGCGCCCTTGGCGATGATCACCGACTGCTCGCGCACGCCGCGATTCCTGAGCCACTGGCCAAGCAGCGTTTCGGTGTAGCCGGCGCCGTAGACATAGCCGGTGTCGAACAGATTGCCGCCGGCCTCGAAGAAGGCGTCGAGCAGGATTGCGCCCGACGAGAAGGTGCGGAAATCCTCGAAGCCGAGCGCCACCACGGAGGCCGGCTTCGACAGGCCCGGAATCTTGCGCTTGCCGATGGCGGTGCCGCCGGTGCGCAGCGGCCGGCCCGAAAGGGTGTTGGTTCGCTTAGCCGGCTTTTCGATTTCATATTCGAGCCCTACGGCAGCGCGCCATTTGTCGAGCACACGCAGCGTGCCGAGACTGTCGGCCCAGCCCATGCCCGGCCAGGCGAATTCCTGTTTGCCGGCCAGGATCGCCTCGCCGGCGGCGTCGACCTCAAAGGAATAGAGATGGCGGGTTTCGTTGAGGCTGATGGTCTCGCGCGTGTCGTCGGCGAGAGTTACATCGATCCGGCCAGGGCCGCCATCGCGGTTGCCGCCGCCGGCGAACCAGAAATCCGGCACCTCGATGCGGCCCTTGGTGCCGAGGATGCGCAGGACATTGTCCTGTTTGAGCGAGATGCTGCAGGATACCTCGGCAACGATTCCACCGGGAAAATGCAGCAGCGCCGAGGCCCATTCGTCGACGCCGGACTTGCCGAGATGGGCGGTGCCGACAACCTTGTCCGGCTCGGCGAAGGGTTTGCCTGTGGCAGCGCCCGCGATCAGCCGCACCATGGAGACGGGATAGCCGCCGACGTCGAGAATGCCGCCACCGGCGAGATCGTTGGCGTAGAGCCGGTGCTCGGGCATGAAGCCCGGCATGGCGAAGCCGAAGCTCGACTTGATCAGCCTGACATCGCCAATGACGCCCGACTGGATCACCTCGACCAGCTTCGCCGTCTGCGGGTGCAGGCGGTACATGAAGGCTTCGCCGAGGAAGGTGCCGGTCTTGCGCGCGGCATGGATCATGGCGTCGGCCTCGAAGGCGGTCAGCGCCAGCGGCTTTTCGCACAGCACATGCTTGCCGGCTTCCGCCGCCTTGATTCCCCATTCGGCATGGCCGGGATGCGGGATGGCGATATAGACGGCGTCGACCTCGGGGTCGGCGAGCAGCGCGTCGTAACCGTCGAGGATGCGGGCGCCGGGAAACGTCTCGGCCAGGCCTGCCTTGCCGGGATTGCGGGCGCCGAGCGCCACGATCGTGCCGGTGCGCGAGCCTGCCACGCCGCGGGCGAACGCTTTGGCGATGTCGCCGGGCCCAAGTATCCCCCAGCGGAGGGGCGCGGTTGCAGTCATGATCATTCTCCTTGCAAGGCTGGAAGCGCTCAGCGCAGCCGCTGGCCGTCTTCATCGAACAGATAGGATTTGCGGATGGACACGGTGATCTCCTGGGTGTCGGGGACCTTTGCCGCGTCGCGCTGGATCACCAGGTCTTCGCCATGGGCGGTCCTGGCATAGATGAAGCTGGTGCCGCCGAGATGCTCGACCACGTCGATGCCGACTGTGAGGTCGGCGTCGCCTTCGCCGCCATTGCCGAAATGTTCGGGCCGCACGCCGACAATGACCTTGGCTCCTGTTTCTGGCACGGCGCCGGTCAACGGTTGCATAATGCGGGTCTTTTCCTCGCCCACCAGCTCGACGGTGACGCTGCTCGTGTTGCGCCCGACGACGCGGCCCTTGATGAAATTCATCTTCGGCGAGCCTACAAAGCCGGCGACGAACTGGTTGTCGGGATTGTCGTAGAGATCGAGCGGCCGGCCGATCTGCTCGACATGGCCACCGCGCAGCACGACGATCCGGTCGGCCAGCGTCATCGCTTCGGTCTGGTCGTGGGTGACATAGATCATCGTCGTACCGAGCTCCTTGTGCAGGCGCGAGATCTCGACCCGCATCTGGACGCGCAGCTCGGCGTCGAGATTGCTCAACGGCTCGTCGAACAGGAAGACTTGCGGTTCGCGCACGATGGCGCGGCCAATGGCGACGCGCTGGCGCTGGCCGCCGGACAATTGCCTCGGCCGCCGCGCCATCAACTCTGTGATGCGCAGGATTTCGGAGGCCCGCTTCACCCGCCGCTCGGTGTCCTCCTTGGGGTTGCCGGTCATCCTGAGGCCAAAGCTCAGATTCTGCTCGACACTCATGTGCGGGTAGAGCGCGTAGGACTGGAACACCATGGCGATGCCGCGCTCGGCCGGCTCGACATCGTTCATCACCTTGCCGCCAATGGCGATCTCGCCGCCGCTGATATCCTCCAGCCCGGCGATCATCCTGAGCAGCGTCGATTTTCCACAACCCGACGGGCCTACGAAGACGACGAACTCGCCATCGGCGATATCGATGTTGGCGTCATGGATAATCTCATAGACGCCGAAGCGTTTTACGACATTGGTGAGGGTGACTGCCGCCATATCGCTGTTGTCCCTACTTGACGGCGCCGGCGGCGATGCCGGCGATGAAATGGCGCTGCAGCAGCACGAAGACGACCAGCATCGGTACGGTCAGCATGACGGCGCCGGCCATGATGCCCCCCCATGAGACCTTGGTCAGGCCGATCAGCGTGCCGAGCGCCACAGGGGCCGTCATCGCGCCGGGCTGGCTGTTGATCAAAAGCGGCCAGAGATAATTGTTCCACGAGGCGAGGAACAGAATGATGGCGAGCGCCGCCAGCATCGGCCGCGCCAGCGGCAAAGCGACGAACAGGAAGATACGCCATTCCTTGACGCCTTCGACTCGCGCGGCGTCGAAAAGGTCGGCCGGCATCATCGAGAAAGCCTGGCGCATGAACAGCACGCCCAGCGAATTGAACAAGGGTGGCACGATCAACGCAATCCAGGTGTTGGCGAGCTGGAAGTCGCGCGCCACCATGATGAATTGCGGGATCAGCACCACCGCATAGGGCAGCGTGATGGTGCCGAGGATGATCGCCACCACCGCGCCCTTGCCGAAGAACTGATAGCGGGCGAGCGCCCAGCCGGCCATCGAGGTCAGCAGCACCGAGAAGAAGGTGTAGGTCACCGCCACCGCCACCGAAATACCGATAGCGCCGATGAAATTGGTGTCGCGCTGCAGGTTGTTGAAATTGTCGACGAAATTGCCGTGCGGCAGAAGCTCGATGCCGGGGCTGAAAATGCCGTTATCGGGCATGGTCGAAAACACCACCATCATCCATAGCGGAAACAGCCAGATCACCGCCAGCGGCGTCAGGACCAGATGCAGCAGGACGCTGCGGCCGAGCCGGCGTTGCGAGAGCGAACTCATTTCGGCGCCCCTCTCATTTCGGCTCTCGTGTCAGCCACAGCTGCACCAGCGTGATGGCGATTGCCAAGCCCGCCATGGTGTATGCGACGGCCGAGGCATAGCCGAAATTGAGCGAACGGAAGCCCTGGCGGTAAAGCAAGAGGCCGAGCGTCTCGGTGCCGCCGCCGGGACCGCCGCGCTCGGTGATCAGGAACGGTTCGGTGAAAAGCTGCATGGTGCCGATGATCGACAGCACGGCGCAAAACACGATGACCGGCTTGAGCAGCGGCAGCGTTATGTAGAAGAACTGCTTGAGCTTGCTGACGCGGTCGAGCGTCGCCGCCTCATAGACATCCTCGGGGATCGACTGCAGGCCGGCGAGCAGGATGATGGCGTTGTAGCCGGCCCAGCGCCAGGTCACCGCGATCATGATCAGCGCCATGGCCGGGGTGACGTTGGAGAACCAGTCGATCTTGGCCAGGCCGATGCCGGCGAGCAGCTTGTTGATGATGCCGAAATCGAGATTGAACATCAGGCGGAACACGGCGGAATAGGCGACCTCGCCGACCACCACCGGAGCGAAGAAGGCGAAGCGGTAGAGGCCACGTGCTTTCAGCAGCGGCGAGTTCAGCAGCACCGCCATGACGATCGCCAGCGAGATCATCACCGGCACCTGGATGACGAGGATGAGCAGCGTGTTCTTCAGCGCGTTGAAGAAAGCGGGGTCGCCGATCAGGCGGCCCCAGTTGAACGTCGGCGCAAAGCGCCAGGGCACCGTGCGCGTCGCCTGGAAGGAAATCATGAACGAGGAGATGATCGGCCACACCCAGAAGATGGCGAAGATCAGGAGGTAGGGCGTGAGGAAGCGATAGGCCGTGGCGTTCTGGTAGCGCATGGTTCCTCCTCCTTCCTCTTCCCGGCTGATATCCGGCGTGTTGTTAGCCGGCGGACGCCGCCGGCAATTGGCGATCTGTTGGGCGAGAGCGTCCCTTTCCCCGCCACTATACGGGGAGAGGATGCCGGCAGGCAGGTGAGGGGCAGCGCCAACAGTCCGGCAAATTGCCCTATATCTGGCCCGCCAGCATCACCGCCTTGGTCACTTGATCGGCAGTCCCGTCGCCGAAGCGATCTGGCTGGCGGCGTCGTCGAGGGCGGCCTTGGCATCGGGATAGCCGCCGCCGAGATATTTGGTCTGCACGGCGCGCATGATGATTTCGGCGTCGCTCTGGAACGGCGTGCCGCGGCTCGGCACCACCTTGGGCAGCGTGGCGAGAATGTCCTTCCACACTGCCTGGCCGCCCCAATAGGGCAGGCCCTGCGAGACGTAGGGGTCGTCGAGGGCCGAGATCAGTGACGGCACCAGGCCGAAATCCCTGAGCATGGTGATCTGGCCTTCATTGGTCTCGAGCGTGTATTTCAGATAGGCGTAGGCGGCCTCCTTGTTCTTCGAGGCTGAGGTGATGGCGAGCGACGAGCCTCCGAGATTGGCCGCGCGGGGGCCGTCGGCGGTCAGGCTCGGCATTAGGTAGACACCCCATTTGCCGTTTTCGCCGGCGGATTCGGTGCGGATGGTGCCCTCATACCAGCCGCCATAGACCTGGGTGGCGACGGTGCCGGCGGTGTTGTTGGTGATCTTGGTGCCCCAGTCGGCCGACGAGATGATGCCGGCGTCCTTCATGTCCTTGATCTTGGCCAGCGTGTCGACGCATTTCGGCTGGTTGACGGTGATCGACTGCCCATCGGCGGCGAAATAGCCGCAGCCCTGTTCGTTGGAAATCATGCGGAAGAATTCGGTGTCGCCGTTGAAATCGGCATTGGTCATGGTGACGCCGGGATTGGCGGCCTGGACCTTCTTGCCGGCGGCGATGAAATCGTCCCAGGTCTTGATCGAGGCCGGATCGACGCCGGCCTTCTCGTAGAAGTCGCGGCGGTAGAAGGCGGCTACCGGGCCGGAATCCCACGGCATGGCATAGGCCTTGTCGCCGACCTCCAGTTCGGTGCGCTTGAAGTCCGGGAATTTCTTCTGGTCGTCGGCGGTGTAGCCCAGCGTGTGCAAATCGACGAAGCAATCGGGGAACTGGCTCCAGTAGTTCTCGGCCTCGCCGTTTTCGATCGAGACGATATCGGGCAGGCCGACGCCGCCGGCCGCACAGCCGGCGATCGACTTGTCATAGGTCGGCTGGTTGCCGAGATCCTGAACGGTGACCTTGACGTCGGGATACTGTTTGTTGAAGCCGGCCACCGTAGCCTTCAGCGACGAAGCGGCGATATTCCAGCTCCAGATCGTAATTTCGCCGGACTGCGCCAAAGCCGGGGCTGAGCCCAGGCCAAGCGCCAGCGCGGCACAGATCAGTGTCGTGCGCATTGAAATCCTCCCATTTCATTTGCTCTCTCTTCGCGAGCATGGCTAGACTAGGCGGCGCGGAAGGCTTGTCCCTGACAACGGGAATAAAAGATGGGCGGAAAGTAAGATGCCGGAACGGCCGTTTTACCAGCCTGGCGCCAGCAGCGTCGAAGGCCTGCCGATGGCTTTGCAGATGTTTCACAACCATCCGCTGGTGATGCTGAAGCCGCATTGGCATGCCCAGGTCGAGGTCAATTTCATCGTCCGCGGCAGCGTGCACTACCGCATGAACGAGCACGAGATCGCGCTCACGGCGGGCGACATGTGCCTGTTCTGGGGCGGGCTGCCGCACCAGATGGACGATCTCTCCGACGACGCCATCTATGCCGGCGCGCATCTGCCGCTGGTGCATTTCTTCCGCCTGCACCTGCCGACGGATGTCCGCCACCGGCTGATGACGGGCGCCACGCTGGTGACATCGGCGACCGACCAGGCCGATCATCACAATTTCGAACGCTGGAACCGCTATTTCCGCTCGGGCGATCCGGCGATAACCGAGCACGCCGTGAACGAGCTGCTGCTGCGGTTGGAGCGGGTGCGCTTCGAGCCCTACCGGCTGGTGCCGGAAACCGCCATCGGCCAGGAACCCGGCGGCCCGTTCGACCAGCAATCGCTGCGCAATGTCGGTCGCATGTGCGACTTCATCGCCGAGAATTTCCTCTACGACATAGACTGCGTCGACATCGCGGCGGCGGCCGACATCCATCCCAAATACGCCATGAGCATTTTCAAGAAGTCGACCGGCATGACGCTCAACGAATATATGAACCTGCTGCGGCTGAGCTATGCGCAGGCGCTTTTGATGCATGAAGACGCCAATGTGCTGCGCGTCGCCATGGATTCAGGCTTCGGCTCGCTCAGCGCCTTCAACAAATCCTTCCGCAAGCTGGCAGGGATGTCGCCCTCGGATTTTCGCCGGGGTGCGGTGGGCCGATAGGTTCGACGGTCATCTTGATCAACCCGCAGCCGTTCCGGGTGGAAACATGTGCAAGGCTAATCGCGACCGCCTTTGTCGGATGCGATCATCAACTTGGAGAAAGTTGTCAGCGACTTGGCGTTTCATGAGCGCCTTCCCCCACTCCGTCGCTGCTTCGCTCGACGGAGTGGGGTCGACCTGGCTCTGGCGTTGTCATTTCAAGCCGGGACCGGTGCCCTCCGCCCGAGGAAACCCGACAATTACCGCCAGCCCAGGCCGGCGATCCTCCAGCGCAATCATTGCACCATGCAGGTCGGCGATGGCCCGCACAAGGCTGAGGCCCAGGCCGCTGCCGGGCGTGGTGCGGCTGGAGTCCAGCCGGTAGAGCCGCTGGAACACTTTTTCGCGCTCCTGCGCCGGGATGCCGGGGCCATTGTCGGCGACCTCAGCCAGAATGCGGTCGCCTTGCCGCCGCACCGATAGAAGGATTGCCGTGCCATCGGGGCAATGCCGCAGCGCGTTCTCAACCAGATTGGCAAACAATTGCGTCAGCAGGTCGCGGTCGCCGTGGACCAGGCATGGGGTGCCGTGGACGATCGTGGCCGACAGCGACTTGCCGTCATCCTCGGCGACACCGGCGTAGATTTCGGCAATGGCATCGAGGACGCCGGTGAGGTCGAGATCGACAAAGCGCGACTTGCGGGCGCCGGCCTCGATCTGGGCAATACGCAACAGCGCATCGAAAGTATCGTTGATCTGCAGGCTTTCCCCACGTGCCTCCGCCAGCTCATCGGCAACGGCCTCACCCCGCGCGGTCCTGTCGGCCGCAGCTTCCAAAATCATCTGCAGCCGGTTGAGCGGCGTCTTCAGATCATGCGCGATGTCGGCGCTGACCTGGCGCATGCCGTCCACCAGCGCCGCCAGCCGCTCCAGCGCGGCGTTGACCTGGCGCGAGACGCCGTCAATGTCGTCGCCATTGCCGAGCAGTGGAATGCGGGCGTCGAGCCGGCCGTTGGAGACATCGTCCATGGTGGTGGCAATGCCGTCGAGGCGACGCTGCACACGCGACGCCAGCAAGGCGCCGCCAGCCACCGCCAGCCCTGAAATGATCAGGGTGGCCCAGCCGAAGCTCATCAAAACGATGCGTTCCAGCTCCTCGGTTTCGGAGAGCGAGAAGGCGATTGTCAGGCTGTTGGGCCCGACCGAACCGGTCCAGGCGCGGTACATAGTGTCCGGCGCAACGCCTGGCAGGGAAGCGGCAAAATCCGAAAAGCCATCGGGAAGGTCGGCGGCGGTGAAATTCCCGGCCAGGCGATTGCCGGCGGGATCGGTGAGCGAGAACAGCTGTTCCTTGCTCGGGCTGAGCGCGGCGTGGCTGTCGACTGCCGAAACCAGATCCTCCCGGTCGTTTCCGGCATAGGTCACCGCCACGACCGAATAGGTCTCCTTGACCGACTGGTCGAGCTGCTCGGCAAGATCCGCGCTCATCAGCTGGTAGACGATGGCGCCTGACAGGATGAAGGCGAGCACGAACAGCAAGGCGAAGGTCAGGGCCAGCCGAAACGGCGTGCTGCGCAGCAGGCGAGAGCCTGTCTCAGTCATAGTGCGTTTCAGTCATGGCAAGCTTCAGTCATGGCAAGTTTCTGTCATGCCGCGCCTCAGTCGTGAACACTGTAGCCAGTGTTGCGCACGGTGTGGATCAACGTGGTTTCGAACGGCCTGTCGATCTTGGCGCGCAGCCGGCTGATATGGGTTTCGACGACGCTGGTCTTGGGGTCGAAGTGAAAATCCCAGACCCGTTCCAGAAGCATGGTGCGGGTGATGACGCGGCCCTCGCCGCGCATCAGCACTTCGAGCAGGCTGAATTCGCGCGGCTGCAGGTCGATCGCCTGGCCCTGCCTGGTGACGCGGCGCTGGATCAGGTCCATTTCGAGGTCTGCGATGCGCAGCGTCGTCTTCAGCTCCTGCACCGCAGGGCGACGGCCGAGCGCGTTGATGCGGGCGAGCAGTTCGGAAAAGGCGAATGGCTTGACGAGATAGTCGTCGCCGCCGGCCTCGAGCCCTTCAACCCTGTCGTCGACGCCGCCGACCGAGGTCAGAAAGATCGCCGGCGTGCGCACGCCGGCCGCCCGCACCGCCTTGATCATCGACAGGCCGTCGAGGCCGGGCAGCATGCGGTCGACGACGATCACGTCATAGGCGTCGCGTGTCGCGGCAAACAGCGCGTCATGCCCGTCGCGCAGCAGATCGCAGACATGCCCGGCTTCGCTCAGGCCCTTGACGACATAGTCTGCGGTCCTGGGGTCATCCTCAACAAGGAGAAGTCGCATCTCTGTTCCGGTCTGTTGCCGAGGCTTTGCCAGAGCGGCATGCTAGCACCGGCGGCGGTCCGTTCCTAGAATATCCGCCGGCGCCTGGCCGCTCGTGGTCGTTGCACATGTCCATAAGTGTCATCCGACCGGATCGCGCGCAGGGACAAGCATCCTGCGCAGCACGGCGTCTTTCAGAATAAAATGATGGAAGAGTGCCGCACCGGCATGAATGCAGATCAGAACGATGAATACCGGCTTTGCCCAAGTATGGACATCGCCCATCCAGCTCCAAACATAAAAGGCCAGAAGCCCGGAAACAGGAGCGGCAACGAGAAGGCCATAGAACAGCGCATGCGTTGTGCGTGAGGCGAAAGCCATCCATTTCGGCATTGTGGATTGCGGCTTGGGCGCACCGATGAAGAGGCGGACGGCCAGTCGCACGAACACCAGCAACAGGATCGCCAGGCCGACCCAGTAATGGGCGGACCCCATGGTCTGCCCGTAGGACGACAGTTGGCGTCTGTCCGCTGCCGCATCGACATAGATTGTCATGTTTTCGCCGAACAGGAGCTGGAACAGGACAAGCGCCGCTATCATCCAATGCAGGCTAATTTGGAGGCCGCTATAACCGGATTTCCTGGAGTTCATTCTTCCGTCCATGAGGTGAGCGCGATAGCTGCCCAGGGCGACCCACGGCAGGGATCCATTGACGTTTTGGCGCGTTCTCGTCGCGTCAGGCGGGCGTGCAGGTGCTTGCATCTACTCCGATTCAAGCAGGATTTTGTCGGCCTCGCCGGTGCCCTTCTTCAGACTCATATAGAGAACGAGGGCGACGATGCAGCCCAGGAAGATCATGCTGGTGAAGGTGGTGCCGAAGCCGAGGCCGCCATATTCGACCTGCTGCGACAGCAGGTCGCCGAACGAGGCGCCAAGCGGCCGCGTCAGGATGTAGGCCAGCCAGAAGGCGAGGATGGCGTCGAGGCCGAAGGCGAAATAGCCGAGGGCGATGAAGACGATGACCGCGCCGAACAAGAAGCCAGTCGTGAGATAGCCAATGTCGAACGTCTCGGCGACAAGGTCGCCGGCCGCGGTGCCGAGCGAAAAGGTGAACAGGATCGCCAGCCAGTAGAAGATCTCGCGCCTGGTGGTGACGATCGTATGGATGGAGAGCGTTCTTTCGCTGGCGTACCAGACCGCGAATGTCGCGGCGAGCAAGACCGTGAAGGCAATCGTGGTGGTTTGCAGACGGACGCCGAAATTGTCGACCAGATTGTCGGTAATCAAGGTGCCGACGACGCTGATCAGCACCACCGCCAGCCAATAGGCCCATGGCACATAACGCTTCTGCGCGAATTGCAGCGCCAGCGCGACGACAAGGATGCCGGTCATGATCAGCGAGGTGACGGTCAGTCCGAAGCCAAGATTGACGGCCAGATAGTCGGCCGCCGTCTCGCCCATGGTGACCGCCAAAAGCTTGATCAGCCAGAATTCGACGGTGACATCAGGGACCCTGTTGGGTGATGCCAGTGCGGCGGGTGCAGTGCTTGCAGACAAGAGCATGATGGGATCCTTGTCGTTTCGGCGGGGACGGGCCTATTCCCCGGTACGTGCGGCGAGGCTTGGTCTTCCTTCCCCATGATCTTCATGGCCTGAGCGAAGAAGTCGTCGGCGCGCTTGTCGTCGTCGGGCATTGCAGCGCTCGACGCCTTCGGCCTCGAGATCGGATACTTTTGTCTTGTCCGCGGCGCTCAGCGCCGCCAAGGCTTCCGCCGCGCGCAGGTCCTTCAGAGCGTCTTCGCAAGGCGTCGCAGCGGAAGCGGCTGAAAAGACCGGGTTGGCGATGGCAATGGCGCAGAGCGAGAAAGCGAGGGTTAGCTTTTTCATGCTGGTGTTCCTGTCTTGCGCCGATATCCAGGCGGTGATGAAACGATGTCCGGCAGGTCGGCCGGCATAAGGACTATGGGCAGGCGACCTCGCCGCAATCTGTCCGCCCGCTTACAAATTCGTAAGAATGGCTGAAATTCCTGCCGGTTGCCTCGCCATCGCCGCACGGAAGCGCTAGTGGGTGGCGAGACACCGGCGCTATGAGCCCTGCCGGAGAGCAGGAACTATGATGAGCTACGCTCCCCCCAAGCCGGCAGCGAAGGCGTTCGACCAGCACAAGCGCCTGCTCGTCATACAAGTGGCGGCAGCCCTCGCCGTCATGCTGTTGCTGTTCACCAAGCCCTTTCTCGTCGAAGGCTCGGACGGGCACGAATACATCGAGGCGCTGGGCATCGGCTTCGTGCTGGTCTGCTTCCTTGGCCGTCTGTGGAGCATTCTCTATGTCGGCGGCAGGAAGAACGACGAGCTGGTCACCATCGGCCCGTTCTCGATGAGCCGGAACCCGCTCTACTTCTTTTCCACGGTCGGCGCGGCGGGCGTCGGGTTGATGTACGGCTCGGTGCTGGTGGCGGCGGCGCTGGCTCTGGTGAGCTACCTGGTGTTCCGGGTGACGGCGCGCAAGGAAGCCGAGTTCCTGTTTGGAAAGTTCGGCCCCGCCTACAGCGTCTATGCCGAACGCACGCCGCCTTTCTGGCCGAACCCGCTGCTGTTTCACGATCAAGCCGAACGCCGGTTCTCGACAAAGGCGTTGCGGCGGACATTCACGGACGGGCTCTATTTCCTGGCGCTGTTCCCGGCCATCGAGACGATTGAGCAGTTGCGGATCAGCGGCATGCTGCCGGTGTTTTTCACCCTCTACTGACCGGAGCGCCGTGCCGCGCGGCGCACACTGTAGAGCAGGATGACGAGGCAGCCGGGCAGAAGCAGGACGCCGCCGGCAAGCGGCGGCAACGCCAGCAGCTTCACTGCCGCGGCAATCGCCACGATCAACAGCAGCGCCAGCGTCGCAAGGCTGCCGTCGTCGATGAACATGCCGACGAGCTCCTTTAGAATGAGGCGGACGACGTTCATCGAGCAACTCCTTGTGCAGCCTTGGGGTAGCTGGCGCGCAACCAGCGCACCATGGCGAAGCACGCGACGGCGATGATTGCGAAGATGGCCAGCAGCGCCAGATCGGCGCCCGGCCAGTCGGCGCCCAGGCCTTCGCCGGTCCAGAAAATGCCGAAGCTTGTCAACATCAGGCCGACGGCGAATTTGAGCGCGTTTTCCGGCACCCGCGCCAGCGGCCTGTGCACCGCAAGGCCGATGATCGTTACCAGGATGAAGGCCGCCAACGCGCCAAGGCTGGCATAGAAGGTCTGTGCATGCGCGGCGCCGACGGCAATGACGATGAACACCACCTCGACGCCTTCGAGCAGCACCGCCTTGAAGGCTGCGAGCCCGGCCAGATAATCGGCGCGGCGGTCATTGGCCTGCTGCTGCAAAGCGGCGGTTTCCTTGGAAAAGGCTGCTTCCTCGTCATGCAGGGCGATGACGCCGACACTGCGCAAAATGGCCTTTCTCAACCAGCGCATGCCAAATAGGACCAGGAGCACGCCGACGACGAACTGCAGCACCGTAATGGGAACCAGCGCCAGCAGCGGTCCGAAGGCCAGCACCAGAGCCGCCAGCACCGCCAGCGCCAGCGCCGCGCCGGTCAGCGCTGGCCGCCAGCTGCGGGTGACGCCGACCGCCAGCACGATGGTGAAGGCCTCGACCACTTCGACGAAGGAGGCAAGGAACGAGGCGGTCACGGTGGAAAGTATGGGTGTCAGGCCATTCATGAAGGTTTCCTGTCTGCGGGAATCACTGGGCTGAGAAGGATACAGCGCTCCGGCGGAAGGGAGAACGCGCCGGCATTCTCGCCATACTCTATCTGTTGCGTCTCACCATCGGTGGCCCGATCGCCGGCGTTCGCTACGAGCTGCTCGGCGTCGGCGACAATTTTCAAGCCGATCGTGCTAGGCCTTGTCATTGTGCTTGCCGTCATTCTGGATGCCTATCGGGAAAAGCTGTTGAGGGTGATCCGATAAAGCGCGTCGCGCTTTTTGGTTTTTGTTTTATGGATGTCATTTTCCCAGATCCGCCGGACACTCCGGGCGACATGCACTAGGGGACAAGAAATGACGACGATTGCCGATGTCGCGCGCCATGCCGGAGTGTCGGTCGCAACCGTCTCGCATGTGATGAACCGCACGCGCCATGTCGAACCTGAGACGGCCGAGCGCGTGCATTCGGCCATCGCCGCCTTGCGCTACAGCCCGAACACGCTGGCGCGCAGCCTGAGGCGCGGCGAGACCAAGACCATCGGCCTGCTGCTGCCGGACAATTCCAACCCGTTCTTCGCCGGCGTGGCGCGCCAGATCGAGGATGCCGGCTTCCTTGCCGGCTATACGGTGATCCTGTGCAACTCCGACGGCAGCGCCGAGAAGGAGGAGCGCTACCTCCAGGTGCTGATGGCCAAGCAGATCGACGGGCTGATCTTCGCCGGCTCGTCGGATCATGCGCGGGTGTTCTCCAGCCTTCTGCCCGGCGTCCCGGCGGTGCTGATCGACCGCGAGATCCATTCGGTAAATGTCGATTCCGTGCTAGTCGATCACGATCATGGCGGCTATCTCGCCGGCCGCTATCTGGCCGGGCTCGGCCACGAGAAGATCGGCGTCATCGGCGGCCCGCGCGATTCCAGCTCCAGCCCGGCCCGCCTGCGCGGCTTCGCCAGGGCGCTTCAGGAAGCCGGCCTCGACCTGCCGCCGGCCTCGGTGGTGGATTCCGACTATCACTTCGCCGGCGGCCGCACGGCGATGGAGCGGCTAATGGCGCAGGCGCCGGGGATCACGGCGCTGTTTGCCTGTAACGATCTGATGGCCATGGGGGCGCTGACAGTGCTGCGCGGGCGCGGATTGCGGGTCCCCGGCGACATGTCGATGATCGGCTTCGACGACATACCCTATGCCGTCACCACCTGGCCGCCACTGACGACGATCGCACAGCCGGTCGAGAAGATAGGCACGCGCGCCGTCAGCCTGCTGCTCGAGCGGGTTGCCGAGCCTGCGGCGCATTCGCGCCGCGAAGTGCTCACCCCGGTGCTCGTCGAACGGGAGAGCTGCGCGCCGTTGCGCGGCTGAAGCCCTCAGGCGGCGGCCGGCTGCAGCGCTGCCCTGAGCAGCATGCCGAAGAGGTCGCGCGGCTCGTCGGGATCGGCGAGCAGGTCGAGCTCCTCGTAGAGGCCGGTGGCCTGAAGCTGGTCTCTGATATAGCGCAGCGCCGAAAAATCCTCGGTGGCGAAGCCGACGGAATCGAACAAGGTGATCTGTTCCGCCGTCTTGCGACCTTCCGCCTTGCCGGTCATCACCTGCCACAACTCGGTCACCGGATGGTCGGCATGGAGTTGCTGGATTTCGCCCTCGATGCGCGTCTGCGGCGGGAACTCGACGAAGATGTCGGAGCGCAAAAGGATGTCGCGGTGCAGTTCCGTCTTGCCGGGGCAGTCGCCGCCGACCGCGTTGATGTGCACGCCGGAACCGACCATGTTGTCGGTGAGGATGGTGGCGGACTGCTTGTCGGCGGTCACCGTGGTGATGATGTCGACGCCTTCCACCGCATCCTGGCCGGTGGCGCAGATGGTGATGTCGAAGCCTTTGCCGGCGAGGTTGCGGGCGCATTTTTCCGAAGCGGAGCGGTCGATATCATAGAGCCGCAGCCGGTCGATGCCGAGCAGCGCCTTGAAGGCGACGGCCTGGAACTCGGACTGGGCGCCATTGCCGATGATGGCCATCGAGCGCGCGCCTTTGGGCGCCAGATATTTGGCCGCGACAGCGGAGGTCGCCGCGGTGCGCAGCGCCGTCAGGATCGTCATTTCGGTCAGCAGCATCGGATAGCCGGAACCGACATCGGCGAGCACGCCGAAGGCGGTGACGGTCTGGCGGCCTTCCCGCATGTTCTTCGGATGGCCGTTGACATATTTGAAGCCGTACATCTTGCCGTCGCTGGTCGGCATCAGCTCGATGACGCCGTCATGGCTGTGCGAGGCGATGCGCGGCGTCTTGTCGAACAGCTCCCAGCGGCGAAAATCCTCCTCGATATAGGCGGCGAGTTCGGTGAGGAACCGCTCGACGCCGATGGTCAGCACCAGCTTCATCATGCGGTCGACGCTGACGAAGGGGACGATGGCAAGGCGGGAAGGCTGGGTCATGCAATGCTTCCGGAATGGCTGCGGGTGGGGCGGTCCATGATGCGCCGGCCCATCAGGCTGGCGGCGAGGTCGACCATCAGCGTGGCGGTGCGGCCGCGCTCGTCGAGGAACGGGTTGAGCTCGACCAGATCAAGGCTGGAGACTAGGCCGCTGTCGGACAGCATCTCCATCACCAGATGCGCCTCGCGGAAGGTGGCGCCGCCGGGCACGGTGGTGCCGACGGCCGGCGCGATGGAGGGGTCGAGGAAGTCGACGTCGAGGCTGACATGCAGCAGGCCGTTTGCCTTTTCGACGATGGCCAGGAAGGCGCGCAGCAAAGGTGCGACGCCGTGCTCGTCAATGGTGCGCATGTCGTGCACGGTAACCCCCGCTTCGCTCAGCGCCCGGCGCTCCGCCGGATCGACGCTGCGCAGGCCCATGACGCAGATGTGGGCAGGGTCGACGGCGACAGGCAGGTCCGGGAAATAACCGTTGAAGCCCGGCCGGCCGCTGGCATAGGCGAGCGGCACGCCGTGCAGATTGCCGCTGACGGTGGTATCGAGCGTGTGGAAATCGGGATGTGCGTCGAGCCACAGCACGAAGAGCGGCCGGCCGCGTTCGGCGGCGCGGCGGGCTATGCCCGACACCGTGCCGGCCGATATCGCGTGGTCGCCGCCAAGGAAGATCGGCATGGCGTTCCGCGAAGCCGCATAGGCGGTCTCGGCTATCGCCGCGGTCCAGGCGGAAATCTCCGGTAGGGCCTTCAGCGCGAGATTGCCATGGACGATTGCGCGCACGGCGGCCGGTTGCACCGCGCCCCAGTCCTCGACCTCGTGGCCAAGTTCCGACAGCACCGAGACAAGCCCGGCCGTGCGCAGCGCGCTTGGCCCCATCTCGCATCCCATCCTGCCGGCGCCGTCCTGCACCGGCGCGCCAACGATCCTGCAGCGCATGGTTCTTGTTGTCCTTGTAAATTGATTGGGCGGTTGATGCGTGGAATGAACCATCCCGGCCCGGCAGTATGAACAGGCGAAATTGGCATTTCGAGAAGAATGATTTATCAATTCGATAAGTCAGTTTGGTCAAAGTGGATAGAATCATGGACTTGCTCGACGAAAGGCTGGTCACGCTGCTCAGGCATGATGCCCGGCGCAGCATCTCCGATCTCGCGGTCGATCTCGGGGTATCGCGCGCCACGGTCAGGGCGCGCATGGAGCGGCTGGAAAAAACGGGCGAGATCATCGGCTACACGGTGGTGCTGCGCGCCGACGCGGTCGACCAGCGGATACGCGGCGTGATGATGATCGAGATCGAGGGCCATGCCGCCGACCGCGTGGTCCGGGCGCTCGGCGGCCTCGCCGAGGTTTCGACCATTCACACCACCAATGGCCGCTGGGACCTGGTGGTCGAACTCGGAACGGCGTCGCTCACCGATTTCGACGCGGTGCTTAGGCGGATACGGCTCATCCCGGGGATAACCGGCAGCGAGACAAGTCTGCTGCTGGCAACGCCGAGGACGACAAGGGCAAGGTTGGCGTAGCCGTCCTTCCGGCCGGCGTGTTCACGCAAAGCTTTGTGACGGATCTGGCGAATGGGTCGCCTGGCTGACGAATCTCATTGGGGCCGCAGCTATCCTCCACATGACGGAGGAAGCCGGCATGACGCGAGATTGCACCAGCTTCAACGGTGCAAGGACCGGACGCTTGCCACAGGCCAAGGCTGATGGCAGGATAAAAGGCCGCAACGTGCGGCCTCTGGCGGCCGTTGTGTTTCGATGGATTATGAAGCATTTTCCCAAGGTGCGGGTTCTCCTCACAATGTGCGGCAGCCTCGTTTCGCCTTGGTCGCCCTTGATTTTTCGCAATGTGCGCTTTGCCTGCCTCAGGCCGCAGGGCATTTAATTCCACGGGGTCAAGCCTCATGACAGAGATTTGTGCTCGGGCCGTCTATCGTCGGCGAAGACAAGGCATGGCGCCACAATCAGCGCCCCCTGGCATTCGTGACCAGGTGAAGAATGCCGTTGCGTACCTCTCGCCCCCATGTTTCAAAACAGGTCGATAGACCCGCGAGAATGGTTTCGAAGCCTGCGGGGTTGCCCACGGTCCGGCGAGAATTCTAAAAGACGTTCACAATGACACAGCACGCAAAAGACACACGAATTCTCATGTACAGCCACGACACGTTCGGGCTCGGCCATTTGCAGCGTTGCCGAACGATCGCTCATTCACTGGTCGGGGATTTCCGCGGACTTCAGGTGCTTATCATTTCGGGCGCGACCATCGCCGGCGCCTTCGACTACCGCGCCCGCGTCGACTTCGTGAAGATCCCCAGCGTCATCAAGCTGCGAAACGGCGAATACACCTCGCTGGAAAAGGACATCGATCTGCACGAGACGCTAAGGATGCGGCAGTCCATTATCCGCCACACGGCCGAGAGCTTCCGGCCGGATATCTTCATCGTCGACAAGGAACCGCTGGGGCTGCGCGGAGAGATCGAGGATACGCTGTCCTACCTCAAGACGCGGGGCACCACGCTCGTGCTTGGCCTGCGCGAGGTGATGGACGCGCCGCATTTGCTCGAAGCGGAGTGGGCACGCAGGGATGTGATGCGCAAGATCGGCCTGTTCTACGACAAGGTCTGGGTCTATGGCCCGCCGGATTTCTACGATCCGCTGACCGGCCTGGAGGTGCCGCCGGCGGTCAGGGCAAAGATGAAGTTCGTCGGTTTCCTGCAACGGAGCCTGCAGCAGAACCAGTTGCCCGGCCACCGGCCCGAGGGCGACTATATCCTGGTTACCACCGGTGGCGGCGGTGACGGCGCCGACCTGATCCACAACGTCATCGAGGCCTATCAGCAGGATCCGCGATTGCAGCACCGGGCGCTGATCGTGCTTGGGCCCTACATGCCGGCGCGCAAGCGCAACAAGCTGGTCCGGAAGGGGGCCAAGATCCCCTATGTCAAGATCATCGAATTCGACAACCGGATGGAAGAGCTGATTGCCGGCGCCAAGGCGGTGGTGGCGATGGGCGGTTACAACACCTATTGCGAGATACTGTCTTTCGACAAGCCGGCGCTGATCGTGCCGCGCGTCACGCCGCGCGAGGAACAGCTGATCCGGGCACGGCGCGCAGCCGAACTCGGCCTCATCGAGATGCTTTTGCCCGAGGAGGCCGAGGATGCCCAGCGGTTCGCCGATGCGCTGCAGGTTTTGCCGGGCCGGCCCCGCCCATCGCAGAGCAATGCGCATCTGACGCTGGAAGGGCTGCCTCATATTTCCGAAATCGTCGCGGAACTGCTCGACCGGCGGGCCGGCCATCACCTTTCGGTCATTGAAGGCATGAACTGAGTTGCAACACCGCAAGATCGTCGTAGTTCTGAAGGGCTACCCGCGGCTGTCGGAAACCTTCATCGCGCAGGAGCTGCTCGGTCTGGAGCGTGCGGGGTTCGACCTGATACTTTTCGCGCTCAGGCGGCCGACCGACGCAAAACGTCATCCCGTGCATGACGAGATCAAGGCCCCCGTCCATTATCTGCCGGAATATCTGCACAGAGAGCCGCTGCGCGTGCTTCGGTCGCTGTTTGCCTGTCTGCCGCGGCCTGGCTTCTGGCGCGCGCTCAAATCGCTCGCTGCCGATATCCGCCGCGACTTTACCCGCAATCGCGCGCGGCGCTTCGGGCAAGCGCTCGTGTTGGCCGCCGAATGGCCGCAAGACGCGGGCTGGCTGCATGCCCATTTCGCGCACACGCCGGCATCTGTGACGCGCTATGCCAGCCAGCTTCGTGGCTTGCCCTGGAGCTGCTCAGCCCATGCCAAGGACATCTGGACGTCGGCGGACTGGGATCTGGCCGGCAAGCTTTCCTCGGCGCGCTGGACGGTCACGTGCACGAAAACCGGCTTCGACCGTCTGAAAAAACTCGCCAACGGCAGTTCGTCCGTGCATCTGAGCTATCATGGGCTCGACCTTGACCGCTTCGGCAGTTTCGGCGAGGCGCGAAAACAGCGTGACGGCTCGGCGCCGGCCGAACCGGTCATGATCTTGAGTGTCGGACGCGCCGTTGAAAAGAAAGGCTATGATACGTTGCTGGAGGCTCTTGCCCTCTTGCCTGGCGATCTGGCGTGGTGTTTCGAGCATATCGGTGGCGGCGAGGAACTGAAACGGCTGAAGGCGCTGGCGCAAAGGCTCGGACTGGAGGGGCGCGTCTCCTGGAAAGGCGCGCTGGCGCAGGAGCAGGTGCTTGAGCACTACCGCAGCGCCGACATCTTCGCTTTGGCCTGCAGGATCACCGCGGATGGCGACCGGGACGGCCTGCCGAATGTTCTGGTGGAGGCGGCCAGCCAGCGGCTTGCCTGCGTGTCGACCGATATTTCCGGCGTGCCGGAGCTTTTATCGTCGGATGAAACCGGGCTGCTGATTCCCTCGGAAAACCCGACTGCCCTGGCACAGGCGCTGGAGCGCCTGATCCGCGATCCCGTCCTGCGCGTCCGCCTCGGCGACGCCGCGGAGCGGCGCGTGCGAAGCAATTTCGATCATGTGGCAGGCA
The DNA here is from genome assembly GCF_040320605.1 of Mesorhizobium sp. M0659. Lineage (NCBI taxonomy): Bacteria > Pseudomonadati > Pseudomonadota > Alphaproteobacteria > Hyphomicrobiales > Phyllobacteriaceae > Mesorhizobium > Mesorhizobium sp. M0659. Next base: position 20,484 of record NZ_JAMYPY010000011.1, read on the forward strand.
TTGGACAGCTCAAGGAACTGTTCGAGCGGGAGTGGCGGGCCGCCGAATGAAGCGGCTGCGCGCTTTCTTCTATGTTCAGCACCTGCTCGGCATCGGCCATCTCGCGCGCGCCAGCCGCATTGCGGCGGCTCTGGTCGATGACGGGTTCGACGTCACCGTCGTGACCGGCGGAGCGCCGATCGCGGGATTTCCGGGATCGGGTGTAAAATCCGTGACCCTGCCGCCTGTCACCTCCGGTGACGAAGGATTTTCCGGACTTGTCGACCTGCAGGGCAAAGCCGTCGACGATGATTTCAAGACGCGGCGCTCAGAGATGCTGCTGCAGGCTTTCCGGGATTACAGGCCCGACATCGTCATTATCGAGGCGTTTCCCTTTGGACGCCGGCAGATGCGTTTCGAACTCTTGCCGCTGATCGAGGCCATCGAAGCGACATCGCCCAGACCGCTGCTGGCGGCGTCCGTCCGCGACATCCTTCAGGAGCGCGTGAAGCCGAGCCGAAACGAAGAAACGGTCGATATCGTCAACAGGCATTTCGATCTTGTCATGGTCCATGGCGATCCGGCTTTCGCAACCATCGACAAGACATTTCCGCTGGCTGGGGCGATCAGGGCCGAGGTCGCCTACACCGGGCTCGTTGCCGCGCCGCCGGCGCAAGCGGCCTCAGAGCGCTTCGACGTTCTGGTGTCGGTTGGCGGCGGGGCGGCCGGAAAGAGCCTTGTCAGATCCACCGTCGCGGCGGCGCGAAATGCCGATAACGCCTGGACATGGTGTTTGATCACCGGCCCAAACCTGCCGAAGGACGAGTTTGACGCGATTTCACGCGATTCCTCCCCACGCCTGTCCATCTTCCGGTTCCGCGAGGATTTCGCCAGCCTGCTGACCGGCGCCCGCCTGTCGGTCTCGCAGGCGGGTTACAACACGGTCTGCGATGTCATGCGCGCGGGGTGTCGCTCGCTGCTCGTTCCATTTGCAGCCGGCGGGGAAACCGAGCAGACGCGTCGCGCTCTGATGCTCGAAGAGCTCGGTCTTGCAACGGTGCTGACGGAACAGGACCTGACGCCTGAAGGTCTGGCGCATGCGATCGAGCAGGCGCTTGCGGGACCGCCGCCAGCCGCGCATCGTCTCGATCTGGAAGGGGCGCGGCGATCGGCGCAAATCCTGCGCGAGCGCTTCAAACAGTTCCAATCAGCATGAAGCGTGTATAATTTTTTGTCGGCAATTCGCCGGAGAACCTGATCTGCCGCAGCGCCGCCATTGCTTCGAAGGCTGCAAGTGACGCCACGCAGTTGATGTGCGTCGGCTCGCTGAAATAGTCGTTCGACTGCAGCAGCACGTTCGTACCCCGCGGAAGCAGGGCAAGCCAGGCGCTGAGATCGGCTATGTGTTCGCAGCTCGTATTGACCACCAGGTCGGGTCGGCCGGCGCCATAGTCGAGTGCGTACATATCTGCCGTCAGTGCTTGAAACCGCTCGCCGGCTTGCCGGTTGAGTGTCCGGGCGACCGCGCCGACTTCGGGATCGATGTCGATGCTGTCGATCGCCCCGATGTCGAAGCGGGCGTCGTTGAAAAGCATCGCCGGCAATACGCCGTACCATCCACCCAGAACCCATATGCGTTCGAACCCGCCGCCGTCGCTTTCGAACAGCCTGTCGAGCGCCCACATCTTGCAGGCGACCTGCTTGTGGTTGAAGGCGTTCGCGATATTGGCCTGCGGATGCTTGGCGATGACGCGCGCCAGCCCGGCCACGAGAGGGTGGTCGACGTAGGCGGCAATTCCCCGCGTGAGGTCCAGGGCTTGCTCATGCCCACCCATGCCGGCATTGCGTGGTTGCGTGACATCCATCATATTCGTCTTCTATGTTGGGATTTCGGGCGACACAACGCAATCTTGCCTCTTGCCTGTTCGACTTGCGGACGCGACTGTGCCGCAAGCCGTTTCGCCATTGCCCGGAGGAGGCCGATTGAATTTGTCCGGACCATCGGCGCCCATCCGCTTGGCGCGCAGCTGCCGCTTTGAGCTCGTCGTTGGCGGCGAAGACATGGCCGATACACCATTTGCCAGCAGGTGCCTTTACATTCCGCATCCTTCAAACTGACAATCGCATATGGAAACCAGCCTAGCCCGCTATATCTGGACGCACACCAGGAAGCAGCAGCTCTGGATATTGATGATCGTCGTGCTTTCGATGGTCCCGTATTTCATGTCGTTCGACCTGCCGAAGCTGATCGTCAACGGCCCGATCCAGGGCAAGGGGTTCGAGCAACCGGGCGCGACCCTGCCATTCATGCGGTTGCACTATAACCTGCCGTTCATCGGCGAGGTCCAGTTCTTCTCCGGTTTTCAACTGGACCGCACCTCGACCCTGCTTGCGCTCAGCCTTGTGTTCCTCTTGCTGGTCGTCATCAACGGCTTGTTCAAGCTCTACATCAACACTTACAAGGGCCGGCTCGGCGAACGCATGCTGCGGCGTATTCGTTTCGATCTGGTCGATCGTGTGCTGCGGTTTCCGCCGGTTTACTTCAAGCGGGTGAAATCCGCCGAAGTGGCGACCATGGTGAAGGACGAGGTGGAGCCGCTGGGCGGCTTCATTGGCGATGCCTTCCTGCAGCCGGTGCTGCTCGGCGGCCAGGCGCTGACGGCCATGCTGTTCATCATGGTCCAGAACGTCTGGCTCGGAATGATAGCGGTCGTGATCGTGGCGATCCAGATCGTGCTTATCCCGCGAATGCGGCGGCGGCTGCTCGTGCTCGGGCGCCAGCGGCAGTTGACGGCGCGCGCGCTTTCAGGCCGGGTTGGCGAAATCGTCGACGGCATCGGCGCGGTTCACGTCCACGATACGTCGAACTACGAGCGCGCCGACATAGCAGCCCGGCTCGGGCTCATCTTCAAAATCCGCTTCGATCTTTACCAATGGAAATTCATGGTAAAGTTCCTCAACAATTTTCTCGCGCAGCTCACGCCCTTTCTGTTTTACATGATCGGTGGCTATCTGGTCATCCAGGGGCGGTTGGATGTCGGCCAGCTCGTGGCCGTGATCGGCGCTTACAAGGACTTGCCCGGACCGATGAAGGAACTGATCGACTGGGATCAGGACCGGCAGGATGTCCAGGTCAAATATCAGCAGGTCGTCGAACAGTTCACCGTCGAGAATATCATCGCGCCGGAAATCGGAGCACTGACGGTCGACGATCCCGATCCGATGACCAAGCCGCTGTCGGCGGTCAGCCTGTCGATAGCAGACGATGGCGGCGCAATGCTCCTCAATCGCATCTCGCTCGAGGTCAAGCCGGGTGAGACGGTGGCGCTGGTCAGCACCGCAACAGGGGGAGCGGAGGCGCTTGCGGAAGCCTTTGCGCGGCTGACCTGGCCGGACAGCGGAAGGATCGTTTCGGGCTCCGATGACTTGCTCGATCTCCCCGAAGCCGTGACCGGCCGGCGCATGTCCTACGCTTCGTCGGATGTTTTCCTGTTCCAGGCAAGCCTGCGCGACAATTTGCTCTACGGGTTGAAGCATGCGCCGCTGACATCGGTGACATATGACGGCGCCGCGGCGGACCAGCACCGTTGGAATATCGACGAGGCGCGCCGGTCGGGCAATCCGGATCTCGATATCCGCAGCGACTGGATCAACTATGCCTCCGCCGGCGCCACCGGCCCGCACGACCTCTTTGAAGCCGTGCGCCGGGTGCTCGACGCGGTTCTTCTGTCGCGCGACATTCTGGATCTAGGCTTGCGCTCTTCGGCCGACCTCAAGCGCCACACGAAGCTTGCCGGGCGGATCGTCGAATTGCGTGCGGCGCTGCGAACCCGGTTGGAGGAAGAAGGCCTGAGCGCGCTGGTGGTTCCTTTTGAACCGGGCGCCTACAACAAGGAAGCGACGATCGGCCAGAACCTGCTCTTCGGCGCTGCGGCCGGCCCCGAACTGGCTCACAAGGCACTGGCGTCCAATCCCTATTTTGCTTCCGTGCTGAAGCAAGCCGGCCTCGACCGCACGCTCTACGAAATGGGCATGGAGATCGCCGAACAGGCGATCGAGCTGTTTGCCGACCTGCCGCCCGAACACCAGTTCTTCCAGCAGCTCGCCTTCATGAGCGCCGAGGAGATACCCGCCTACGAAACCTTGCTGCAACGGCTCAAGAATCGCCCCTACGATGCGGTTTCGGAGAACGACCGCGCCATGATGGTCACCTTAAGCTTTGCCTATATCGAGCCCCGGCATCGCTTCGGCCTGTTGACCGACGAGCTGATGAGCAAGATCATCGCTGCACGCAACCAGTTCTATGAAAACCTGCCGGCCGAGCTGGAGAAAGCTGTCGAACGGTTTGACCCTGCCAAATACATCGCCGCGGCCACCGTCATGGACAACGTCCTGTTCGGGCGTGTCGGCAACAACCATCCCGACGCGCCGGACCGTATTCGCTCCATCGTCTATGATATTCTTGACGAACTGGGGCTTTATGCCGAGCTTCTGGATGTCGGCCTGGACTTCAACGTCGGCGCCGCCGGCAGGCGGCTGACCGGCGGACAGCGACAGAAGCTCGATGTTGCCCGCGCCTTGCTCAAGCGTCCCGATTTCCTCATTCTCAATCGGCCGCTGTCGGCGCTCGACCAGCGCGTGCAGGACAAGGTGCTGCGGAATGTGCTCGACGAAGCCGGACGCGACGGCCATTCGCCGGCAATTGTGTGGGTGGTGACGAATCCGGCAATGGCGGCGATGTTCGATCGGGTTGTGGTCTTTGACTCAGGCCAATTGGTGGAAGACGGAACACACGAGACACTCTTGGCGGGAAACGGTATCTTCAAGGAACTTGTGTCATAGTCTGGCAAACGCGAATTCAGGAAGGTTTGCGACAATGCTGCTCAAGGATGAAGTTGGAATGCTGCAACGCGTTCCCTTGTTCTCTGGCATCGAGCCGACAAAGCTCAAGCTGCTCGCGTTCACGTCCGATCGCGTGAACTACAGTGCCGGCCAGATTCTTTTCCGGCAGGGCGACGAGGCAGACGCCGCCTATGTCATCCTTTCGGGCAGCGCGGATATTCTGGTCGATTCCGACAATGGGCCGATCAAAGTTGCTGAATTGCTGCCAAATTCGATCGTTGGCGAGATTGCCATATTGTGCAACAGCTCCCGTACTGCCACCGTCAAAGCGGCAAGTGAGCTGGAGGCCTTGAGGATCCGCAAGGACCATTTCCTGAGGCTTATGAAGGAGTTTCCCGAAATGACCATCGAAATATTGCGGGTTCTTGCCGATCGGCTAAGCAGTACGACCGCGGACCTGATCGACGCACGAACGGCCGAGAGCGATTCACAGTTGCACTGAAACGGCGAGCCGCTCTGTTTCTTTGTTTTGATGCAGTTTCCGGAACCGTGTCACACCTTTCCTGGAACGACTCTGGCAGCAGTTGGTTGGCTACGATGGGCGAAAGGGTGCATGGACGACGATTTCTTCCTTGTCAGGTTTTGGGGCGTGCGCGGCAGCATTGCGGTGTCGGGGCCAGAATTTGCTCGCTATGGCGGCAACACGATCTGCATCGAGATGCAATGCGGCAAGCATACGCTTCTGTTCGACGCGGGCTCCGGCTTGCGGCCTGCCGGCAGGACGCTTCGGGCGGCGGGCGTCACCGATTTCGACCTGTTTTTCACCCATTGCCACTACGACCACGTCATCGGGCTGCCGGCTTTCAAGCCTATTTATGAACGAGGCATCAAAGTTACGCTTTGGTCCGGGCATCTCGCTGGACGCATGACGACGCGGCAGATGGTCGATGAATTCATTCGGCCGCCATGGTTTCCGGTGACACTCGGTGTCTGCAAGGCGAGCCTCGACTGCCGCGATTTCACATCCGGAGACGTGCTTCGGCCGCGCGAAGGGGTGGTGGTGCGAACCGGTAGTCTTACCCATCCGGGCGGCTGCATCGGCTACCGGGTCGAATGGGGTGGCCGCGTCGTGGCGGTCATCACAGACACCGAGCACGAGCCGGGCAAACTCGACCAGGCGGTGCTCGGCCTGATCAGAGGTGCCGACCTCGTCATCTACGATTGCACCTACACCGAGGAGGAAATGGAGCGCTACCGCGGCAACGGGCACTCGACATGGCAACAGGGCGTCAAGCTCTGCGAAGCGGCCGGCGCGCGCGGGCTTGCGCTGTTTCACCACGATCCGGCACGCACCGACGATGAGCTGGACGAGATGGAGAAACTGGCCAAAGACAGATTTGCCGGCGCTTTTGCGGCGCGCGATGGCCAGACGCTCACATTTCCAACTTCAGTGAACAAAAAGCGCTGAGCTATTTTCCGGCGCTGCGTTCGGTCAATGTGCTGATCGGAAGCCATGCGCAGGCTTCGGTCCGCGCGGTGATCGTGAACAGCCGTTCGAGGAAAAGCCATGCCGATTCATCATGGACGAGATGGTGGGTGAGCAGGCCGACCGGTTCGCCGCCGTCGAATGCACCCTGCAATTGCGCGACGATGGCCTGAACCAACAGACCATGATCGCGGCAGCCGCGCGTGCCATGCCAATCCATGATGTCGACATTGCTGTTGATGACCGCCAGGGAAGCCGGCCTTGGCGGCCCGAACACCGACAATGCCGCAAATCCTATCGATCTAAGGTCGGGTACCAGGCCGGCGTCGATCCGGTTCCAGGGCGGCACCAGCATCGGAACCGCACGTGCGCCGTGCAGGTCGGTGACACGCGATAGCCCGCCGGCCAGCTCATCCAGCACCACCTCGCGTGGCCGATGCGCGCCGAGCTCCTGCTTTTTTTGACCCTCGGGGGCATGATTTCGGTGCGCCCAGCCATGAATGGCGACCGTGGCATGCGGCGCCGCGTCAAGCCGGACGACAAGCTTCCCGTCGGTCTGGGCCGGAATGACGGCCAGAGTGACCGGAACCGCGAAGTCACCGGTGAGGTCGAGCAACCGATCGAGCGCCGGCGTAGGATCCACGGCGTCATCGTCGCGCAGCCAGAACTCTGCCTTGCGGCCCGCCCGTTGCCGGTGCGCCAGCTCGTCCACCAGGGGCTGCCAAATCGGGTCGGATGTCATGACAACGGGATCATCTTGAGAAGTTCCGCCAGACGGGCCTTTGCAGCACCGAGAGAGCGTTCTTCGAGAACGAAACGTCTGGCCTCTGCAGCCATGATGGTTCTTTCGTCATTGTTGGCCAGAAGCCTTGCAATTGCGGAAGCTAACGCCGCTACATCGCCTGGCGGGGTGAGAAACCCGGTCTGGCCATGCCGCACGACCTCCGGCACGCCGGCAATGTCCTGAGCCACCACCGGAAGGCCGGCGGCCTGTGCTTCAAGATAGGCAATGCCATAGGCCTCGCCGTAACCCGGCCAGACGTAGATTCCCCCGCGATAGAGGACATCCGGCACGGCGACCGGCTCAATCGCGCCAAGCCATTCGATACGGTCGGCGGGCAAGCCGGCGAATTGCGCCTTTACCTCGTCACGGGCAGGTCCGTCCCCGACGACCGACAGCGTCCAGGGGAGATGGCCGATCAACCCGAGCGCCTGCGCCAGCATGCGATAGCTCAAGACCTTGTCGCCCGGGCGCATCATGGCGACGGTCACGAGGCGCGTCGGATAATCCAGTACCGGCATTTCGTGGAATGCCGATGTGTCGATGAAGGGTGAAAGCATACCGAGAGCGGCGTGGGGAACAGCATCCGCCAGCCCCTGGCGATCCCTTTGCGTGAAGCAGATGTTCAGCGCCGCCTGTTCGATGGCTCGCGCCACCAATGCCTGGCTATCGGCCCACGAACCGGCGTTGCGCCGTTCGGAATAAGAGGCTTCGGCCGTCACATAGGGGACGGCAAAGGCCAACGCCAGCTCGGGCCCGATCAGGTCGGGCGCCTTGTAGTAGGGATGATAGGAGAACCAGAGATCGGGCTTGCCGTCACGGTCCCAAAGCCTCGTCAGTCGCGCGGCTTCGTCCCGCGCCTCGATGACGAGCGCATCGAAACTTTTCGGTTCCGGCTGGCGTAGATAGAAGCGCAACTCCGATGCCAGTTCGACGCTATGCCCGCCATGCTGCAGCGCCTGGACCAGCATCCGTGCCATCTGGCGGTCGCCGGAGACAACGGGATGATTGGGCGACTTCAGCGGGGCGTAGAAGGCAATTCGCATCGCGCGATCCTATCATCGCAAAGCCTGCCCAAGTCAATTTCGAGGCATGATCGACTTCACCTTCAAGCGCTGGAATGTGCTATCTGATGCTTATGGAAACAGCTGTCGCGTCCGACCCGTTCGTCGCTTCTTTGCCGGTCTTCGCAAAGTTCGAAAGCGTTGCCGATATCGACAACTATCGGCCTCTCCCCGATGGCTGGGCGCTGGCCACCGCCGACATCGTCGGCTCGACCAAGGCGATCGAAGCCGGGCGCTACAAAACCGTCAATATGGCCGGCGCCAGCGTCATTTCGGCGCTGCTCAATGCACTGGGCCGGCAAGATCTTCCCTTCGTCTTCGGCGGCGACGGCGCGCTCGTGGCGTTTCCCGGCTCGGCGCTGGAGATCGCCCGTAACGCGCTGGCTTCTGTCCAGAGATGGGTGGCGGACGAACTGGACCTGACCTTGCGTGCCGCAATCGTGCCGATAAAGGACATAAGAGCGCAAGGCCTCGACGTTCGCGTGGCGAGGTTCCAGGCCTCCGAAGCAGCCTTCTATGCCATGTTCGCCGGCGGCGGCGGCAGTTGGGCGGAAGCCGAAATGAAAGCCGGGCGCTACCGCGTCGACCCCGCCCCGGCCGGCGCGCGGCCGGATCTGACCGGCCTCTCCTGCCGCTGGAACCCGATCGAAGCCCGGCATGGCGAAATTGTCTCGATCATAGCCGTGCCCGGGGCATCGCGCGACTTGCGTGGTTTCCAGTTTCTGGCTTCCGACATCATCACCCTTGCCGGCAGGCAGGAGCGCGATGGCCACCCGGTGCCGGTGGACGGTCCGGCCTATAGTCTCCTGCCCGCCGGCCTCGATGTCGAGGCACGGGCCACGGCGCCGCCGGGGCGGCGGTGGCTGGCCAAGCTGTGGGTGATCTTCCTGATGACGCTTACGGCCGTCACCGACAAATTGGGCTGGACGATCGGCGGTTTCGATCCGAAGGTCTACAAGCGCGAGGTGGCCAGCAATTCGGATTTCCGCAAGTTCGACGACGGCTTGAAGATGACCATCGACGTCGACGCGGATGTGTTGCAGCGGATCGAGAACCGGCTGAAACAAGCGGAAGAGGCCGGCATCTGCAACTATGGCCTGCACCGCCAGAAGTCGGCCTTGATGACATGCCTCGTCATCTCGCCGCTGCAGCGCGATCATGTTCACTTCATCGATGGCGCCGCCGGCGGCTATGCAATGGCTGCCGCAAGCCTGAAGGCGAAGGCGCCGGTCTGATGACAGCTTGGGGAATCGATTTTCCGCAATGCGCCGCGGCCATGGTTCTTGGGACCCGGCGAGCCCAACGGTGCCTGAGCCGACCAATTATTTGCGCGATGTCAGGATCGGGATTGCACTTCGCCGGCAGCCTCGCCACATAGTGTTGCAGGTGATTTGTGCGGTCGACGTCTGCTTGCTTCCTGCAAGGACAGTCATTCGGGATATTCTTCGCCGGCTTCTGCCCCCGAAGCCGGCTTCATTGACTTCATTTTGCGGATCAAAGGAGATGGCTCGTCTTCGACGGGTTTCGAGATAGCATGAGCACAGCGCAAGCAGAAATTTCCAACATTCTCATGGATAAGGTTGCCGATTGGCTGACGCAATCGGCGCTGGCGGGCGACGACCTGGAAACATTGGTCAAGGGTTTTTGTGAACGGCTGGCTGCTGCCGGCCTGCCGCTGAAGCGGGTGCATTTGAGCTTTTCGATGCTGCATCCGCTTTATGACGCGCTCGGTTTCACCTGGATTCGCGGCCAAGGCCTGGAAGTGGAAGGCTTCCGGAGTGAGAACGGCGTCCATTCCGACAGATTCCTGACCAGCCCATACTACCATCTGCTCAGCAACAAGCTCGACCATCTGCGGCGCCGGCTCGACCCGTCGGTGCGGTCGGAGTTTCCTGTTTTCGATGAGCTCAGGCTTATGGGCGTCACCGATTACATGGCTTTCGTCCATCCCTTCAACGGCGATACAAGTCAGGGCATGTTGGGGTCCTGGTCCACGGACAGTGCTTCAGGCTTCAGCGACAGCATGATTTCGGCGCTGCTGCGGATCCAGAACCATCTCGCCATTGCAAGCAAGATGGCGGTGCTCACCAAGCTCGCCGACAACATGATGACCACGTATCTCGGCGGTGACGCCGGCAGGCGCGTGCTGGACGGCCAGATCAAGCGCGGCGAGGGCGACACAATCCGGGCCGCGCTGGTGATGGGCGATATGCGTGGGTCGACAAGGCTCGCCGAAACCTCCGGCCGCGAAGTCTATATCGATACGCTGAACCAGTTTTTCGATGCCATCGCAGCACCTTTCAATCGCAAAGGCGGGCAGATCATGAGTTTCCTGGGGGATGGATTCATTGCCGTCTACCCCTGCGAAAGGCACCGCGCGCAGTCAGAGATCGCCTGCCAGGCTGCTCTTGCGGCTGCGCACAAGGCCAGCATGCGCATGATGGAGCTCAATCTGCGCAGAAAAGAGCAAGGACTGGGCGACATAAAATTTGGTATCGGCCTGCATGTCGGCAATGTGATGTTCGGCAATGTCGGGCTTACCGACCGACTCACATTCTCCGTCTTCGGCTCGGCTGTAAACGAGGTCCAGCGTCTCCAGACCCTCACCAAGAAATATCCGCACAGCGTTCTCGCCAGCAAGGACTTCGCCGGTTATTGCGGGGCCAACAGTTGGCTGACGCTCGGCGAGGAGGAACTGGCGGGCAGCAAGCAGAAGCTGACGGTGCTTTCACCCGATCTGTCGGGTGCTCTCGCACTCGATGAAGACGCTGCGCTGCAGCCGTTTCACGATCGGATATCGGACGCCGAGCAGGTCATGCTGCTTCATCGCGATGCCGCGCGGCTGTCGGCGGGCGACCGGAGGAAGCTCCAGTAGTCACCACCATCCGATCTGGACGCCCTGGTATGCTGTCCGGCCGCCGGTCGCCGGGGAATTCGTTTCGAATCCAAGTTGCTCTGCGCTGACAATGCGCTAGTCTTGCTTTTTGGGGCCGGTCGGGAGGCGCCAGATTGGGGCTGGTGTGGGAATGGATGCAGGCGTTGATCTGCTGCGGATCGAGGATGTTGGCATCTCTTTTGCCATTGTCGGGGGACCGTTGCATGCCGTCAGGCGGGCAAATCTTCGCGTCCTGCCCGGCAAGGTCACCGCACTTGTCGGTGAGTCCGGTTCCGGAAAATCGGTTCTCAGCCAGGCCGTGATGGGCATCTTGCCGAACACGGCCCATGTTCGCGGCCGTATCCTGTTTTCCGATCCCAAAAAGCCCGGCACGACGCAGGATATCCTGCAGATGCCGCGAGACGGACCCGAAATCCGGGCGTTGAGAGGCAGCCGCATCGGCAAGATCTTTCAGGAGCCGATGACGTCGCTGTCGCCGCTGCACACGATCGGCAACCAGGTCAGCGAATCCCTGCAGATTCATACGCACATCGATCGGACGGAGCGCAAGGCACGGACCGAGGAAATGCTCGGCCTAGTCGGGTTTCCCAATCCCAAGCGCGCCTACGACATGTATCCATTTGAACTTTCGGGAGGATTGCGGCAACGCGCCATGATCGCCATGGCGCTTATCTGCCGGCCCGCTCTGTTGATCGCCGATGAGCCGACGACGGCGTTGGACGTCACCATCCAGGCGCAAATCCTGCAATTGCTTCGTGGGCTCCAGACCAAGCTCAACATGGCAATGCTGCTGATCACGCACGACCTCGGCGTGGTCGCCAATGTCGCCGACGAGGTGGTCGTCATGTACCATGGCGAGATCATGGAAGCGGGCCCTGTGGAGGCAATATTCCGCCGGCCAGGCCACCCTTACCTGAAGGGCCTCATGGCAGCCGTTCCGCATTTCGACCTGAAGCCTGGCGAAAGGCTGAAGGCGCTCCGCGAGGTGCCGGTGAATGTCGGGACCCTGCTGGGCAAGCAGACGGCGCCGGAAGCGAAAGGGCCGGACGACATTCTGCTGTCGGTCAGGGATCTGAAAAAGGTCTACACCATCCGCAACTCCGGATGGTTCAGCGGGAGCAATCAAACCTCTGTTCGCGCCGTGGACGGCGTGAGCTTCGACATCAGGCGGGGTGAGTGCCTGGGCCTGGTTGGCGAAAGCGGCTGCGGCAAAACCACCGTCAGCAAGATCCTGATGCGGGCCGTCACCCCTACCGGCGGCTCCGTGATCTTCAACGGCCGCGACGGACCGATCGACGTCCTGGAAGCAGAGGGAGACGCCCTGCGCTTGCTGCGGGCGAAACTCCAGATGGTCTTCCAGGATCCGGTTTCGTCGCTTTCGCCTCGCATGACAGTGGAAAACATCTTGAGCGAGCCGCTGGAAATCCATCAACGTGGCAATGCCGCGTCCCGGCTAGCCACAGTCAAGAGCCTGATGCAGGCAATCGGGCTCGATCCGCGCTTCATCCAGCGTTATCCCCACAGCTTCTCCGGCGGGCAGCGTCAGCGTATCGGCATTGCGCGCGCGTTGGCGCTGGGGCCTGAGCTGCTGATCTGCGACGAGCCGGTTTCGGCGCTCGATGTCTCCGTGCAGGCGCAGATCCTGAACCTTCTGAAGGACCTGCAGAAGGAACTGGGCCTGACCTACCTGTTCATATCCCACAATCTTGCGGTGGTGGACTACATGGCGGACCGCATCGCTGTGATGTGCGGCGGGCGTATCGTCGAGCTTGCACCGCGCGAAATTCTGCTCAGGAAACCGATCCACCCCTACACGCGCTCACTGCTCGCCGCAGTCCCCTTCCCTGATCTCGACCGGCCGATGGATTTCAAGATGCTGAACCTCGGCGGCGCTTCCGACACCAGCGCATGGGGACCGCAATTCCACGACGAGGGTGAGGAGGATACGCTGTCGCCGATCGATCTTGGCGGCGGCCACCTCGTGCTGGCCCGACGTTCGGCCGATATCAGCGAGCTACGCCATTGATCAGTCGTCGCACCGTCCTTGGACTGATGGCTTCGGCACTTCTTCCGGGCACGGCGCGTGCCGGAGATCTGGAGCCGGATTTTCTTCAGCCGCAGCTGACGGCCAAGGCGTTGCCGGCACTCGCTGAGCGCTTGCCCAAGAGCCCGCGCGCGTTGAACCTCGCTGCGATGGGCCGGCAGCCCGGCCAGTATGGCGGCACGCTGCGTACGATCATCGGCAGCCAGAAAGATATCCGGATGATGACGATCTACGGGTATTCCCGGCTGGTCGGTTATGACGAAAAACTTAACTTGCATGCCGACATTCTCGAAAGTTTCGACGTAGCGGATGATCGCATCTTCACTTTCAAGATACGGGAAGGCCATAAATGGTCCGACGGCAGCCTGCTGACGCCGGAGGATTTTCGCTATTGCTGGGAAGATGTCTGGCTGAACGATGAGCTTTCGCAAGGGGGGCTCGCCCCGACCCTGCTGGCGGACGGCCAGCCGCCGCGCTTCGAGATCGTCGATCCGCTGACGGTGCGCTACAGTTGGGACGCGCCCAATCCCGACTTCCTGCCCAAGCTCGCTGCTGCCGCGCCGATATCGCTCGTTCTGCCGGCCGCCTATCTCAAGCAGTTCCACAAGAAATACCAGGATCCATTCCGGCTCGCCGGCCTGATGAAGGAGAACCGGGCCAAGAAATGGACGCTCCTGCATATCCGCATGTCGCGGCAGTATCGCCCAGAGAACCCGGAATTGCCGACGCTCGATCCCTGGCGGAACCGGACCAAGCCGCCAGCCGAGCAGTTTATCTTCGAGCGCAACCCGTTCTTTCATCGAATAGACGAGAATGGCCGGCAACTGCCCTATGTCGACCAGATCATCATGAATGTCAGCTCGTCGGCGATCATCTCGGCCAAGACCGGTGCGGGGGAGAGCGACCTGCAATGCATGGGAATTGACTTCAGCGATTACTCCTTCCTGAAGGATGCGGAGAAGCGCTACCCGGTGAAGATGCATCTATGGAAACGCACTCAGGGCTCGCGGCTGGCGCTGCTGCCCAATCTGAATTGTGCCGACCCGGTGTGGCGTGCCCTTTTGAGAGACGTGCGCGTGCGCCGCGCACTTTCGCTTGCTGTAGACAGGCGTGAGATCAACATGGCCGTGTTCTATGGATTGGCGCAGGAAAGTGCCGATACGGTGTTGCCGGAGAGCCCGCTCTACCGGCCGGAATACGCGAAAGCCTGGATCGCCCATGATCCCGACAAGGCCAATGCCCTGCTAGACGAGGTCGGGCTTCAGGCCCGTGACGATGACGGCGTGCGGATGCTTCCGGATGGACGCTCTGCGCAGATCATCGTGGAAACGGCCGGCGAAAGCACGCTGGAAACCGACGCGCTCGAACTTATCACCGATCACTGGCGCAAGATCGGCATCGCTTTGTTCATCCGGACTTCGCAGCGCGACATCTTCCGCAGCCGCGCGCTTGGCGGCCAGATCATGATGTCGATGTGGTCGGGCATCGACAATGGCGTGCCGACCGCCGACATGAATCCGTACCAACTGGCCCCCACCATCGACGACCAATTGCAGTGGCCGCTCTGGGGTGCTCACTATCTGTCCCATGGCAAGATGGGTGAGGCGCCCGATCTTCCTGAAGTGGTCGAGTTGATGGCTTTGCTCAAGCGATGGAACGGATCGACCGAAGCCAGCGAGCGCGCCGAAATCTGGAACTCCATGCTGTCGATCTACACCGATCAGGTGTTTTCAATAGGCACGGTGAACGCAACGCATCAGCCGATTCTGGTATCCTCGCGGCTGCGCAACCTGCCTGACAAGGCACTTTTCGGCTATGACCCGACCTCCTATTTCGGTGTCTACATGCCGGACACATTCTGGCTTGGAGGCTCCTGAGCGTGCTTCGATATCTTGTCTGGCGCATCGCCGTGATGGTTCCAACGCTGCTGGTCATATCGGCGCTGGTGTTCACCATCATCGAACTTCCACCGGGCGATTATTTCGACAGCTATGTCGCTGAGCTTCGGGCCCAGGGCGAAGCGGTGGATTCCGACCGCATCCAGATGATGCGCAAGGAATATGGTTTCGACCAGCCGCCGGTCATTCGCTACTTCTACTGGGTGGGCGGGATGCTGCACGGCGATTTCGGCTATTCCTTCGAATATGAGCTGCCGGTTCGCGACGTCGTCGGCGACCGAATGTGGCTGACCGTGCTGGTTTCCTTCGTCACGATCATCTTCACCTGGCTCATCGCCTTTCCGATCGGCATGTACTCCGCCACGCATCAATACAGCTGGGGCGACTACGGCCTGACTTTCTTCGGCCTTCTCGGCGTTGCCATTCCGAATTTCATGCTGGCGCTGATCCTGATGTATTTCGCCAACATCTGGTTCGGCACGTCCATCGGCCACCTCATGGACCAGCAATATCTCGGCGAGCCGATGAGCTGGGCCAAGGCGAAGTCGATCCTCGCCCATCTCTGGATCCCGGTCCTGATCATCGGCACCGGCGGCACGGCGAGCATGATCCGGCGGCTGCGCGCCAATCTGCTCGACGAACTGCACAAGCAATATGTCGTTACGGCGCGCGCCAAGGGCCTGCATCCGTTCAAGGCGCTGGTCAAATATCCGCTGCGCATGGCGCTCAACTTCTTCATTTCCGACATCGGCTCGATCCTGCCGGCCATCATCTCCGGCGCTGAGATCACGGCTATCGTTCTGTCTTTGGAAACGACCGGGCCGATGCTGATCAAGGCGCTGCAAAGCCAGGATATGTATCTGGCAGGGTCATTCCTGATGTTCCTTGCCTTCCTGACGGTTATCGGCGTGCTGATTTCCGACCTGGCGCTGGCGCTGCTTGATCCACGAATTCGTTTGCAGGGTGGCAGCACCAAATGAAGCAGGACTCGCCGCTGCCCGCTCCGGGTGCTCCACTGCAACACTACATTTCCGGCGCGCCTTTCGACCTGCAGTCGGTCGAGGCGATGACGCCGGAGCAATCGAAGGTCTTTCAGGCATCGCAGTTGCGGCTGATGTGGTGGAAATTCCGCAAACACCGGCTTGCGCTTATATCCGGCATATTCCTGGCAGTGCTGTATTTAGGGATACTGATCTGCGAGTTCCTGGCGCCCTACAATCTGCACTCGCGCAACATGGACTACATCTATGCGCCGCCGCAGCACGTGCACCTGTTCCACAATGGCGAGTTCGTCGGGCCGTTCGTCTATGGCCGCCAGATGACGCTGGATATGGACACGCTCAAGCGGAACTACATCGAGAACCACGACGACGTTCAACGGCTCCGTTTCTTCTGCAAGGGCGACACTTATCGGTTCTGGGGCCTGATCGAAGGTGACAGGCATTTTGTCTGTCCTGCCGAAAACGGGCAGCTGTTTCTGGCCGGCACCGACAGGCTGGGGCGCGACGTGCTCTCGCGCATGATCTATGGCGCACGCATTTCACTGACTATCGGCCTCGTCGGCATCAGTTTCAGCTTCCTGCTCGGCATCGTCATCGGCGGACTGGCCGGCTATCACGGCGGTATCTTCGACTTGATCGTCCAACGGATAATCGAAGTCCTGCAATCGATTCCCAGCATTCCGCTATGGCTGGCCCTGGCGGCGATCATGCCGATAACGTGGAGTCCGATCCTGATCTATTTCGGCATCACCGTCATCCTCGGGCTGCTCGACTGGACCGGACTGGCGCGAGCCGTGCGTTCAAAGCTTCTGGCCTTGCGCGAGGAGGATTACGTTCTGGCCGCGCAGTTGATGGGCGCGGGGAGCAGCCGCATCATCAGGCGGCATCTCATTCCCGGCTTCATGTCGCATCTGATCGCGACGGCGACGCTCTCCATCCCTGGCATGATCCTGGGCGAAACGGCGCTGAGCTTCCTCGGGCTCGGCTTGAGGGCGCCGATAACCAGCTGGGGCATCCTGCTCACCGAGGCGCGCAGCGTCAGCGTGATCGCGTTCTATCCATGGCTGCTTTTGCCGATGCTGCCCGTCATCCTCGTCATCATGGCGTTCAACTTCCTCGGCGACGGCTTGCGGGACGCCGCAGACCCCTACAAGTGATATCGCTGTTCCACCGCCCGGCCTGCCGAACACTCCACCCGGTATGACGCTTGTCGGCGGCCGGTTGCGTTATTGCAGGGTTCGTCGTTCGCCTTTATATGCAGCAAGCCTCGATCGGGGCTGCTGGTTCAGGACACACAATCGCATATGAGTCGCCTCGATAATTTCATCAGCAGGATGACCGCGCAGCGCGACATTCTCAATCGAATCTGCCCCGAGGTGGCGAAGATGGAGGGGCTTGTGCTTGAGCTCGGCCTCGGCAATGGCCGGACATTCCACCATCTGCGCGAGCTTCTGCCCGGGCGCCGGATCGTGGTGTTCGACCGCGAAGTTGGCGCGCACACTAGCTCAATTCCCGAAGCTGAAAACCTCGTGCTCGGCGAAATACGCGAGACGGGCCGCAAGTTCATTGGCATCGAAGCCGCCCTTGTTCATGCCGACATTGGCACCGGCTATGACGATCGCGATGCAGTGACCGCTACCTGGCTTCCCGATCTGATTGCGAGCCTGCTTCGCGTCGGCGGCTTCGCGGTCAGTGGCACGCCGCTCGATCACCCGCTGCTGCAACACCTCCCGGCGCCCACTTCGGAGCCCGCCGACCGTTATTTCCTCTGCAAGCGCGTGTGAGCGGTAGAGAACTCTTCAGGGGATCGTATAAACCGCAATCTCCCGCTCGATGCCGCGCAGCGAGACCTCGTGCGGCACGGGCGTCAGCGCGTTCCTGTGCAACAGATCGGCGGTGAGATTATCGTCGACCACCGCACGCGTGGCGAAGATCGCCTGTGCGTTGGCGAGGTTCTGGACCCGCGAAGCAATGTTGACCGTCTGGCCGAAATAATCCTGCCGCTCGTTCATGGACACGGCTATGCAGGGGCCGGCATGAACACCGATCTTGAGCAGAAGGTCCTCGCGCCCGCTTTTGTCATTGAGCGCCCGCATGGCGTCGCGCATCCGCAGCGCCGCGGCAATCGCACGGTCAGGCGTCGCGAAGGTCGCCATCACCGCATCGCCGATCGTCTTCACAACCGCGCCTGCCTCCGCCGCGACGATCTCGTGCAGAACCTGGAAATGCTCGCGCACGAGATCGAAGGCTGAAAGATCGCCCACCCGCTCGTAAAGCTCGGTCGATCCGCGCAGATCGGTGAACAGGAAGGTCAGGCTGGTGATCTTCAGGCGCTGGTTGATGTCGAGCGTATCCGTGCGATAGAGATCCCGGAACGTCTGGTTGGTGAGCAGGCGCTTGGCGGTCACGAAGGGCCGGCGCTTGCCCAGGAAATCATGCAATACCGGGCAGGCGATGAAGACCGTCGGCAGCACGCGCGTGTCGGTCCTGTTTTCCAGCGAAATGCGCAATGGGCCGGGTTGCATCTCCAGCGTCTGGCTCTGGACATGGTCGCGGTCGAAGGCCAGAGAGAGGTTTCGCCGCTCTTTTGCCGGTTCGCCCTTCGCGTCGATGAACTGGGCCGAATGCGTGACCGGCTCGAAGACGATGATGAATTGGGGCGGAAGCTGGATGTGCAGAACCGCCTTTTCACCGGGCGCAAGCTCGATATCTTCCAGCGAGAACGCTTCCATCTTTTCCGCCAGATCCTCGTCCGGCAGATCGGCCCCGGACGCCCAGTAGATCTGGCGGTAATATTCCACCAACGGCAGTTCGTGTGGATTGTGGGCGGCAATCCTGCGCACGCGGGGACTGACGGTGAATGTCACCTCGACCATCTCGTCGAGGGTCGGCGAATAGCCCTGGGAGCACAGCGCGCAGGTGTATTCGTCCTTCTGCATGGTTTTCAGCGTGGCGTTGGTGTCGAGCACGCCGCCACAGCCGGGGCACAGAACATTCCAGGAAATGTCGAAGATGCCCACCCGCGCCGCATGGAGAAAGGCGCTTATGGTGCGTTCCTCGTCGAGGCCATGCTTGCTGGCGAAGGCGAGCGCATTGATGCGGCAAAGTTCGCGGTCCTTGCCCTCGGCGATGGTTTGCCGGATTGCGTCGATTGCCTGCGGATCGACATCGGTCGATTGCCGCAGAAGCGAGAACAGATCCTGAGCTTCGGTCATCGTGCAGGCTCCGGAAATTGCGCCGCTAGAGCATGATGCCGAAAAGTGTGAAGCGGTTTTCGGACGACATCATGCTCTATTTCCTGATTTAGAGGCGGATTCAGATTTCAGGTCGGACAGACCTGAAATCATCCGGCTCTAGGCGTGTTGGCCGGACCGATCTTCGACCCGAACGCTCCATCATACTGCGAAACGGACCGTACGGCCATTCGAATGGACAAGCCTGGTGACAGGTCAATTTCCATTTGTTGAATTCCAAACTATGATAGCCCATGGGGCATTCATCTCTGGGGTTTTCTCCATGCCGACACGCGACAACCCGCCATTTCCGGCGGCCCTTCGCCTTTTCTCGGCGGGGGTCATCATCGTCCTGATCGTTGGGGCCGGCCTGTTTTTCGCGCCTGCGCTGGTCAAGCCGCGCTGGCCCTGGGCCGTCACGCCGTTCAATGCCCGCTTCCTCGGCGGCTTCTACACCGCCGAAATGGCAGTGATGGCGGTGCTGCTGGTCTGGAATCGCTGGTCGCCCGGCAGGCTTGTGCTGGTCATGGCCTTCATCTTCACCGTCATCGTGTCGGCGGCTTCGTTCATCAACCTTGGCTATTTCAACTTCGAGCGCAAAGCCCCCTGGCTATGGTTTCTGGTCTATCTTGCGTCGGCCGCTGTATCCGCGCTGTTCCTGTGGCGGGCAAGGGCCCGCCCTTCTGCAAAAGGCGTGATCTTAAACCCCGCATGGCGCGCCTACCTACCGGTGGAGATGGCGATCCTCGGGCTCTACGGCGTCGGCCTGTTGCTGTTTCCCCTGACATTCGGTGGCTTCTGGCCGTGGCCGATCGATGCCTTCCACGCCCAGGTCTACAGCGCCATCTTCCTGGCGGGTGCCGGCGGCACCTATCTCGTCTGGAGAAGTGCGCCGCGCGAGGAACTGCTGGTGCTCGGCCTGGCGCAGTTTCTAGTTGGCCTGCTTGCTGTTCTTGGCCTCTTCATCACCGACGCCGCCGTGCACCGGATCGACTGGACGGCGGCCGGGACATTGTGCTGGCTCGCCCTTTTCGGCTGGATCGGCATCAGCGGTATCCTCAAACTCTACGCCGCCCACCGGCATTTTGCCGCGCAATCGGCATAGGTCGCAGAGACGGCTGGATTTTCAGGTGACGTCCGGTGCATCGTTCCGGGCATATTGCCTCTGTCCTTTGTTCTGACGCAATTCCGGACGGAAAACCGCTCACACTTTTCCTGGAATTGCTATAGCCGGAAAAGCCATGACCAGCACGCCACCCCTAGAGAAAATCCAGCCGCAGCTCCGGGCCGTCCGGCCAAGCGATGCCGAGGCGCTTTGCGCTATCTTCAATATGCCGGGCTTCCGCTGGGGCACGCTCAGGATGCCGTTCGAGATGGTGGAGCAGGTGGAGCGGCGCATCGCCAAGTCCGGCCCGGAAACCACCTGGATCGTTGCCGAGCTGCACGGCAAGGTTGTCGGCCACGGCAGCCTGGTCGCGCAGGGTTCGCCGCGCCGCTCGCATATCGGCGAGATCAATATCGGCCTCGACGATGGTTTTGTCGGCAGAGGCATCGGCTCTGCCATCCTAGGCGCGCTGCTTGACGTGGCCGACAACTGGCGCGCCCTGAAGCGGGTCGAATTGAGCGTCTATGCCGACAACGAACCGGCCATCCGTCTCTACACAAGCCATGGCTTCGAGGTCGAGGGACGGCATGTGAAGGCCGGTTTTACCGACGGGCAATACCACGACCTCCTGAGCATGGCCCGGCTGCGGTTCTGATGACCACCGTCCCTGCCCTTGCCCCTCCGGTGGACATTTTGGCCGTGCTGTCGCTGCTCTGCCCGGAGGTCGTGCGTGACATCGAGCAGAACTGGAATGCGCCGGTTTCCGATTATGCCCGCCATCTGTGGCGGCCGGTGGCAAGGCCTGCATCGGCCCCGTCGATCGCTGCCCGCTCGATCCTGCGCGACGTCCTGCAGCAGCGCCTCGGTGCGATCATGCAGCCCGAAGCGATCGGCAAGGCCCTCGACGAATTCGACCACAGACCGGTTATCCAGTCCGGCCTGCACTGCCTGCTTCTGATGGATCGCATCACCTTCGATGCCCTGCTGCTTGCCTGGCTCGGCGCGGTCGAAAACGGGCTGTCGGCTTTTTTCGGCTTCATGGGAACGACCATGACCATGGAGACAACCGGCCGGGAGGGGCCGGGATGGCTGGATGTCGGCGACGACAAGGTCAATTTGTTTGGCATGGGCCGCCACAAACTGTGCCGCAAAAGCGCCTGCGCGGCCGGTCCCGTCGCCCTCAACGGGCGCGCGCTCGAAACGGTGGGCAATGAGACGGATGCCAGAAGCTGGCTCGGCACGCTGCTTGCCAGCCAGGACAAGGTATTTGCAACAGCCGCCGATGCGCTGACAGAACTCAACGAGCATCTGGTCGCCGATTGGGATCGTTCCGGCATGGCTCGGCCGGTTTTCGTCGATGATAGGCTGGCCGCGACTGTCGTTTCGCGGCATCTGGAAGATGAAGGCAGCCTTCTTTCCAGGCTGCTCCTCGAGCCCGCAAGGCGCCGGCGTCTCGACCATGCCTTGCAAGAAGCCGCATCGGGCCCATTTGGCAGGTTCCTGCCCAATGCCACGGACTATTTCTGGGGCATCCGCGAGCAGCGCGTGCGCAAGCTCGTCCTCGAGAAGGGGCGGCTGATCGAGCCTGACAGGCCGCATGGTCTTTCCATCCCGTTCGAGCGGCCGCATCTCCAGCAGGCACTGCTGGACGGCCTGCTTTTGCCGGACTTGTTCCTGATGTTCCTCGCCCTTGCCATATTGCCGCGCGTGCGGGTCGTGGGCGGCCTGAGACAGATTGGCTATGTCGCGCTTTTCCACTCGATCCTGCTGGCTGCGCTGGATGAAAACGCGCCAGAAGAGCGCGATCTGGCCGCCGAGTTGCAGGTTCGGGAAAATGCCTGGGGCATGCGGGTCATCGATGAAAAGATCTCGGTCCGCGAGCAGCTTGCCGGCCTGCCGGAAGGGGCGCTCTTCCCGGACCTGCTGCGGCAATACCGGTTGCGGACATTTGCCGAGACGACCGACGACCTGAAACCGGTTCGCGAAAACGCCCGATGGCGCAAGATCGGCCGGGCCTCAGGCCTCTGATCCGGCCGGGCTTTAGCCCGTCATTGCACCACGCCGGCCTTGCGGAGCCCCTCGACCATGAGTTCGAAATCGGCAGGGTTCTTGTAAGGCAAGACTTTGCGACGGTGTTCCAGCGAATAGGCGGGGTTGACGCGAAGCAGGTCCTGCCATGCCGCATGGGCCTGCTCCAAACGGCCCAGATGGCCGTAGCATGCGGCCAGAAGCGCACGCGAGACGTCGGTGACAGCGTTGCGAGCCAGCCGTTGCAGCAAGAGGTCGACGGCCTCTTCGTACCTTCCCAGTTGAAACGATGCCAAAGCCTGGAAGTGCAGAAGCACATCCGGAAAGTATGGATTCAAGGTCTTTCCCCGGGCGAAACTCTCTAGCGCCTCCGCGGGTCTACCCGAATAATACAGCGCCTCGCCGCGGGCGACGTGCGCTTCGGCGAAGTTCGGATTGAGGGCTATCGCGCGCTCGACCTCGCCGATGGCTTCATCGTGCCGCCGTGTGTAAAGCTTGGCCGATGCCAGTGCCCAGTGCGCCCAGGGATCGCTGTCATCCAGCGTTACCGCTCGCGTTGCTGCCTCTTCCGCTTGCGCCATCGAGTCCGACGCACCCCACCTGTTGAGGTAATCGAGCCCGTGCGTGAGGGCTAGGAAAGCGTGGGCAGAGGCAAATTTCGCGTCCAGTTCGATGGCCCGCTGCAAGAGCTCGCGGGCCGCGACGTTCGTGTCCTTCGTCAGCCGGTGCCACAGCTCCCGGCCCCGCAGGAAACAGTCATACGCCTCCGGGTTGCGCTGGTGTTCGGGCGCCAGCCGCAGACGGTCATCCTCGGTCAGATTGAGCGCCAGCGCACCGACGATGTGCTGCGTCACGTCATCCTGCACGGCGAATATGTCGGTCAGATCGCGATCGAACCGCTCCGCCCAAAGATGGCCGCCTGAGATTGCATCGATGAGCTGCGCGGTGATGCGTACCTTGTTCCCCGACTTGCGTACGCTGCCTTCAAGGACATAGCGCACGCCGAGCTTCGTGCCGACATCCTGCACATGGACGTTCTGGCCCTTGAAGATGAAGGACGAATTGCGAGCGATGACGAAGAGCTGTGACAGTTTGGACAGCGCCGTGATGATGTCTTCGGAGATGCCGTCGGCGAAGTAGTCCTGTTCGGCATCACCGCTCATATTGGCGAACGGCAGCACGGCGATCGACAGTTTCGGCGGCGCTGCCGCAGCCGGAGGGCTCGTCGGGGTTTGCGAGGTCGCGGCCACCTTGGCCCCGGCGCCGACTTGCAGCGAATACACTCGGATCGGCTCGGCGATGTTCTTGAGCTGTGTGCTGCCGAGATCGCTGACCGAGAGGTCAAGCCTGGCCTTGACCTGGCGATAGGCATCCTCGGACAGGCAGATGGCGCCGGGCGCCGCAACGCCCTCCAGACGCGAGGCGATGTTGACGCCGTCACCCATCAGGTCGCCATCGCTCTCTTCGACCACGTCGCCCAGATGGATGCCTATCCTGAACTCGATGCGGCGCTCCTGCGGTACGCCGGCATTGCGCTCAACCATACCGTTTTGAATCTCAACGGCGCAGCGCACGGCATCGACCACACTGCGAAACTCAACCAGTGCCCCATCTCCGGTACGCTTGATAACCCGCCCGTGGTGCACTGCAATGATCGGATCGATCAGGTCGCTGCGCAGTGCCCGCAACCGCGCCAAGGTACGATCTTCGTCCGCGCTCGCGAGCCGGCTGTATCCGACCACATCTGCAGCCAGGATTGCGGCCAGCTTACGGTTCTCGCTCATGGGTCGCCTCCTCATCTCCATCATAGCAGGAAGACGGCGGGACGAGGGAATTTTCGCAAATCACGGCCACGCAGCCGCCCGTATCGGCAGTGCTCCACCGCCGAACCCAGACCGATGCCCATTTGCGCTGCCGCTTGCCGGTTGACGACTATCGGTTCATCCTTGTGAATACCCCGGCCGTGACGAGCGTGGCGAGATCACGCGTCATGGCCCAAGGTCAAAGAGATAGAGCATGATGTCGTCCGAAAACCGCTTCACACTCTTCGGCATCATGCTCTGGTGAGGTGTCCATGAACTGCTCGGGCTGCGGTTTCGAGATCGAGGGCGGTTACGCCTTCTGTCCGAAGTGTGGCCGCCGCCAGCCCGTGCCATGCGCCAGTTGCGGCTACGCCTGCGCACCTGATTTCGAGTTCTGTCCTAAATGTGGGGCAAGCGTCGGTGCGTCCGCAAAAGCTGCCGAACGGCCTGCTCCGACACCAAGCCGCACCATTGCGCAGCCCTCTCGAGCTCCATCGCCGAACATCGAAAGCGAAGAGGGGCCGCATTCCGTCTCCGACGCCGATCGACGAACGGTAACGGTGCTGTTCGCCGATCTCTGCGGCTTCACGACACTCAGCGAGCAGCTCGACCCCGAGGTCATGCAGGCGCTGCAGAACGAACTGTTCAAGGAATTGACGGCGGCCGTGCAAGGCTTTGGTGGTTTCGTCGACAAATTCATCGGCGACGCTCTGCTCGCCTTGTTCGGTGCGCCGGTCGCGCATGAGGACGATCCGGAACGTGCGCTTCGAGCCGCTCTCGACATGATCGCCCGGACGGCGCGGCTCGGTGAAAGCACCCGCCACTCCGGCTCGCCGCTGCTGCTCCACATAGGCATAAACACGGGTCCGGTCGTTACTGGCGGATTGGGCATCGGCACCGCGAAATCCTATTCGGTGACCGGCGACACGGTGAATACGGCGCAACGCCTGCAATCGCTGGCTGCACCGGGTGAGGTGCTGGTGGGCGAACTCACGCACAGGCTGACCCGGCATGCCTTCTCGTACGAGTCGCTGGGCGATGTCGTCTTTCGCGGCAAGGCTGGCAGTGTGCTCGTCCACCGACTGGATGCACCGCTTGCGGCGCCGCGTGCAGCGCGCGGGCTCGAGGCGCTCGGCCTCAGTGCGCCCATAATAGGTCGTGATGCGGAGCTCAACAGAATGCTGGCGAGCCTTGACTTGGCGTGCGGCGGCTCGGCCCAGCTTGTCCGCCTCGTCGGCGAAGCCGGTATCGGGAAGTCGCGGTTGGTGAAGGAGTTCGTCGCCCGCGTCGGCGACGAGGATCGTTTTCGCAACGTCGCCGTGCGGCAGGCCACGTGCTCACCGCTGGGTGAACAATCATTTGGCGCCCTGGGTGCAGTGGTGCGCAGCGCTGCCGGGATGATGCAAAACGACAATGGGGACGAAATGCGGGGCAAGCTCGCAGCCTTGCTTGCCGATCTCGGCCTGCAGGGCGAGGAGGCGAAGCGGCTGATGCCTTTGCTCTACCATGTGCTTGGCCTCGGCGACCCCGATGCCACCTTGCAGCATGTCGAGCCCGAGCAGCTGCGGCGGCAAATTCTCTACGCGGTCCGCACAATCATGGAACGGCGGCTTGCGTTGTCGCCGCTGTTGATTGTCGTCGAAGACCTGCACTGGGCCGACTCCGTCTCGCTCGAGGCACTGCGTTTCTTGATGGACAGACTGGAACGCACGCGGCTGATGTTGCTGGTCACGCATCGTCCGGCGTCGGACAACGACCAACTCGACTCAAGTCGGGTCAGCCACACAGCGCTCAGGCTTTCGCCGCTCGACAGCGATGACGGACGCCGCCTGGTGGCGGCGCTTTTCGGCGAGAGCTGGGTAAACGCCGCAGGAGGGCTTCTCGACCAGATCCTCGAGCGCGCGGGCGGCAACCCGCTTTTCTTGGAGGAGATCGTTCGCGGCCTTATCGATCGCGGTGTATTGGTGCGCGAGGGCCAGCAATGGCGGACCGTGGCAGGCGAAGTCGCAACCGGCATCCCCGCCACGATCCAGGCAATGTTGCTTGCTCGCGTCGACCGGCTGCCGCAAGAGGTGCGCCGGTTGGCCCAGGAAGCCGCGGTAATCGGCCCGCGCTTCGATGCCACGCTTCTGAAAGCCGTGGCAGCCGACCCCGGCCGACTGGAAGCGGGCTGCGAACTGCTTTGCGATGCGGAAATCATCGAGGAAGTTGCCGGATCAGGCTCGGTCTCGTCGCAAAGCTACCGCTTTACGCAAACATTGCTGCAGGACGTGATCTACCAGAATCTGCTCCTGCAACGCCGGACCGACATCCACCGCCGGGTAGGTGCCGCCCTGGAGCAACTGTGCGGCGACAAGCCGGAACGGTTCGAGGATCTGGCCGTGCTCGGTCATCATTTCGCTCAGAGCGCCGAGCGGGAGAGGGGCGCGCATTACCTGCAGGCGGCGGGAGATCGCGCTCGCATGATATACGCCAATGACGACGCCCTTCGTTTCTACGAGCGAGCACTGACTGCGTTGGGCGCGATCGGGCAAACACCGCTCAAACTGGCAATTGCAGAGCGCATTGCCGATTTGAGCGGCCCGGCAGGCCGCCGCGAGATTGCACACCGCCACTACGAGGCGGTGCTGCAGGCCTATCGCGAGTCAGCCGATCGTGTCGCGGCGGCGCGCGTTTTGCGCAAGATCGGTCGGCTGTTTTGGGACGTGGGCAAGCGGGACGACGCGGAATCGCGCTACGCTGAAGCGGCAGCGCTCCTCGATGGAGCGGATGTCCCGATCGAGCAGGCGCATCTCTGGCAAGAACGTGGCCGACAGGCGTTCCGCAGCGGAGATCACACTCTCGCGGCAAAATGGGCAGACGCGGCGCTGGATTGCGTACGCTCTCTGACAACGGAACATGTCTCCGATGATGCCACCCTCGTGACCGCCGAGGCACTTAATACCAAGGCTGTTGCGCTGGCTCGCCTTGGGCGAAACCATGAAGCCGTGCGTGAGGTTGAGCGCAGCATTGAATTGGCCGAAGCCGCCGGTCTGCTGGGCGCGGCCTGCCGCGGCTACACCAATCTCGGGGTGCTCTACACGACCATCGATCCGGCGAAGGCGATGGAGGTCTGTCGGCGCGGTCTTGAAGTGGCGCGCCGTATTGGCGATTTGGGTTTCCAGGCGCGCCTCCTCGCCAATCTGGCGGTAGCTTGTTGTACTTTCACGGATCGCTGTCCAACGGAGGGCGTGCCTGCTGCCGAGAAGGCCATCGAGATTGACCGGGCGCTCGACCAGCGCGAGCACCTGCCAGTGCCGTTGATCGTGCTTGGGCAGATCCACCAGTGCAACGGCCATCCGGAACTGGCGATCGGCTTGTTCCACGAAGCACTGGAGGTAGCCCGCGAAACGGGCGAGCCCCAACTTCTGTTTCCGTGCTATGATGGACTCGCAACGCTTAATCTCGACCTCGACAATCTGGCCGAGGCCGAACGCTACTTTTCCCTGGCGCAGGGTATATGCGCCCAGCACGGGCTCGACCCGGAAGCGCTTGTGGTGCTGCCTTTTCTCGACTAGCCGGGATAGGGGGTTGGACATGTCCGCGCCTAGTGGATTGATACCGCTTCAACCGGGCGACCGGGCGCCGAACCTGATACTCGACGCCATTACCCAGGAAGGCAAGATTGCGCTTGACGACTTTCGCGGGCAAAAACCGGTGCTGGTCGGCCTGTTTCGAGGTCTGCATTGTGCGTTTTGCCGGCGCCACATCGCCGCTCAGGCGCGTCTCGATCCGGAGCTGCGCGAAAAGGGCGTGGAGAGCCTGACGGTGGTCAACACGCCGATCGAACGGGCGCGGCTCTATTTCCGCTACCATCCAATGCCGAACCTGCTTGCGGCGTCGGACCCGGAACGCGCTTCACATCGTGCTTTTGGACTGCCCAATCTCGAATTCACCGAGAACGAGACGAACTGGCCGTACAAGGTCGCGATGGCAGCGGCACAGGACATGCGGGTCGACATACCTGGCGAATTGCCCGGTCCCATGGATCCGATGACAGCCGCCGCAATCCTCGACAAGAAGGACCACTACGAACTGACCGAAGCCGACGAGCAGATGATGGCCACGGGACACGGACAACTGGTTGGTCAGTTCCTGCTGGACCGGCAGGGGATCGTCCGCTGGAGCTTCACGGAGGTCCCGGAGGGTGGGCGATACATGTTTGGCGCCCCAAACCCGAAGGAGCTGATGTCAGCCGTGTCGCAAGTCGCCCAATAATGAACTGACAAGTTCACCGTTTATCCGAGCACGGCCTCGACAGTGGCGACAAAGTCATCGAGCGAGCGGTCGCCGCGAATCTCGATGCGCGGAAGGTCGATGAGATCGCTATGGAGGTCCGCCGGCCCGTGCCTGCGGCCGAAGCCTACTCGATAGCCGCACTCCCTAGCCAGCCGGCCAAGCCGTCGGTCGGTGACGGAGAAGGGGGCCGCGAACGCCCTGGTTGGCCGGCCGGTCCAGCGTTCGATGAACAGACGAGAGCGCAGGAGCTCGGCGGCCAGGTCAGCGCTCGACAGACCATCTATGGCGCGATGCGTCGCCATGTGGCTGCCGAAGAAGGCGCCTTCGGCAGCGAGGCGTCGCACCGTCCCGGCGCCCATAAGCGGCGTCGGCGGACCGATGTCGGTGTCCCACTTTGCACTTTCGCCCACCAGGTCCGTCACCAGGAACACTTCCGCGTTCAGGTCGTTGGCGCGCAAGATCGGCCAGGCATGGTCGGCGAAGTTCTGGAAGCCGTCATCGAAGGTGATGAGCACCGGGCGGCCGACGAAAGGCTGACGGTTGGCGATGGATGCTTCCAGCTGCTCGGAGCCAATGGCGTGAAAGCCATTGGCGCGCAGCCATCCCATCTGGCTGGCGAATGCGGCGGGCGTGAGCCGAAAGCGAGCGAGCGCGGCCGGACCTTCATCGGCAACGCCGTGATACATGAGGACAGGGATATGCTGGCGCTGCTCGTTACGTGCGACGTCGCGGCGCAAGGCTCGCGCCCCACCCCAGACGATATTTCGCGCGACGCCGATTTCGATGGGCGCGCGGATCGGCACATGATCGATCACCGGGTCCGTCGCCACATCGCCCGGCGATAGGCGGCGGAAGCGGTCTATGCGGTAGAGCTCGGTCTGGATCGATTGCTCGAGCACCAGGCCTTCGGTCGCTGCCAGCGTCTCGGAGATCGCCTGGGCACCGAATGTGTTCCAGTCGAAGCCCGTCTTTTCGACATTGTCACGCAGCACGAATGCGTGTGCGCTGATGAAACTACCGCCAGGCGCCAACGCCTCGGCAAATTTCTCGGCGATGCGCCGCAACTCGGCGAGATCGTCCAGATAGTAGAGCACCTCCGAACAGAAGATCAGATCCATCTCACCCGGCAGCGTGTCGGCAGCGAAATCGAGTACGCCGAACTCGACATTCGCCTGATTGTTGCATCGGGCGCGGGCTCGCTCGATGGCTATGGCGGAGATGTCGGTTGCGGTCAGATGGCCCACGCGCGGCGCCAGCTGCCGCGTGAAATGGCCCTCCGCACAGGCCAGCTCAAGCGCCCGGCCGATGGGACCGGCAGGCAGGATCTCGATCTGCCGCTCATATTTTTCCTGCTCATAGAGCGAGCTGTAGTTCCAGGGATCCTCGGTCGCGAAATAGCTGTTCCAGAACGCCGTGCGATCCTCGTCGTGCTTGTCCGCGACCCGTGCGCGGCGCGGCGTAACAGGCTCTGACGGTTCAGCGCTCGACCGAACCAGGTCATGCGCCTGTGCGGCCAATTGCGCGAGTTTGCCGAAGTGGCTGTCCTGATCGGGCTCGCTTCCCGCCATGGCAAACGATACCTCGGCTGCAGGCGTGTTTGACGTGGTCGCGCCGGCGCCCTTTTGCGGTCCAGGCGATCCTCCCGCAAGCCGCTCAGCAGGCACTACATCCAGGATCAATTCAATCCAATGATCGCTCGTCACCGTCCCGAGTGCACCGAACTGCACGACAGCCTCGATCCGGCCATCCAGCATCAGATGGGCATAGATCTGATCGATGCCTTCCGGCAGTTCGGTCGCGGTCGGATTGCGAGCGTCGACGCGAATTCCGAGCGTTCGCGCCAGCCTGCGCGGCGTCGCAAGATCGTCGGGTTCGAGAAGCATTTGCTCAAGCTGGTACTGGACGCGGCGAGCCGCTGCGGGATTGTCCCAGATCTTGCCGAGTTCGATGATCAACGCGGTGGTTGCGCTGCCGAACCTCGCCCATCCGGCAGCCAATTGCGCCGGCACCGACAGGCTTCCTGCCATGAGGCCATCGAAGATTACCTTGGCAATCTCATGCGCCCACTTGCGTCCCGCCGGGAGTGCGCGCAGGGGCTGCGGGTCGATCAAGCGCGAGCCTGAGCCGCATTCGGACGCGGCGTTCCGCAACGCCAGCCAAGCAAGCGCTTCAGATGCGGTGCCGCCTTTCGCCGAAATTGAACCCGAGGGATTGTGCGCCACGCCGTCTTACCTGCGCCTGGTTCTGAGGGAGAACAAGTGTTCCGCAACGCGCTTACATCGCCGGTCTGGAAAAAGCAAAAGGCGCCCCGAAAGGCGCCTCTTCATCGCTTGATTCCCCTAGAGGAAACTGGAGCGGGTGAAGCGATTCGAACGCTCGACCCCAACCTTGGCAAGGTTGTGCTCTACCCCTGAGCTACACCCGCTCACACGGCCCTTTGGCCGCAAGCCGGGCCTATATGGCTGAAGAGCGCGGCGATTGCAACAGGGAAATGACGGGCTTTTTGGTCGCGCCAAATCGCTTGGCGGAACCTTGTCGGCCACGCGGGTGGTTCATCGACTTCCCGCATGACGGTCTTGTCTCGGCGGCATCATTGGCCGTAAACGGCTTTGCCGCGCGCCGATACAGGGAAAGACCACCAATGCCGAAGACCGAAGCCGAGCTTTTCGCCTTTCTTGCCGATCTCGGCATATCAGTGTCGACCGTGCGCCATCCGCCGCTCTATACGGTGGCCGATTCGCAGTCGCTGCGCGGCGAGATACCGGGCGGGCACACGAAAAATCTGTTTCTCAAGGACAAGAAGGACAATTTCTTCCTGGTCAGCGTCGGCGAGGAGGCGGTCGTCGACCTGAAGCAGATCCACACGATGATCGGCGCCGCCGGCCGGGTGTCGTTCGGCAAGCCGGAGATGCTGATGGAGCTGCTCGGTGTCATTCCGGGCGCGGTCACCGTGTTCGGGCTGATCAACGACACCGAAAGACGGGTCAAAGTGGTGCTCGACCAGGATTTGATAGCACATGCGACAGTCAACGCGCATCCGCTGACCAATGAGGCGACGACGTCGATCGCGTCCGCCGACCTCATCAGATTCGTCGAGGCAACCGGACATGATGCTGCTATCTTGAAAGTCTCGGCTTGATCGCCACATGGATGGCGAAAACTGACCTCTAGTTAAGGACGTCGCGCTGCTCCGCTGGGCGCGATCGGAAGGGCGACGACATGAGCGACAACAACAATCCGTTTGGCGGCCAATTCGGCGGCAATTCTGGCCAGTACACCACGTCCGTGCAATATGGCGGCGCCGAGCCGGCCAAGTCGGCACTTGGCCCGACACCCGGCGCAGCACCTGCCGCTGGCGAGCTGATCAAGGACACCACGACCGCCACTTTCGCCGCCGACGTCATCCAGGAATCGCGCAAACAGCCGGTACTGGTCGATTTCTGGGCGCCGTGGTGCGGGCCCTGCAAGCAGCTCACGCCGCTTCTGGAAAAGGCGGTCAAGGCCGCCGGCGGCAAGGTCAAGCTGGTCAAAATGAACATTGACGATCATCCCTCGATCGCCGGCCAGCTCGGCATCCAGTCGATCCCGGCGGTCATCGCCTTCAAGGACGGCCAGCCTGTCGACGGCTTCATGGGCGCCATCCCCGAGAGCCAGATCGCCGAGTTCATCACCAAGGTCGGCGGCAAGGGCAATGGCGCGCCGCCGGTGGCCGAAGCACT
The DNA here is from genome assembly GCF_040320605.1 of Mesorhizobium sp. M0659. Taxonomy (NCBI): domain Bacteria; kingdom Pseudomonadati; phylum Pseudomonadota; class Alphaproteobacteria; order Hyphomicrobiales; family Phyllobacteriaceae; genus Mesorhizobium; species Mesorhizobium sp. M0659. The sequence goes on from NZ_JAMYPY010000011.1 coordinate 52,640, forward strand.
GGCCGCGGCGGCGGAAGCGCATGCGGCGGGCGATGCGCAGACCGCAGCCGACATTTACGACGCCATCCTGGCGCAAGCGCCGGAGACGATCGAGGCGATTGCCGGGCTGGGCGAGCTTCTGTTCGAGGCCGGCGACAGCGACGGCGCCGAGGCGCTGCTGGCAACGGCGCCGGAGGCCAAGAAAAATGCGCCGGCACTTGCCGCGCTGCGTGCCAAGATGACGCTGGCTGCGGAAGCGGCAGCACTTGGCAATCCAGCTGAATTCGAGCAGCGACTGGCCGCCAATCCCGGCGACCACCAGGCGCGTTTCGACCTCGCCATGATCCAGAACGCCAGGGGCGAGCGCCATGCGGCGGCCGACAATCTTCTGGCGATTATAAAAGCCGACCGGACGTGGAACGAGGACGGCGCCAGGGCGCAGCTGCTGAAACTGTTCGAGGCCTGGGGCATGACCGACGAGGCGACGCTGGCGGCACGGCGCAAATTGTCGTCGCTGCTGTTTTCCTGAGCCGTTTGCCGGCCAAATTGCCGGGGCGTGGCTGTCGGGCCTTGCGGTCGGCGGCCGCCGCGCCAGATTAGGCCGATAACATCGCGCCCGAAGCGGGTCGGAGGAGTGAAGGTGCAGGTCGGAAACGCATTTTACCGGGTCGGCAAGGATCTGCCGGCAACCATTCCGGTGTTTCCGCTTGCCGGCGCGCTGCTGCTGCCGGGCGGGCGCATGCCGCTCAACATCTTCGAGCCGCGCTACCTGCAGATGGTGGATGAGGCGATCGCCGGCGCGCGGCTGATCGGCATCGTCCAGCCCAGCCTCAATGGCGCGTTGCGCGCCGACGGGGAGCCGGAACTGTGCAATGTCGGCTGCGCCGGGCGCATCATCTCGATGGCCGAGAGCGGCGACGGCCGCTATCTGGTTTCGCTGCAGGGCGTCTGCCGTTTCCGCATCACCAGCGAATTGCCGGTGAAGACGCCTTTCCGGCAATGCAAGCTGGCGCCGTTCCTCACCGATCTTGCCGAAGACCAGGCGGCAAGCGAGGTCGACCGGCCGGCGCTGTTGAAAGCGTTTCGCGCTTATCTGCAGGCCAACGATCTCGAAGCCGATTGGGAAAGCGTCAGCCGCGCCGAGAACACCATGCTGGTCAATGCGCTGTCGATGATGGCGCCCTACGGACCGGCCGAGAAACAGGCGCTGCTGGAGGCGCCCGACCTGAAAGCCCGCGCGGAGACGCTGATCGCCATCACCGAAATGGCGCTGGCGCGCGAGAATGAGGACTTTGGCTCCAGCCTGCAATAAGGGCTGAGCCGATGGCTGAAGGGGGATCCAATGGCTGCGGATGGGCGTGACGGCAAGTCGGTCAATGTCGATCCAAAATTGCTGGAGCTGCTGGCCTGCCCGCTGACCAAGGGGCCGCTGGCCTGGGACCCGGTGCGCGGCGAGTTGATCTCGCGGGCTGCCAAGCTCGCTTATCCCGTGCGCGACGGCATCCCGATCATGCTGCCCTCGGAGGCGCGGACTATTTCGGCGGAAGACGTGCTGTCGCCGCCGCGATTGGGTGGGCCGGGCTGAAGGGCCAGGGGTGGTTCAAACGGACCTCAGCCTAAGAAGCCATTCTGTTGGCGATCCTTCGCGCCCCCCTCTGCCCTTGCCGGCATTAATGTCATGGGCTCCCGACCGCCCTGCACTTGCCTACTGAAAATTCCGCCCCTTGGGCATGACCCTTTCAGCTTTGTCCGAGAGGGTGGCAATGTCGGGCCGGGCAGCCGGCGTCATCTCTTCCAGCAGCACCGTCAGCCACGGCGTCAAATCCTCGATCTTCTCGGCGACGATGTGGATGACGTCGGATTCCGACTGCAGCTTGCCGGTGACCTTGACGAAGCGCGCGCCCATGACGATGGGCCGGAAACGGGTAAAGGTCCGCTCCCAGAAAATGACGTTGGCGACGGCCTTGTCGTCTTCCAGCGTCAGGAAGATCGCATTGCCCTTGCCGGGCCGCTGCCGCACCAGCACCAGGCCGGCGACCGAGACCCGCCTGCCGTCGCGCACCGAGCCGAGATTGGCATTGGGAATGACGCCGGCGCGGTCGAGCCGCTCGCGCAGGAAGGCGACCGGATGCGCCTTCAGCGACAGGCCGAGCGCGCGGTAGTCGTGGATGACGTGCTCGCCGAGCGGCATTGTCGGCAGTTTTGTCTCGGGCTCGAGTTCGCGCAGCCGGATCGCCGGCTGGTCGAACAGCGGCAGCCGTTCGGCGGCGCTCTTGCCATCCAGCGCGCGTACCGCCCACAAGGCTTCACGACGGTCGAGGCCGAGCGAGCGGAAGGCGTCAGCCTGCGCCAGTCTTTCGATTTCGCCGACATCGAGGCCCGAGCGCAGCCAGACATCCCTGACGCTTGTATAGCCGGCGCCGCGCCGCGCGGTGAAAGCTTCCATACGCTTCTCGGCCAAGCCCTTGATCTGACGGAAGCCAAGCCGGACGGCGCACCGGGTCTTGATGACACCGCGCATTTCGGCATGGCGCGCAAGGATGCGGCCCGGATCGAATTGGGCTTTCTCCAGGGTGCAGTCCCAGTCGGAAAAATTGACGTCGACGTCGCGGATATCGACGCCATGGTCGCGCGCGTCGCGCACCAGCTGGGCCGGCTGGTAAAACCCCATCGGCTGCGAATTCAGGATCGCGGCGCAGAACACGTCGGGATAAAAGGTCTTGAACCAGCAGGAGGCATAGACGAGCAAAGCGAAGGAGGCGGCGTGGCTTTCGGGAAAGCCGTATTCGCCGAAGCCTTCGATCTGCTTGAAGCAGCGCTCGGCGAAGTCCTTGGTGTATCCCTTGCCGACCATGCCGTCGATCATGCGCTGGCGGTAATTGCCGATGGTGCCGGTGCGCTTGAAGGTGGCCATGGCGCGGCGTAGTTCGTCCGCCTCGCCCGGCCTGAAGCCGCCGGCGACGATGGCGATCTTCATCGCCTGTTCCTGGAACAACGGCACGCCCAGCGTCTTGCCCAGGATTTCTTCCAGTTCCGGCTTGGGGTACTCAGGCATTTCCTTTTTCTGCCGGCGGCGCAGATAGGGATGCACCATATCACCCTGGATCGGACCGGGCCGCACGATCGCCACCTCGATGACCAGGTCGTAGAATTCGCGCGGGCGTAGACGCGGCAGCATAGACATCTGCGCGCGCGATTCGATCTGGAAGACGCCGAGCGTGTCGGCGCGGCAGATCATGTCGTACACGTCGTTCTCTTCCGGCGGCAGGGTGGCCAGCACATAGGGTCGGCCGTAATCATCCCGGGCCTTCGGATAATAGTCGGTGAGCAAGGTGAAGGCGCGTTTGAGGCAGGTCAGCATGCCGAGCGCCAGAATATCCACCTTCAGGATCTTCACCGAGTCGAGATCGTCCTTATCCCACTCGACCATCTTGCGCGCCTCCATCGCCGTCTTGACGATGGGGACGATCTCGTCGAGCCGGTCGCGGGTAATGACGAAGCCGCCGACATGCTGCGACAGGTGCCGGGGAAAGCCCATGATCTCGTTGGCGTGGGCGATCACGCGACGGGTCGAGGTCTCGTTGCGGTCGAGGCCGCCGGCATGCGCCTCCTTCTCGCCGAGCTCCGAGGTCGACCAGCCCCAGATCGAACTGGAGAGCGCACTGCGGACATCGTCCGACAGGCCCATGGCCTTGGCCACCTCGCGCAGCGCCGAGCGGCCGCGATAGCTGATGACGGCGGCAGCCAGCGCGGTGCGCTTGGCGCTGTATTTGGAGTAGATGTACTGGATCACCTCCTCACGCCGCTCATGCTCGAAATCGACGTCGATGTCGGGCGGCTCGTTGCGCTCCTCGGAAATGAAGCGCTCGAACAACGTGTCGATGCGCTCGGGGCCGACCTCGGTGATGCCGATGCAGTAGCAGACGATCGAGTTGGCGGCCGAGCCTCTGCCCTGGCACAGAATGCCCTCATTGCGGGCGAACTGGACGATGTCGTAAACGGTCAGGAAATAGCGCGCATAATTCAGACGCTCGATCAGAGCGAGCTCCTCACTGATGCGCTGCAAGACGGAAGCGGGGACGCCCGCCGGATAGCGCGTGGCGGCCCCCTCCCTGGCCAGACGCTCTAGCTCGGCCTGCGGCCCAAGCCCTGATTGCGTCGGCTCGTCGGGATAATTGTACTGGAGGTCGCTGAGCGAGAAGGTCAGTTCGCCGGCAAAGCGCAGCGTCTCGGCCAGCGCCCGTGGATGGCGGCGGAAGAGACGGGCCATTTCCAGCGGCGGCTTCAGATGGCGCTCGGCGTTGGCCGTCAATTCCAGCCCGACCTCGGCGACCGGCAAATTGAGGCGGATGGCGGTGAGCACATCTTGCAGCGAGCGGCGCTCGGCGCTGTGATAAAGCACGTCGTTGGTCGCCATCAGCGGCACGCCGGCGATGTCCGCCATGCCCGCCGCCTGCTCGATGCGGAAACGGTCATTGCCGCGATAATCCGGCGCCATGCCTAGCCGCAAATTAGCGCCGAAACGGTCTTTCAGTTGACGGACCAATGCCAGGGGATCGTCGGCATTCGCCGAGAGATCCGGCAGCACCGCCAGCGACAGCAGGTCGCCCCATTCGAGCAGGTCGCTGCGCTGGAGAAGGGTCGCGCCCTTCTCGTTTTCATCGCGCAAATTGGCTTGCGTCAGCATGCGGCAGAGATGGCCCCAGCCCTTGCGGTTCTGCGGATAGGCGAGAATGTCCGGCGTGCCGTCGCCGAACACCAGGCGGCAACCGGGGTGATAGGCGAGCTTCTCGACCTTGGCCTGCTGCCAGGCGCGCACGACGCCGGCCACCGTGTTGCGGTCTGCCAGTCCGATCGAGGAAAAGCCGAGGAATTTGGCCGCCACCACCAGCTCCTCCGGCTTGGAGGCGCCGCGCAGGAAGGAGAAGTTCGACTGGATGCCGAATTCCGCATAGGGGATGACGGTCAGCGCGTTCATGCGAAGACCCCATGCATGAACCAGCGCGGCGGCACCTGCGGGTTGCCATAGAGGCCTTGCCGGTAGAGCCAGTAGCGGCGGCCGTCGGCATCCTCGATCCGGAAATAGTCACGCGTCGATGTGAGCGGATCGCTTGACGTTTCACGCCACCATTCCGGCGCGATGCGTTCCGGCCCCTCGGCGCGCGCGACCCGGTAGAGCGCGCGGCGCCAGCGGAAATTCATCGGCGGACCCTCAGGCATTTCGGTGGCCGGCACCTCGATCGGCTCGGGCGAACGGAACAGCCGGATCGGCCGTTCCGGCGGGAAGATGGTTGCGCGCGGCGCGTCTTTCGAGCCCGGCTTCCTGAGCGGTGTTTTGCGTTGTGGCGCTTCCGAGAACGGGATGGTGGCGATGGCGCGCTCCGGCAGATGGCTCTCGAGGGCGACCGGTTTCAGCACCGCACTGTCGCCGAGCCTGGCGCGGATGCGGTCGGCAAAGAGTGCCATGTCGGCGCCGTCATCCTCGGTCTCGCCGGTCAAATCGGCCTGCTGCATGTCGAAGCCGGCGGCCGCCAGCACCGAAAGCCGCACCAGGTCGAAGCCGTAGCCGGCATCGATGTCCTGTTCGAGCGCGGCCAGCCGCTCATGGAACAGGCGCTGGATAAGCTTGGGTTCGCGCAACGGTCGCGAGGTACCGACAGCGATGCGGCTGACGGCGCCGTCGACGCGAAACAAAAGCAGCGCCAGCATCCTTGCGCCCTCGCCGCGGCGTTCGAGATCGGCCTTCAGCGTCACCGCCAGCAAGAGCACCAGCCGTTCGATCTCGGCGTTCAGCACGACCGGCTCGGCCAGGTGGCGTTCGACCGAAAGCGGGGCCACGGGCAGGCGCGGCGATACCGCCTCGTCGAGGCGGCCGAGCGCCTGGTCGAGCCGCAACAGCAAGGTCGCGCCGAAGCGACGGGCGAGCGGCGCGCGCGGCGCTGCCATGACCGCGCCGGCGGTCCGCAGGCCGACGCTTTCCAAGCTGGCGCGGATATCGGCCTCGATGCGCAGTGCCGCCAGCGGCAAGGGGGCGAGCAGCGCTTCCTCCTCGCCGGAGACAACGATGCGGTTGCCGCAGAAGCGCGCCGCCGCCCAGGCTGCACCCGGCGTCGCGGCCAACCCGGCGCGGACATCGAAACCCTGCTGGAAAAACCGCGCAAGGATGTCGTCCAGCATGGCGCGCTCGCCGCCGAACAGATGCGTGCAGCCGGTGACGTCGAGATAAAGGCCATCAGTACCGTCGAGCGCCACCAGCGGCGTATAGCGATCGCACCAGTCGGCGAGGCCTTCGAGCAGCCGGCGATCGGCGTCCGGATCGGCCTCGACGATGTCGATCGAGGGATGCATGGCGCGCGCATCGGCAATGCCCATGCCAGGCTTCAGATGCAGCGCCTCAGCCCGCTCGTCGAGGGCCGATATGCGCTGGGCGTTGCGGTCGCGATGGCTGATCACGAGCGGTGGGTGAGATGGCGGCAGATGATCCGAAGGCCGGGAACGCCACGACCGTCCCAGGCGCTGGCGCAGGATCCGTTCTGCCGCCAGATGCGGGAACCACAGCGACAGAATTCTCTGCCCGTTTTTCGCGGGGCTTTCTTTCTTCGAATGCGTGTTCATCGGGGTTCCACTCCAGTGTGAATTGTCCAGGCAGAGCGGTGCGGCTCTTGCCGATGCTGACGGTGAAGGCAGGCCGGCCGATCGAGCCGGCGAGCGACCCGGCGATCGTCCGGCGGCTCGCCGCTGGTGCAGCCGACACGATGAGGCGCACCGGGGCGGCGGTCGGCTCGGCTTCGCCGGCCTGGCGCAGCAGGAACACCGGCCGGCCGGCGTTTTGGGCGCGCGCGTGCAGCCGGCGCGTCGCGGTGAGGTCGAGCCGCTGCGGGCTGCCACGGATTTCGAGGATGATTGCGGCGAGCGCCGTCATCTTCGCGGCCTCCTCGGCTACCCACAGCGCATCGGTGAGTTTCGGCGCCTCGGAAAACAGCAACTGCTCCGGTGCGATACCGAACATGCCCTGCACTCCCCTGGCATAGGGAAAGCCGGCCTCGCGAAAAATCTCCGACGTGCCGATCCACAGCACGGGCAAGGGCTGGCCCTTGAGGATCAGGCTGACCAGCGACAGCACAAAGCCGGCGACGGCCCCGGCATTGCGGGTCTCAAGGCCATGGATTTCGCTCAAGGCGGCTTTCGGAAGGCCGCCGCTCAGCGCCGCATCGAGGCGCTCGACGCCGGTGGCCAGGAAAGCATCCGGCGAAGCCACGGCAAGCCCGCGCCGGATGATGGTGACATCGGCATCGGGTTCAGGCGCGGCGTCGAGACCGCCGCCAGGACCCGCGCGCAGCCCCTCGCCAGCCGGCGCGGCCAGGCGCTCGGGCAGCGTTCCCTCGATCTTCGCGATCTGGCGGCGCAGGGCAAAAACAGTCTCCCGCGCCACGGCTGATGTCGCCATGACGGTCAATTTCTCTCACAACTGTTCCTGTTATGTTCCTATAGATTCCAGAGGGTGCCGGAAGAGTCAAGCGGAGTCAGAAGGAATTTATTCCTTGATCAAAGGTGACGAGGCCAACCTTGGACTTTGGTCGCAGCCATTCGGCGCAAAGAAACAGTCATTGGCCAGGTACCCGGTCCATTTGCCGAGTCCGGAGGGAAAGCCTATATGCCGGATCAAAGGACAAAGCATGGCCCGCATCTACAAGACCCGCACCTGGCACGATGAACTCTCGCCTTCGATCGAGGAGATCGAGTTTCTGGCGCTGGAGGCGTACGCACATCTGCCCGACGATTTTCGCAAGCTGACCGGCGAGATCGTCATCATGATCGCCGAATTCCCGACCGACGAGATCATGGACGATCTGTCGCTGGAGACACCGTTTGATCTGCTTGGCCTGTTCGAGGGCCGCGGCATCGCCGAGCGCTGGAACCCGCAGACCGGCGAAGGCCCGAACCGCATCACCCTCTACCGCCGCGCCATCCTCGACTATTGGGCCGAAAACGAAGAGACGCTGGGCGACATCGTCACCCACGTGCTGATCCACGAGATCGGCCACCATTTCGGCCTGTCGGACGACGATATGGAAAAGCTTGAAGAGGCGGCGGAGTAAGGCTGTGCGATATTCAGGTGGCGAGCCTGCTTGTGAAATTATACAAGTTTTGATATAAAGTCTGTATGCCGACCAAGCGACTGGAGTTTCTTGGAGATTCTCTTGCCAAGCTCCGGGCTTTTCCAGAGGCGGTGCGCAAGGAAACGGGCGTTCAACTGCACAAGGTTCAACTCGGATTTGAGCCAAGCGATTGGAAGCCGATGACGACGATAGGCCTAGGCGTACGGGAAATCCGTGTCCGAGACGATGCTGGCGCGTTCCGGGTGCTTTACGTCGCCAGCATAGGTGACGCCGTCTTTGTCTTGCACGCCTTCCAGAAGAAGACGCAACAGACGGCGAAACGAGACTTGGCTCTTGCCGCATCGCGGTTCAGGCAAATTCAGTGAGACATGCTCATGGAACGTCAAAGCTTTGAAAATGTCTGGGATGCGCTGGAAGACACCCCGGCTCAGTCCGCCAACATGACTATGCGCTCCAATTTGCTGATCGCGATCGAACAGCGGGTGCGGAGTTGGGACGTTACCCAAGCCGAAGCAGCCAACCGGCTCGGGATTACCCAGCCACGCCTTAGCGATCTTCTGCGGGGCAGGATCGCGAATTTTAGTCTGGACACCTTGATCAATCTGGCCACACAGGCCGGACTTACAGTGCGTCTTGATATTGCCGAGGCAGCCTAGCGCTGTCTTAGACAGGCTGGCAAAGCTCGCCTACCAATCACTCAGCTTCGTATCCGGCCCGTATTCCTGGCCGTCGATATCCTTCACCACCGCCTGGCCGCAGCGCATCGATTTGGTCTTCTTGTCATAGGCGTAGGTCGGTGAGCCGTACAGGTGCCAGCCCTTGTTCAGCGCCGCGGTGACCTTGTGGCAGAAGGTTGAATCGTCGGGGGCGGACAGAAAGCGGTAAAGTCTCATGGGTCAGATCCTGTCGTGAGTTCGTCTTTTCGGGGCGGATCATGCGCCGATGGCGGCGGCCTTCGCCAGCAGTTTTTCGGCTTGCACCAGGTGCAGCCGTTCGACCATCCTGCCATCCAGCGCAATCACGCCCTTGCCGGCATTTTCGGGCAAGGCGAAAGCCTCTTTCACCGCGTGCGCCTCGGCCAAGGCTTCGGGCGCGGGCGCAAAGGCGCGGTTGGCGGTTTCGATCTGGGCGGGGTGGATCAGCGTCTTGCCGTCGAACCCCATGGCGGCGGCTTCCGTGCATTCGCGCGCAAACGCGTCGAGGTCGCGAAAATCGTTGGAGACGCCGTCGAGTATGTCGATGCCGCCGGCTCGCGCCGCCAGCACCATCTGCATCAGCCAAGGCACGAGGTAGCGCCGATCAGGCGTCGCCAGAATGCCGGTTTCCTTGACCAGATCGTTCGTTCCGGCAACGAAACAATTTAGCCGCGAAGCGCGATCGCGGCCGAGTTCGGCAATGGCGCCGATATTGAGCATGGCCTTGGGCGTCTCGATCATCGCCCAGAGCTTGACGCTGTCGGGGGCAAAATTGTCGTCGAGCACGTCGCCGACTTCGAGGATATCGCGCGGCGTGGCGACCTTGGACAACAGGATGCCGTCGGGCTCGAATTTCGCCGCGGTCAGCAGGTCATCGTTGCCCCATTCGCTGGACAGCGCGTTGACGCGCACGATCATCTCGCAGCGGCGTTTCGGTCGGCTGGCGAAAATGCCGGCCAGTTTGTCCCGCGCGGCGATCTTGTCTGAGGGCGCGACGGCGTCTTCGAGGTCGATGATCACGGCATCGCAGGCCAGCGTCGCGATCCTGGCCAGCGCCTTGTCGTTGGAGGCGGGGACGTAAAGCACCGAGCGGCGCGGGCGGTAAGGTTCGCTTGTCATGGCCGATCTATGCCGCGTGGGGGCGGGTGAGGCAAGCGTCCGACCGGTACCTGATGACGAGCCAACTGCGAAAGCTTGCGCTGCCCCGCCCGTCCCGCAGCAGTTGCGGAAGGGGGGCCTTTCCTCTCCCCCGTCGATCGGGGGAGAGGTGTCGAGCGAAGCTCGACGGAGTGGGGGTCGACCCATGCGCTCAGTGCCCTTCCGATGTCCGTTCGCGGCGACTGCCAGGTGGTTCCCCCACTCCGTCTCGGCTTCGCCGAGCCACCTCTCCCCCCTCCGGAGGGAGAGGAAAGGAGCCTGGCTGGGACAGCGCCAACGTCCGGAAAGATGGGGGGGAGCGCCCCGGCCGTAAGCACAGGTCCTGCACGAAAACTGCACATCTCTGCGGAAAACCTCCTCCGCTGCGCCCTGCCGTATCCATGCGCAGCCACCACAACAGCGGCATGCAACAGCGAAACCGTTGGTCCCTGCCCTATCGTCTCAGCAGCGAAAGCTGGTGGCTGGTCGATCCGCCTCGCACGGAGGCCGGCCTTTGCCTGGAGGCAAGCCTGCTCCCTTTTACCCCCAGACATCCGCCCGTCGGCCGGATCCAGCCCATCAGGAAAGTCCGAGCATGACGCAGTCCCTTTCCCCGACCTTTTGCCGCCGTTTCGGCATCGCCGTCCTGCTCGTGGCGCTGGCGGATTTTTTCTTTTACGGCCAGCCCGCCGGGATCACGGTGCTGCTGTTTGCCATCCTGATCGCCGGCGCGGTGGTCGCTGTGCATCCTGCCGCGCTGAATTCCACCCGACCCTGGCTCAAGCCGGCCGCTTTGTTCGTCGCGCTGCTGCCGCTGGCCGAGAACGTCAGCCCGCTGTCGGTGGCGATAGCTGTCGTGGCGCTGGTGGTGTTTGCGCTGTCCCTGTCCGGGCGGCTACGGCACGGCATCGCCCGCATTGCCGGCCAGGTGGCGCTGTTCCTGCTGGCGGCGCCGCTGCGCCTTATCCGTGACTTTTTCCAATGGCGCCGCACGGTGCGCCGGCTTGGCGGCCGCCGCATCCGCCTGGCGTCCATCATCGTCTGGGTCATGCCGGTGACGCTGGGCGCGGTGTTCCTGTTCTTGTTCGGCGCCGCCAATCCGGTCATCGAATACTGGCTGTCGCTGATCGACCTGATGAAGCTGCTCGATCTCATCCAACTGGCGCGGATCGTCTTCTGGCTGTTCGTGATCGCCGGCGTCTGGGCTTTCCTGCGGCCTCGCCTGCCGCGTTTCCCGCGCCGCCTTCCACCTTTGACGCCGCCTGCAGCCGTGGCCGCACCGGCCGCGACTAAACCAGCGACAACGATCGAGGCCGTCGTCTTCGGCAAGGCCGCGATCCTGCGCGCGCTGATCGTCTTCAACGCCTTGTTTGCGCTGCAGACCGGGCTCGACGCAGCCTATCTCTGGGGTGGGGTCGCCCTGCCGGACGGGTTGAGCTATGCCGCCTATGCGCATCGCGGCGCCTATCCACTGATCGCCACCGCGCTGCTGGCCGCCGGCTTCGTGCTGGCGGCGCTGCGGCCGGGCAGCGAAACCTCAGGCGATCCGCTGATCCGCCGGCTGGTCTATGCCTGGGTGGCGCAGAACATCGTGCTGGTCATCTCGTCGATTCTCAGGCTCGATCTCTATATCGGCGTCTATGCACTGACCTACTGGCGCATCGCGGCTTTCGTCTGGATGGGGTTGGTGGCGTCAGGGCTTGCACTGATCATTGCCCGCATCGCGCTTGGAAAATCCAACGAATGGCTGCTCTCCGCCAATCTTGCGACGCTATCGGCGACGCTTTATGCCTGCTGCTTCATCAACTTCGCCGCAACGATCGCCAATTTCAATGTCGACCATTCCCTTGAAATGACCGGCGACGGCACGCCTATCGATACCGAATATCTGCGCTCGCTCGGCGCTGCCGCCATGCCGGCGCTGGACCGCCTCTACATGCACCAATTCGGAAACCAAACCACCTATCTGGCCGACCAAATGATGATCGACGACACTATCGCCGAGCAGAAGCAGTGGCGCGCCTGGAGCTTTCGCGGCTGGAGGCTCGTGCAGGTTCTCGACAAGAGAGGTCCGCTCGTGCTTCCTCCACCTACCCAGCCCTCGCAACCTTCAGTGCCGGACCGTTAGATCCATGCCGCATCAGATCCTGGTCGCCGACGACGATCCGCACATACGCGAGATCATCTGCTTTGCGCTGGAAAAGGCCGGGATGAAGACGCAGGCCGTGTCCGACGGCGCCGCGGCCCTGCAGGCGATCGAGCGCCGCGTGCCCGATCTCGTCGTGCTCGACATCGGCATGCCGGAGATGGACGGGCTGGAAGTCTGCCGGCGGCTGAGGCAGCGCTCCGACGTGCCGGTTCTGTTCCTGTCCGCGCGCGACGAGGAAATCGACCGCATCCTCGGGCTCGAAATGGGCGGCGACGACTACGTGACGAAACCGTTCAGCCCGCGCGAACTGGTGGCGCGCGTCAACGTCATCCTGCGCCGCGCCCGCCCGGTGGCGCCCGACCCCGCCGACGACAAGAACTTCGCGCATGGCAAGCTCAGCCTGGCGCCGGCCAGCCACGGCGCCAGTTTCGACGGCAAGGCGCTGGCGCTGACGGCGATCGAATTCTCGATCCTCAGGGGATTTCTGGCGCGGCCGGCGCATGTGCTGGGCCGCGACCTGGTGGTCGCCAGCGCCTATGCCGCCAACATCCACGTCGCCGACCGTACCGTCGATAGCCACATCCGCAACATCCGCGCCAAGCTGGCGGCGGCGGGCTGTCTCGACGCCATTGAAACCGTGCATGGTGTCGGTTTCCGGCTCGGCCGATGCGGCGCCTGAGCGACGCCAAATGGATCGGCACCAAATGGCGGCCAAGGCTAGCCACGGTGGTTCTCGCCATCCTCATCATGGTGCTGGCGCTGCCGCTGGTCGGCCTGTTCTTCTTCCGGCTTTATGAAAACCAGCTGATCCGCCAGACTGAGGGCGAGTTGATCGCGCAAGGCGCCGTCATCGCCGCCATCTATGCACAGAATATCAGTGACGCCGGCATTGCCCCGGAGAAGCTTGGGGTGCCGATGCAGGCTGACAGCGGCGATGCCAGCCGCGGCGACGACACGCCTTACCAGCCGATCGAGCCGACACTCGATCTCGCCTCGGACTATTTGCTGCCGACCCGGCCCGCCGGCGTCGCTGCCGCCACCGATCCGGCCTTTGCAGCGATCGGGGCGCGGTTGTCCGGCATCCTCGACACGACGCAAAAGACCACGCTGGCCGGCTTCCGGCTGCTCGACCCACATGGCGTCGTCATTGCCGGGCGCGACGAGGTCGGACTGTCGCTCGCCCATGTCGAGGAGGTGCGCACCGCCCTTGCCGGCCACTATGCCAGCGCCCTCAGGCAACGAATTCCCGACCAGCCGCCGCCGCCGCTCTATTCGGTCAGCCGCGGCACTAAGGTTCGCGTCTTCGTCGCCATGCCAATCGCGGTCGACGGCCATGTCGCCGGCGTGATCTATCTGTCTCGAACGCCGAACAACATCGTCAAGCATCTCTATGGCGAACGCGGCAAGGTGACGCTGGCGGCCATTGCCGTGCTGTTCGGCACGCTGCTGATCGCGCTGGTCTTCCTGCGCACCGTCAGCCGGCCGATCTACGCGCTGATGGAGCGCACCAGGCGCATCGCCGCCGGCGACCGCGACGCGATCCGGCCGCTCGACCATCACGGCACGCGCGAAATGGCGGAGCTGTCCGCCGCCTTTCTCGACATGGCCGAAAAGCTGCAAGCGCGCTCCGACAGCATCCAGACTTTTGCCACCCATGTCTCGCACGAGCTCAAATCGCCGCTGACGGCGATCCAGGGCGCGGCCGAGCTGCTGCGCGATTCCGGCGAGGCGATGGATGCCGCCGAGCGCAAGCGGTTCTCCGGCAACATCGTCAATGACGCCGGCCGGCTCAATCTGCTGGTGCGTCGCCTGCTCGACCTGGCGCGCGCCGAAAATCTGGCGCCGAGCGGCGAAAGCACATCGCTCGATGCAGCGCTGGCGCTGCTTCCGGTCGATGGCCGGCTGGCGGTCAACATTGAGGCGGGTGGCGAAATCGGCCTGCGGATATCAGCCGAGAATGCGGCGATCGTGCTTGCCAATCTGATCGACAATTCGGCCAGGCACGGAGCCACCCAGGTTCTTCTCTCTGCGGCCACCGCCGACGGTAAGGCGACCGTTGCGGTCAGCGATGACGGCGCCGGTATTTCGCCGAGCAACAGGGCCCGCATTTTCGAGCCGTTCTTCACCACGCGCCGTGAGTCCGGCGGCACCGGCATGGGCCTCGGCATCGTGCTGGCCCTCCTGAAAGCGCATGATGGCACGATCGCGCTGGTTGACTCCGGACGCGGCACGCGCTTCGAGATCATTGTGCCGGCGGCGTGAAGCATACCGGCGGCCGGATCGGAGAAAACGTGCGCTACGACATTGTCATCATCGGCGGGGCCATCGTCGGCTCCTCTGTCGCCTATTATCTGCGCGAGGAAGGCTTTACCGGCTCGATTGCGCTGATCGAACGCGATCCGCAATTCGCCCATGCGGCAACGACGCTGTCCATGGCCTCGATCCGTCAGCAATTCTCGATCCCGGAAAACATCCGGCTGTCGCAGTTCACGCTAAACCTGTTCCGGCGGCTGAAGGAGACCTTCGGCGCCGATGCCGATATCGGCTTTCGCGAGGGCGGCTATCTGATCCTGGCCGGCGAGGCCGGGCTGCCGATCCTGAAAGCCAATCACGAAGCGCAGGTCGCAGAGGGCGCCGACATTCTGCTCGAGGATGCCGACCAGCTGGCAAAGCGTTTTTCCTGGCTGTCGACGGAAGGCATCAGCGCCGGCGCCTTCGGCCGCACCGGCGAGGGCTGGTTCGACGCGCATGCCATGCTGACGCTGTTCCGCAAGGCGCTGCGCGACAGACAAATCGATTTCATCGCCGCCGACGTCACCGGCATCGAGAGGCAGGGCAACCGCGTCACCGGCGTGGACCTCGACAATGGCGAAAGACTGCAAGCCGGCATCGTCGTCAATGCCGCCGGGCCGAATGCCGGCAGGGTGGCCGGCATGGCGGGACTCGTGCTGCCCGTCGAGCCGCGCAAGCGCAACGTTTTCGTCTTCGAGGCGCGGGAAAAATACGCCGACATGCCGCTGCTGGTCGACCCATCCGGCATCTATGTCCGGCCGGAAGGCTCGGTCTATCTCACCGGCGGCGCCGAGCCGGAGGAGGGCGATGGCCCCGCCGACCCCCGGGATTTCGGCGTCGACTGGCCGCTGTTCGAAGAGGTGACCTGGCCGGTGCTGGCAACCCGCATTCCGGCTTTCGAAGCAATCAAGCCGACCCGCGCCTGGGCCGGCCATTACGACTACAACACGCTCGACCAGAACGCGGTCATCGGACCGCATCCCGAGGTCGAGAATTTCATCTTCGCCAACGGTTTTTCCGGCCACGGCCTGCAGCAGGCGCCGGCCGTCGGCAAGGCGCTGGCGGAGTTGTTGGTGCATGGCGGGTATCGGACGGTGGATTGCTCGGCGTTTGGGTACGAACGGGTGGCCGAAGGTCGGGCGTTTCGGGAATTGAACGTGATTTGAGGCGGGCGGAATAGGATCGCTCTGTCGAGTTCCCGCCCACCCCCCTCTGCCCTGCCGGGCATCTCCCCCGCAAGGGGGGAGATGGCAGCTTCGGCGAAGGCGCCATTCTTGCAACGTCGGAGATTGGCGAAAACGGTCGCGGCATCTGATCTCCCCCCTTGCGGGGGAGATGGCCGGCAGGCCAGAGGGGGGTGCTGTCCCGCGAGCGTCTAAGCAACCATCGCACTGACAGCCATCGCGTTGCCCAGTGCATGCCCGGCGGCCGTGTTGTCGAAAATGCCCCAGACCTCGGCACCGGAAGCGGCCGCTGCTTCCACCTGCCGCGCAAACCGGTCGAGCGCTTCGGCATCGTGGTCCGAATAGTAGACGCGCGGCGCGCCGTGCCAGCGGAAATAGGCAAGGCCGGGCCAGCCACCCGGCATCGCCGCCTCAGGGATCGGGGCCGGGTCAACGGCCACGCGCGTGATCCGGTTGTCAACAAGGAGTGCGTCCGCCTCGGCACTGAACCAGGTGGGATGGCGCGGCTCGCATGCCAGCCTTGCCCGGATACGCTTGCCCAACATGTCGAAGAAACCGCCGGCGACCTCCGGCTCGAAGGGCAGGCTTGGCGGCAGCTGCACCAGAAGCACGCTCAGCTTTTCGCCGAGACCTTCGACCTGCCCGAGAAAGTCCTCCGTCAGCCCCTCGCAATCGGCGAGGCGATGCTCATGGGTCATGCTCTTCGGTGCCTTGACCGCGAAGCGGAAGTGCTCCGGCACGGCGTGCGCCCAGCGCTCATAGGTCTCGCGGCGGTGCGGTTTGTAGAAGGAGGTGTCGATTTCCACGACCGGAAAGCATTTTGCGTAACGTTCGAGATGCGACCCGGGCTGCGGAAAGTCAGCCTTGTATCGAGACGGAATTCCCCATCCGGCGGTGCCTATCAGAGATCGGCGATTTCCCATGCTGCGGATTTGGACCGGATGAAGCGCGGGTCAAGGGCGGCGGCGGCAGGCGTTGTTCCGCGGGGTCCTGAACACCGTTCCGCATTGCCCGAGAACCTTGCCCGCCGCCCGGTCCCTATCGGCGATTGCTTCTGACGCCACGTCAGCCCTTGCGTGAGAACCAGAACGCGTCGGGCATGCGCTTCATGCCGATACGCTCGTAGAAGCCGACGGCGTCGGGCATCGAGATCAGGCTGATGGCGACCGAAGGCCCAAGCTGCCGGCGGGCCTAGTCCATCAGGCCCTTGCCGATGCCGACGCCTTGCGCCGATTGCGACACGGCGAGCTCTGAGACGTAGCACACCCAGGAAAAATCGGTGATGGCCCTGATAACGCCGATCAGCGGCCTGCCTTCAATGTCGAGCCGCGCCGTGAGCACCAGGTTCGCGCCTGAAAGCATCGCTTGCAGCCGGGCGTCGTCATCGACGGGGCGTGTTTCGCCGAGCGTGGATTCGACCAGCACGCGGCGGAACTCGGCGACGTCGAGCTCAGGCTCCCTGGCATAGATAATCTTCGATTGTGCGGTCATGGGCGTAAGGTGCACCAACGGCAGCTGGTTTTAAAGACAGTGCCGCGCCGATCTTTCGATCGGGGCCGCGCACCAACAGTTGCCTTTTATTTGCCGGCGGCTTTGTGTAAACCGGGCGCCAGCAAACCCTGACGCAACGAATTATCGATCAAGAACGGGCAAAAGCCATGGAAAAATTCACCAAGCTCACCGGCGTCGCCGCACCGATGCCGATCGTCAATGTCGACACCGACATGATCATCCCCAAGGATTATCTCAAGACGATCAAGCGCACCGGGCTCGGCAGCGGCCTGTTCGCCGAAATGCGCTACAAGGACGATGGCTCGGAAAACCCCGACTTCGTGCTCAACAAGCCAGCCTACCGCAAGGCGCAGATCCTGGTCGCCGGCGACAATTTCGGCTGCGGTTCGAGCCGCGAACACGCGCCGTGGGCGCTGCTCGATTTCGGCATTCGCTGTGTCATCTCGACGTCGTTCGCCGACATTTTCTACAACAACTGCTTCAAGAACGGCATCCTGCCGATCACCGTCAGTCCGGAAGATCTGGAGAAGCTGATGGACGACGCCTCGCGCGGCTCCAATGCGACGGTTTCGGTCGACCTCGAGGCCAAGGAAATCCGCGGCCCCGACGGCGGCGTGGTCACCTTCGACCTCGACGACTTCAAGCGCCACTGCCTGCTGAACGGTCTCGACGATATCGGCCTGACCATGGAGAAGGCCGGCGCCATCGCCTCGTTCGAGAAGAAGAACGCTGCCGAGCGTCCTTGGGCCTGAGTGGTACGAGATGGCCCGGCCGCCACAAAGCCGGGTTCGTGGCGGCTGAACGGAGGGGACAGTCATGACACGTTTTCTTCTTGCAGGCGCCTGCGCGCTGGCGTGGATGCTGATGCCGGTGGCCGGCGCGCAAGCACAGACCGACACGGTCCTCGTGCCGGCAGAAGATCCGTCCGCCGCCGATCCGGGCGCCTCGAGCGATGCGGCCCTGGCGGACGATGACAGCCAGGGGCCGGTCCCGTTCGAGGGCGGGCAGCTGACCATCACCCAGCCGGAGCAGGATGGCGAAAAGGTGCTGGCCTATGACGGCAAGCAGCTGGCCAGCAATTACGACGTGTTCTTCGACAGAACAGTCAAGGTCGGCGGCGTCAACGTGGCGCTGGTCGATGTCGGCGACGGCGGCAACCAGTGCGGCCCGGCCAAGGTCATCGTCTGGAAGCCGGAAGGCGGCGAGATACAAAGCCTCAAGGTCGAACAGGACGAATGCGGCGCGCCGCCGGCGGCGGTGGCCGACAACGCCATCTATTTCGTGCCGTATCTGTTGCCGGGCGGTACGAAGCAAGCGCTGCAATGGTCACCCAGCGACGGGCTGACGATCTCGGGCGACCTGACCTACGCGCCGGAGCCGGGTACGGACTGGAAGGACGTCGATCCGGCCAAATACCAGAACATCATCGACGCCTTCCACAATGAGGCCGTCTACAACGCGGCGCAGACGCTGCTCGGCGACACCATGCCCGACATGGCAACCAGCCTGCTGGTCGGCGGCGGCACCGAAAAGATGGCGTCGGGCCCCTTCTACGCCACCGGCTGCGTGCCGCACGCATGCGGCAGCAATGACGGTTTCATGGCGGTCGACCCGGCCAAGCACACGCTCTACTTCGCCCGCCGCGGCGACAATGGCGAGCCGCAGGCCTGGCCGCCGGTGGCGGACTGGCCGGCGGATGTGAAGGAAGCAATGGACAAGGCGCAGGAGTCGGGGAACTAGGGATTGCGGCAGCGCGGCGAACACTCGGTGTTCATGCTTGTTCCGTCGCGATCCGTCACACCCCCTCTGCCCTGCCGGGCATCTCCCGCTCAAGGGGGGAGATCAGACGTCACTCTGGCTTTCGCCAATCGCAAATGTGGAAAGCGAGAAAGGCGTCCGAACTGCTAATCTCCCCCCTTGAGCGGGAGATGGCCGGCAGGCCAGAGGGGGGTGCTGTCCCGCCGACGGCCAAGATTTGCACCTGACTTGGCCCATGGCCTGGCCGGCCCTTTCCTGCAAAGCGTCCGAAACCACAGCGAGGCTCCATGCGCACACTCATCTCCACCGGTTCGCCCTTCGAAAAAACCGCCGGCTATTCGCGCGCGGTGGTGCAGGGCGACTGGTGCTTCGTGTCGGGAACGACCGGCTACGACTATGCGACGATGACCATGCCGGAAACGGTGGAGGCGCAGACGCGCAATTGCCTGGCGACCATCGCGGAGGCGCTGAGGGATGGCGGCTTCGACATGGCCGATGTGGTGCGGGCGCATTACTACATCACAGACCGGGCCATCGTGGACGTCGTCTTCCCCATCCTCGGCGAGGCTTTCGGCGAGATCAGGCCGGCGGCGACGATGATCGTGTGCCAGCTCAACAAGCCGGAAATGAAGATCGAGATCGAAGTCACGGCGCTGCGGCGCACGGCTTGAGGAGGCCAAAGCCATGACGGTCCGGCGCATCGTAGCCAATATCGGGACGCAGGACGCGGCGGCGGCGAAACGCTTCTATCAGGACGTGCTTGGCCTCGATGTGCTGATGGATCAGGGCTGGATCGTCACCTACGGGTCCGACGAACGGATGCAGGTGCAGATCAGCTTCATGGCCCAGGGCGGCTCCGGCACGCCGGTGCCGGACCTCTCCATCGAGGTCGACGATGTCGATGCGGCGCTGCAAGGCATGAGGGCCGCCGGCTTTGCCGTCGAATACGGTCCGGCCGACGAGCCGTGGGGCGTACGGCGGTTTTATGTGCGCGATCCGTTCGGCCGGTTGGTGAATATTTTGTCGCACAAGTGATTTGTTCCTCTCCCCCGCCTCTGGCCACGGCGAGGAACCCAGGTCTTGAGAGGCGGGCGCCGTCGTAGCGTTCTTCATCCCCTTGCGCCGCAAGCTCTTGGCGTTTAGCAAGGCCGCGGTTTCTCCAAACAGCATCGGACGGTTCTCCATGGCTTCGAAAAATCTTCTCCTGCTCGCCGGCGACGGCATCGGCCCCGAGGCGATGGCCGAGGTGAAGAAGCTGATCGCGGCCATGAACGCAAAGCTCGGCAGCGGTTTTGCCACTGATGAAGGCTTGGTCGGCGGCTGTGCCTACGACGCGCATGGCGCGGCGATTTCGGATGGCGACATGGCAAAGGCGATGGCTGCGGACGCCGTGCTGTTCGGCGCCGTCGGCGGGCCGAAATGGGACAAGGTGCCTTACGAGGTGCGTCCCGAGGCCGGGTTGCTACGGCTGCGCAAGGATATGGAGCTGTTCGCCAATCTCCGGCCCGCCATCTGCTATCCGGCGCTGGCCGCGTCGTCCTCGCTGAAGCAGGAAGTCGTCGAGGGCCTCGACATATTGATCGTGCGCGAGCTTACCGGCGGAGTCTATTTCGGCGAGCCGAAGCAGATCATCGATCTCGGCAACGGCCAGAAGCGCGGCATCGACACGCAGGTCTACGACACGTTCGAGATCGAGCGCATTTCCGGCGTCGCTTTTGAGCTGGCGCGCACGCGCAAGAACCACGTGACATCGATGGAAAAGCGCAACGTGATGAAATCCGGGGTGCTGTGGAACGAGGTCGTCACCCAGACCCACGCAGCCAGATATGCCGACGTCAAGCTCGACCACATGCTGGCCGATGCCGGCGGCATGCAGCTGGTGCGCTGGCCAAAGCAGTTCGACGTCATCGTCACCGACAATCTGTTCGGCGACATGCTGTCCGACATCGCCGCCATGCTGACCGGATCGATCGGCATGCTGCCGTCGGCCTCGCTCGGCGCGCCCGATGTGAAGACCAGGAAGCGCAAGGCGCTGTACGAGCCGGTGCATGGCTCGGCGCCCGACATTGCGGGACAGGGCATCGCCAACCCGATCGCCATGATCGCGTCGTTTGCCATGTGCCTGCGCTACTCCTTCGGCATGGTCGATGAGGCCGACAAGCTCGAAGGCGCCATAGCCGCCGTGCTCGACGACGGGCTGCGGACGAAGGATATTTTGTCCGAGGGCATGACCGAAGTCGGCACTGTCGCAATGGGCGATGCCATCATCGCCAAGTTCCTGGCTTAGCGGCCGACTCAGCGGATCTCGCCGGCCAGCCGTTTCAGCAGGCCGACGAGTTGCGCCTCATCCACGGTTGAGAAAAAAGCAGCGTCGGCGGCTTCGACGGCGACGATAGCGCGCTGGACTGCGGCCGTCCCCGTCGTGGAGACGCGGATCACCTTGGCGCGGGAATCCCGCGGGTCGGTGTCCCGCACAATCAGTCCCTTTGCCTCAAGCCGGGCGACGACGTCCGACGTCATCTTCACCTCGGTGCCGGCCTGGGCGGCGAGTTGGACCTGGTTGGGCGGCTCGCCATAGCGGCCGAGCCACATCGCCGAAGCCAGCAGCACGAACTGGACATGGGTAAGGTCAAGCGGGGCCAGCGCCGCCGTCATGACGCGCTGCCAGCGCATGGTGGTTCGCCAGAGCAGCAAGCCGGGGCTCTCGGATGGTCCGCTGAAGCGCGTGTTCAGATCCCCTTGATCAGCCACCGTTCGCCAACACCATTGCCTGCTCGAACAGTTTGGCCATCGAAGTGTCGAAATCGCCGCTGATCTGCGGCCCGAGCTCTGGTCCGACCTCGGCGGCCGATGGGCCGGAAATCTCGAGGCGATGAGTCACTTGAGTGCCACCCTCGACCGGCGTCAGCGTATGCCTGAACAGCAGTTTCGTGTCGCCGAACGAGGTCTCGTCGGCATAGGTTACAGCGTCGACGAGGTCGACGATCGTCGATTCGAAGGTGTCCTGCCCGACGGGCGTTACAGAGACGCGGGTGCCCTTGGCGAACGGGCCGTGCAGCACGAAGGTATCGGACCCTTCGTAGGTGAGGCGGCCTTCGTGCAGCGCCTTGAGCGCGTTCCAGATGGCCTGCGCCGAAAGGGGGGAAATTGCGGTGTACTCGTTGGTCCACATTTGTCTTGGCTCCATCATCCGTTTTCGATCGTCGATTTGATGATTGCACAGATTATCTGTGCACAGACTAAATGGCAAGAGAAATATTTCGTTCGTTCGGTCAAAACAGCAGCTGCCTTCCCGGCTGCGACCTAAGCCATTGTTATAGCACGGCTGTCCGCAAACAGCCGGCTGCTCATTTCTTGGTGCGGGTCTAGGCTCCGCCTCCTCTAGGCACCGGCCCCCACTGGTTTTCGTGGGCCTGGGTCGGGATCAATCCGAGTATCAGCGCGAGGATCAGCGTAGCCGGAGCGAACATGAAGGTGATTGCGAAGTAAGGTATTGCCAGCCAGCCGGTCAGGCCGATGTCGTGCAAGCGGCGCACGACGATCCCGACCCAGGGCAGGAACGTCGCTAGCCAAAACAGCCCCCAGACGCCGATCATCACAATCGGCCAGTTGCCGGCATCGAAATTGCCGACGGCCTGGTCGGCGAGGGCGCCGGCAATTCCGACCAGGATGAAGCTGACGGTCCAGAACAGGCAGTAGCCCCAGAATTCCTTGCGGCGGGCGCGTTCGGCGAAGTTGATGTAGTTGCGCGTCACGCCTCGCCAGAAATAACCCGGCAGTCCGCTATCGCGAACCGCGCCGTCTTCCGCCAGGCGGCCGAAATGCTGTGGGGCGGCTGAAGCGGCAGCCGCCTTGGGCGGCGCGGCGCTTGCCGCTGGCGCAGCGGTGGCGGGACTGGCGGGCTGGGCGCGGATTGAAAAAACGTCGCGCGCCTGACCGCTTGCCGGCAGAAACTCGACCACAGCGCCGTTCGCGATCACGGTATCACGGCGCAGTTCCTCGCGCGCGAAGGTGTAGCGGTTGCCGTCCGCCCCGGTGATGAAGCCGAAACCCTGGGCCTCGTCATAGTGAAGAACTTCGCCGCGCATTTAGCCTCGCCCCCGTGCAGGCACAGACTGTTCAAAGTTGCGGCGGACTGCAAGGGGGTGGACGAAATGGAGGGCAAACGGTTCAGGCATGAGTTGCTTTATTTTCCGGTGCGTTGGCGCTGCCCCTCACCTGCCTGCCGGCATCCTCTCCCGTATAGTGACGGGGAGAGGGGTCGCTGTTATCGACGATTCCGCCAATCACCAACGCTGCAAGAAGAGCGCCAAGGCTGCGGTCCGCCCTTTCTCCCGTCACTATACGGGGAGAAATGCCCGGCAGGGCAATGAGGGGCAGCGCCTGCATTTGTAATTGGCCGATAAGAGCCTCAAACCGGCCGCTTCTTCGGCTTCTTGTTCTTCGGCGGTCCCGCCTTGTCGAATTTCGGTTTCCCGGCCCAAGGCTTTGCATCGCCGGCGGGCCGTTCCCGCTTCTCGAATTTCGGCTTGTGTGCGCTTTGCGGCGCCTCGAACGGTCGCTTGCCGCGATGCGGTTTCTTGTCCGGCTTCGGCGCCTGGTAGCCGGCCCGCGACAGGTCGGGCGTGCCGTCCAGGCGCTTCACCACGATGTTGCCCTGCAGCTTCTTGTCGGGGCCGATGGCGGCGAGGAAGCGATCGGCCCAGTCGGCCGCGATCTGCACGTAGGTCTCATCCTGCTGCATCTTGATGGAGCCGATCTCGCGCTTGGAGATGTTGCCGGTGCGGCACAGCATCGGGATCAGCCAGCGCGGCTCGGCATTTTGCTTGCGCCCGATCGACAGCGAGAACCAGACACTGTCGCCGAAGTCGTCGCGCCGGCTTGGCGCTTCATCGCGCTCGAATTTTTCGCCCGCCGGTTTGTCACGCGAAGGCGTGAACGGTGCGACATCCGTAAGCTCCTCGGGCGCCGAGCGGCTGGCGCGGCATTGGCGCACGAAGGCGGCGGCCACCTGTTCGGCGCCATGCTTGGCCAGAAGCGCGTCGATGAAGCCGCGCTCGTCCTCGGCAATCGGCTCTTCGAAGGCTGGATCGGCAAGGATGCGCTCGTCGTCGCGCTTGATGACGTCGTCGGCGGAGGGCGGGCTCGCCCATGTCGCCTTCAGCCCTGCATTCTGCAGCAGCCGTTCGGTGCGCTTGCGGGCGCCGTTGGGCACGATCAGCGCGCTGACGCCCTTGCGTCCGGCTCGGCCGGTTCGGCCGCTGCGGTGCAGCAGCGTTTCGGGATTGGTCGGCAGATCGGCGTGGATGACCAGTTCGAGATTGGGCAGGTCGATGCCGCGCGCTGCGACGTCCGTGGCAATGCAGACCTTGGCGCGGCCGTCGCGCATCGCCTGCAGCGCGTGGGTGCGTTCGTTCTGGCTGAGCTCGCCCGACAGTGCGACGACGGAAAAATTGCGGTTGTTGAAGCGTGCCGTCAGATGATTGACGGCGGCGCGGGTGTTGCAGAACACCAGCGCGTTCTTCGCCTCGTAAAACCGCAGCACGTTGATGATGGCGTTCTCGCGGTCGGGATAGGCGACATTCAGCGCCCGGTATTCGATATCGAGATGCTGCTTTTCCTCGCCGCCGGCCGAGATGCGTACGGCGTCGCGCTGATAGCCTTGCGCCAGCGTGGCGATCGAGCGCGGCACGGTGGCCGAAAACATCAGCGTGCGGCGCTGAGCCGGTGCGGCATCGAGGATGAATTCGAGGTCCTCGCGAAAGCCCAGGTCGAGCATCTCGTCGGCCTCGTCCAGCACCACGGCTTTCAGCGCCGACATGTCGAGGGAGTTGCGGGTGATGTGGTCGCGCAGGCGGCCGGGCGTGCCGACGACGATGTGGGCGCCGCGCTCCAGCACGCGCCGTTCGGAGCGCATGTCCATGCCGCCGACGCAGGACGCGACGGTGGCGCCGGTCGGCGCGTAGAGCCATTGCAATTCGCGCATCACCTGCAGAGCGAGCTCGCGCGTCGGCGCCACGGCCAGCGCCAGCGGTGCGCCAGCCTGGTCAAAACGTTCGGCGCTTCCAAGAAGGGTCGGCGCCAAAGCGAGGCCGAAGGCGACGGTCTTGCCTGAGCCGGTCTGCGCCGACACCAACGCGTCGGACTCGCCGAGCTCCAGCACGGCCTTCTGCACTGGCGTCAGCTCGGTATAGCCGCGTTTTTCCAGCGCTTCTGCCAGCGCAGGAACAATAGCTTCGAAATTGGACATCTCACTCTTTCGGAATTCAGGGTCTGGGCTCATCATGGAGCACATGCCGGGGCTGACGCACGCCAGCCAAACACTATTTGGGCGTTCGTACTTCTTGCGGCCGCTATTGTACAGGGCAGGCGTGTGCCTGGCCGCAATTGACTCCTGACGCAAACCGCGTAAAAGCCGGCATCGAACGGGATCATTTTCGATGCGCGGCCTTCTGATGGCTCTTCTTGCATTCGACTTCCCCGGCCACAATCATGGGGCCGGGCGCGTTGGCGCGTCTTACCGTTCCAGCAAAACTATGGCCAAAACCACCACCAAAACGGTGTGATTCCCTTGGCCTAACCACCCTCTCCCGGGTCCGGCCCGGGGGACGAAACCCGCATTGGCCGGCGGGTTTTCTCCAAAAACCAAGCGGAGAGGGACAGGAGATTTCTGATGAGTTTCAAGGTTGCGGTAGTCGGCGCCACGGGCAATGTGGGTCGCGAAATGCTCAACATACTGGAAGAGCGCGGCTTTCCGGTAAGCGAAGTCGTGGCGCTGGCCTCGCGGCGCAGCCAGGGCACCGAAGTGTCGTTCGGCGACCGTTCGCTGAAGGTCAAGACGCTCGACCAGTATGATTTTTCCGACACCGACATCTGCATCATGTCGGCCGGCGGCAACGTCTCGAAGGAGTGGTCGCCGAAGATCGGCAAGCAGGGCTGCGTCGTCATCGATAACTCGTCGGCCTTCCGCTACGACCAGGACGTGCCGCTGATCGTGCCGGAAGTGAACCCGGATGCGATCTCGCTGTTCACCCGCAAGAACATCATCGCCAATCCGAACTGCTCGACGGCGCAGCTGGTCGTGGCGCTGAAGCCGCTGCACGATGTCGCCACCATCAAGCGCGTCGTCGTCGCCACCTATCAATCGGTATCCGGCGCCGGCAAGGAGGGCATGGACGAACTCTTTACACAGACCCGCGCGGTGTTCGTCGCCGATGGCGTCGAGGTCAAGAAGTTCACCAAGCGCATCGCCTTCAACGTCATTCCGCATATCGACGTCTTCCTCGACGACGGCTCTACCAAGGAAGAGTGGAAGATGGTCGCGGAGACCAAGAAGATGCTCGACCCCAAGATCAAGCTGACGGCGACCTGTGTGCGCGTGCCGGTGTTCATCGGCCATTCCGAAGCCGTCAACATCGAGTTCGAAAAGCCGATCACCGCCGACGAGGCGCGCGATATCCTGCGCGAAGCGCCGGGCTGCCAGGTCTTGGACAAGCGCGAGGATGGCGGCTACATCACGCCGCTGGAATCGGCCGGCGAGGACGCCACCTTCATCTCGCGCATCCGCGAGGATTCGACCATCGACAACGGCCTGTCGATGTGGATCGTCTCCGACAATCTGCGCAAGGGCGCGGCGCTCAACGCGGTGCAGATCGCCGAGCTTCTGGTCGAGCGCGGCCTGATCCAGCCGAAGAAGAAGGCGGCCTGACGGCTGGTTTGTTTTCGCTCACGGGGTTCGGCCTTCGGCCGATTCCGTTTATTCGCTCACGGGCCGTATCGCCGCTGCCGCGGCGGGCCCTCCGCGGGGGCGCCGGAAAGCCGGCGGCCCGCAGTCGCGGGCTCGGCCTTCGGCCGAAGCCTTCCTTCTCCCCGTTCACGGGGAGAAGGTCCCGGCAGGGGGATGAGGGCAGCGCTGACCTCTGTTGAGAAACGCCTTTGAACGATCCCACCAAAATCGTGCTGCGCCCCGCCACGGCTTTGGATGCCGCGACCATCGCCATTGTCATGCGGGCCGCACTTGGCTCGTTCTCCTGGATGCCGGTCATCCACACGCCGGATGAGGATCTTGCCTTCATCCGCGAGATCGTGCTGTCCCGGCAGCAGGTGACGGTCGCCGAGGCCGGCACGGCATTGTCGGCTTCATTGCCCTGAGCGGCGATTGGGTGGAACAGCTCTATCTCGACCCCGCCTGGATGGGGCAAGGCATCGGCAGCCGGCTGCTGGTGCAAGCGACCGCCGCGCTACGGATCGTTAAACTGCATTGTTTCCAGGCCAACACCGGCGCGCGTCGCTTCTACGAGCGCCATGGCTTTCGCCCCGAGGCGTTCGGCGCGGGCACCACCAACGAAGAAGGCCTGCCGGATATTCTCTACGTGCGTCGAGCTTGATATTCAGCCGGCGTTATCCTTGGCCAGTTGGCGCAATAACTCCATCGCTTCCTCGGCCCGCTCAGCGGGCACGAACAGATGGTCATGATAGAAAGCAGAGACCGGATTGACGCCCATGCCGGCGGCGGCCAGCCGGGCGGTGATGGCGGCGAGGAAGCCGACGGCTTCCAGCGAGGAGTGGACGTTCAGGGTGATCATGCGGCAGCGGAAGGCGGACTGCAGCCCGGCGGCCTGGTCTTCGGGCAAGATCAGCGTCGTGCCCTCCTTCTCGCGAAACAGCATCACCAGATTGAGCGTCTCGGGAACCGGTGCACCGGGGACCAGGGTGGCGAAGACATGGACGCCGGGAAGCAGTTCCGGCGTCATCGCCGCCAGCAGCTTTTTCAGATCAGTCTCGCCGGCCATTCGCTCGTCTCTCGCCCAGCCCTATCAATAGCCGTGACTGGTGGATGTCGATAGTCCGTCAAGGTCGAGGGACAGCACCCCCCTCTGCCCTGCCGGGCATCTCCCCCGCAACGAGGGAGATCGGCGGTTTCGATGCTCCGCTCATTCATGGAACATTGCCGAAGCGGTCGAGCGTGTAATCTCCCCCCTTGCGGGGGAGATGGCCGGCAGGCCAGAGGGGGGTGTGAAGGATCGCCACGCAGCGGCTTTTGCTTGCTGCTACCCAAAAAGAACCCGCACCCTGTAGGATCGCCGCCCCATCGCTCGTCCTTGGTCCGAAGCCAGCAAACGGCTCGAACCGATTAGGAGGGAACACCCGTGAGTATTTCTCAAACCATGCCCGTCTCGTCGGGCGCCCTGTGGACCGGCCGCGTGCTCAGCGGCCTCGTCATCCTGTTCATGATCTTCGACGGCGTCATCAAGCTGCCGCCGCTCGATGTCGTCACCCAGACCATGGTGTCGCTCGGCTGGCCGGCCGATGTCAATGTCGCGCGCACGCTCGGCATTATCGGGCTGATCTCGACCGCGCTCTATGCGCTGCCCCGCACCTCGGTGCTCGGCGCCATCCTGCTCACCGGCTATCTCGGCGGCGCCATCGCCACAAATATGCGCGTCGGCAGCCCGTTGTTTTCGCACACGCTGTTTAGCGTCAATCTCGGCATCATCCTGTGGGGCGGTCTCTATCTGCGCGACCCAAGCGTGCGCGCCCTGATCCCGTTCAGCCGTTAAGCGAGGAGAAAAACATGCTCAGCACCATTCTCATCATCCTGGTCGTCATCATCGCCGCCGTGCTCATCTATGCGGCGACGAGGTCGAATGATTTCGTCACCGCCCGCACCGCCAGCATCAAGGCCGCGCCGGAAGCGATCTTTCCGCTGATCAACAATTTCAAGCACTGGCCGGAGTGGTCACCCTACGAAAAGCTCGACCCGCTGATGAAGCGCACGCTGTCGGGCGCTGATGCCGACAAGGGCGCCGCCTACGCCTGGGAAGGCAATGCCAAGGCCGGCAAGGGACGCATGGAGATCGTCAATTCCGTGCCATCCTCGCTGGTGTCGCTGAAGCTCGACTTCGAGAAGCCGTTCCGGGCCAACAACAGCGTCGACTTCACCCTGAAGCCCTCGGGCGACACCACCGCAGTCACCTGGGCAATGCGCGGCAGCCGGCCCTTCATTGCCAAGCTTTTGGGCCTCTTCATGAATTTCGATACGCTGATCGGCAAGGATTTCGAGGCTGGCCTCGCCAATCTGAAGAAGGCCACTGAAAGGTAAAACGTCCTGCATTTCAACAAGCTCGGCGGCGGTCGTTACGAATGTGACAGGCGCGCGCACCGGGATCTCTCACGTTTTCGGGATCAAATCAGCTGTCTGGGAGTTAGAGCCGTGGCGGCGAGGACGGCGATCCGCGTGAGAGAGGAACGACAATGAAAAAAGCGATGATCATTCTGGTACTGGCGACCGCACTGGGTGCGTGCTCGCAAACCGAAAAGGGTGCCGCGGTCGGCGGTCTCGGCGGCGCGGCGGTTGGCGCAGCTGTGGCAAATGATCCGGTTCAGGGCGCCGTCGTCGGCGGCGCCGTCGGCGCCGTGGCCGGCGCGCTGATCGGCCGTGCCAGCGAAAGCGGTCAATGTCGCTACCGCGGCCGCAACGGGCGCACCTATATCGCCAGCTGCCCCGACGGTTATTGAACACAGCCAGGTCCAACATCGGAAACCGGCGGCTATAGATCGCCGGTTTCGCTGTTGCCCAAGGCAGCTGGACCATGGCTGCCTGCGCTACAGCAATCCCCGGATATGCTCCCAAGCCAGGCGGCCAGGCGCGTGTCGGCGTCGTCATTGCCGCCATGGGCATGCAGCCTCGAGCGCGGCGTGATTTCGCCCGGCAGCAGAATGCGGTGGCCGGCGTCGGGCACTGAGACGAGGCAGGTGGTCATTGCGGTGTCCTGGCGACGCCGAACGATCGACTGGGCAAAATCCAGCGATGGCCATAGCGCGTCGTCGCCGCCCGCAACCAGAACAATGTCGGCTGAAATAGCTTCGACGGGAATGGCAGCCTTGGCCGCTGCGTCCTTGAAGGTTTGCAAGGCACGTAGGAAGAGCCCCCGGTAGGACACCAGACCATCGACATACTCAGCGTTCCAAGCGGGATTGCTTGGGACAAACGGCAAAGGAATCCCCTCGAGCGTCCACGACGATCGTTCCGGCCAGCTGACGCCGTCGCGGCCCGGCCCGATATTGCCCCAGACCACCGATGTCGGGCTGATCGCAACCACGACGCCGATGCGTGGATCATGAGCCGCCGCAAGCAGGGAGGCCTCGGCGCCTTTCGAGGTCCCGACATAGACGATGCGCCGGCATCCCATCTGGACAAGATAGCCGGTCGCCGCGAAAAACGTTTCGAGCGGGATCTCGCAATGCCGGGCACCTGACCTTCGCCGCCAAACCATTGCAGCGCGAGAGCGGATGCTCCTTCCTTGGCAAAGAGCCGGGCGCGGGCGACGTCGATGCGGCCGCTCGATCCGCTGAGCACGACGACGCCTGTCGTGGCGCCGGCGCATCGCAACAGCGTCCCGGCTACGCCGCCGAAAAGGGCCTCTTCATCTTTCGTTCGAACGCATATGGGGCATCGCCGCACAATAGCAAAACGGCGGGCACAGGCCCGCCGTTTTGTCGATGCGATGACGCGGTTGCTTATTCGGCGGTGGCGGCTTCCGCTTCGGCCGGGGCTGCAGCAGCGGCGGCAACGGCGGCGGCGGCGTCTTCCTGGGCCTTCTTCAGCAGAGAGGCGCGTTCCTGCGCCTTCTTGCCGGGCTCGGCCTTCTTCGGGTTGGAGCGGGCTTCGCGCTTGAGGAGGCCGGCCTCATCGAGGAAGCGCAGCACGCGGTCGGTCGGCTGGGCGCCGTGCGACAGCCAATGCTTGACGCGGTCGGCGTCGACCTTGACGCGCTCGCCGTCCTTGGGCAGCAGCGGGTTCCACGAGCCGATCGACTCGATGAACCGGCCGTCACGCGGCGAACGGGCGTCGGCGATGACGACGTGGTAGTAAGGGCGCTTCTTCGAGCCCGCACGGGCCAGTCTGATCTTCAAGGGCATTTCGTTTCTCCTAAAATTTCTGATGTCAGTGTTGGGTTAATGGCTTTGTCTGGTGCAGGTCGTTGTCCCAAAACCGCTGCGCACTTTTGGGCGACATGCACTTTGTTAGCCGGTTTTGCTTGCGCCGTTGGACGCGGCGATCTGCTCGTGATGGCGGATCACTTCGCGGACGACGAAGTTGAGGAATTTTTCCGCGAAATCGGGGTCGAGATGGGCGTCCTTCGCCAACTGGCGAAGGCGGGTGATCTGCTCCTGCTCGCGCGCCGGGTCGGCGGGCGGCAGGCCATGCTCGGCCTTGAGCACGCCGACCGCCTTGGTGCAGCGGAAGCGCTCGGCCAGCATATGGATGAGGGCGGCGTCGATGTTGTCGATCGAGGCGCGATAGCCGGCCAGGATGGTGCGTGCGTCGGCCATGTTTTTTTCTTCGTTCATAGCGTCCTCACTTCTTCTTTCCGAGCCCGGGCAGACCACCGCCGCCAAGGCCGGGAAGCTTCATGCCGCCGGGCAGACCGGGCAGGCCACCGCCGCTCGGGGTGGGCAGGCCCTTCATGCCGTCAAGACCGGGCATTTGCTTCTGCAAGGCTTCGAGCTGCTTGGGATCCATCTTGGAGAGGTCGGGCATGCCGCCGCCCATCATGCCCCCGGGGCCGCCCGGCATCATGCCGCCGAGGCCCATCTTGGAGGCAAGGCCGCCCATCATGCCGCGCATCAGGCCGCCGCCTTTGCCCTTGCCGCCCATCGCCTTCATCATGTCGGCCATGCCGCGATGCATCTTCAAGAGCTTGTTGATCTCGGCCGCATCGGTGCCGGAGCCGGCGGCGATGCGCTTCTTGCGCGAATGTTTGAGCATGTCCGGATTGGCGCGCTCGGCCTTGGTCATCGACGAGATGATGGCGAGCTGGCGGCCGAACATCTTGTCGTCGAGGCCGGCGGCCGCCATCTGGTCCTTCATTTTGCCCATGCCGGGCATCATGCCCATGATGCCGCCCATGCCGCCCATTTTCGACATCTGCTGAAGCTGGCCGGCAAGGTCGTTCAGGTCGAACTTGCCCGACTGCATCTTCTTGGCCATCGCCGCCGCCTGCTCGGCGTCGATGTGTTCGGCGGCCTTTTCGACCAGCGAGACGATGTCGCCCATGCCGAGGATGCGGTCTGCAATACGCTTGGGGTGGAATTCCTCCAGCCCGTCCATCTTTTCGCCGGTGCCGATCAGCTTGATCGGCTTGCCGGTGACGGCGCGCATCGAAAGCGCGGCACCGCCACGGCCGTCGCCGTCCATGCGAGTCAGCACCAGGCCGGTTATGCCGACGCGCTCATCGAAGCTTTTGGCAAGGTTGACGGCGTCCTGGCCGGTCAGCGAATCCGCGACCAGCAGGATTTCGTGCGGGCTCGACACCTTCTTGATGTCGGCCATCTCCACCATCAGCGGCTCGTCAATATGGGTGCGGCCGGCGGTGTCGAGGATGACGACGTCATGACCGCCGAGCTTGGCTGCCTGGACGGCGCGCCTGGCGATGTCGACCGGGTTCTGGCCGGCAATGACAGGCAGCGTCGCGACTTTGACCTGCTCGCCGAGCTGGCGCAGCTGCTCTTGTGCCGCGGGCCGCCGCGTGTCGAGCGAGGCCATCAGAACCTTCTTGTTCTGGCGCTCGGTCAGGCGCTTGGCGATCTTGGCCGAGCTCGTCGTCTTGCCGGAGCCCTGCAGGCCGACCATCATGATGACGACCGGCGCCGGCGCATTGAGGTCGATGGCGACGCCCTCGGCGCCGAGCATGTCGACCAGCTCGTCATGGACGATCTTGACGACCATCTGTCCGGGCTTGATCGACTTGACGACGGCGGCGCCGACGGCCTTTTCGCGCACCTTGTCGGTGAAGGAACGCACCACTTCCAGCGCAACGTCCGCCTCGAGCAGCGCACGGCGCACCTCGCGCAACGCCGCCGAGACATCAGCCTCCGACAGCGCGCCGCGGCCTGTCAGGCCGTTCAGGATGGAGCCAAGGCGCTCCTGAAGTGATTCAAACATTGGTCAACCCGCCGCGCGAGAGCGCCTTGGATTCATGGTGATCCCTGTCGGGCCGATGGCCCTCCACGCCTCTTGTGCGCTCCTGCAGCGATTCAAACATTCCGTTTCCTTTTTCTCAGGCACCCCGATGGTGCCCGAGAGGTAGTGCGTTCGCGCCGCTCATCCAAGCAAAGCTCAAAACCAAAAAGCACCCGGGGGCGCTCAGCGCTGCCGGGTGTTGGCCTCCAGGATCTGTTTACAGCACCCACCTCAAAAGGTTTTGGCGTCCTGGTCGGCTTGCTCGGAGGGATACTCGTCGCGGATTTCGGGGCTGTAGACAGGAAATCGGCCGAAGAGTCAAGACAAGGGCGGCTTGCCGGTCTCTGGATCGGTCCCTGTTTAGTTCACCCTGCATCCCGAGGGTCGGCCGTAACCTTCAGCGGCGAGCGCGGGTGCAGAAGCAGCAGGATCGTCAGCAAGGTGCAGACGATACCGATGGCGGCGATGATGACGGCATCCGTCATCGTCCAGTCCGGACCTTCCAGCGGCTTGGCGTTGAACAGGGCGAAGGAATTGTAGTTCTCCTGATGCGAGATCAGCAGGAAGCCGGTGAGATTGTTGCTGAGATGGGCGCCGAAGGCGGCGCCGAGATTGCCGGTGACATAAACCACCAGCGTCAACAGCAAGGCGAACGCGGCGATCGAGGCCAGCACGCAGGCGTTGATGGCGGGGGTCGAGCCCGGGCTCCAATGCAAGGAGGTGAACAGCAAAGCGGGCAATAGCGCCCACACGTAAGGGCTCTCGAAGCGCTTGGCCAGGCCGCGCAGCAGATAGCCGCGAAACAGCATCTCCTCGGACGAGGTCTGCAGCAGGGTCAGCGCCACGATCGGGAGCAGGAACAGCAGCCAGGTCGATAGGTTGATCGTGCCGCGGGCGATTTCGGGCTGTAGCCAGTAGAGCAGGATTTCGGAAAGCGCCGATGTGATCAGCACCGCGACCAGGCCCTTGAGGAAGCCCGACAAGGACACGCGGCGGCTGGCACCGAAAAGCGCCGAGAGCGGCTCGCCATGGACGAAACGCATGGCAAGCCAGAGGCCGAGCCAGATGCCGGCAAACGAGGTGAGTGCGGTGAGTATGCCGATGGGCGAGGCCAGAAAGCCCTGAAGCGGCCCGCGCGGATAGCCCGGCAATACATGCCAGAGGATGGCGACATAGGTGCCGCCAAGCACCACAACCAGGGTGATCGCCACCCAGAACAGGACGACGACCGCCGTTCCGATTATCAGCCGCGGCAGGTTCGTCTTTTCGGTGGCCGTGTTGCGATAGCGCTCGAAGGCGGTTGGATCTGATATCACGCGAGTTCCTCTGCCGAACGCATCGGGTCGCATGATCTAGGGGATCGTCGGCTCTCGCGCAATTGCTGCTGTTTCAGCGAGCCCTTGTGCCGCCCTCAGCCTCGGCAGGAGGGCGGCACGAGTTCACTTGTCATTCTTTCCAGGCAAAATCAGCGCACGACGTACATGATGCGCCGTGTCTGCGGGTCGACCAGCGCCTGCTGGCCATTCACATAGACGTAGCGGTAGCGGTAGTCGGGGATTTCGCGTAGTTCGACCGTGTCGGGCAAGGTAGCACCGGTCACCACCTCGCCCTCGAGATAGACAGGATCGAGCCGGTGCGTGCTGACATAGGTGCCGACTTCCGCCGGTGGCCTGTCGATGGCGTCGACGGGGCCGTCGTCGGACAGAATCGCACCGGTATAGGTATCGGGATAATCATCCTGCGGCGGTGTAACCACGGTGATGGCGGCGTCGGCGGGGCGGCGTGTCAGAACGACCCGGTTGCCGCCGAAATCGGCCGTGACATAGTCGGAATAGACCCAGCCCTGGCCTCCGGCTTCGGCAATGGTGCACCATTTGCTGTTTTCGATGCAGCCATTGAGCGTCGCCGACTGGCCGGCGGCGAGCACGCCGATCACGGGATATTGCGGGCCGGGGCCGGCGCGCACATTAAGATCGGTGACGGCCGAGACGGCGGTATCGGCGAGTGCCGCACCCGACATCGCGACAAGCGCCCCGGCGACGGCCGGAAACAATATGCGTCTCATGGTTTCTCTCCCTTTCATGGTCCCTCGCGACACCCAACGAAACCAGAGCGCATGCGTTCCGGCTAAAATACCGACGCCAGCTCACGATTTGTTCCGGTTTCTTTCGGCAAACCGGTCAAAAGCTCATGCACGAAGCTGAGTTTCTGCGCCGTCACGTCCGAAATGACGAAGGGATAGAGGTCGGGCAGGCCCATGCAGCGGTTGATCGAGTTTGAGGCTTCCGAGAGTACCAGCCAGCGGGCGAGAATCTTTCCGAACGGCTCGGGCACGGCGTTGGGTTCCGCGGGCGCCGCCTGCAACCGGCCGCCGGTGTCGCCTTGCGGCAGCACATTGGTCTCCATCGTCTCAAGCTGGCCGAGTGGAAAATTCAGCGCGTGCACCATCTCCAGCGTGTCGGTGATGTGGAGATGGTGCGCCCAGGTCTCGGCCCAGTCCTCCCATGGATGCGACGTCGCATAGGCGGAGATGTGGTTCTGCTGCCAGTCGGGCGCAGCGCCATTGGCGTAATAGGCCTTCAGCGCCTGCTCGTAGTCCGGGCGTTCGTCGCCGAACAGCGCCCGGAAGGCTTCGAGCCGTTGCGGCACGTCGCGGATCAGCCGGTCCCAGTAGTAATGGCCAAGCTCATGACGGAAATGACCAAGCAGCGTGCGGTAATTTTCGCCCATCTCGACGCGCCGCCGCTCGCGCTCGGCCGAGTCCGCCTCGGCGACGTTGAGCGTGATCAGGCCGTTGTCGTGGCCGGTAAGGATGCGTTCGCCGCCGGGACCGCCGCCGATCGGATCGGCAATGAAGTCGAAGGCGAGGCCGATTTCGTCGCCGTGCTTGTGCTTGGGCGCGACCGGAAGGCCGAAGGCGAGCAGCGAATAGACGGCGCGCTTCTTGGCCGCCTCGACGCGAATCCAGCGGCGGCGGTTGCCGTCGACGGAGAGGTCGGGGATCAGCTGGTTCAGCACGCAGGCGCGGCAGTAGGTATGACCCGGTTCGGCCATCCAGTTGCAGGCGCATTCATCCGCATTGGTGCAGTGGAAGATGCCGTCGACGTCAGACAAGGCAAAGCGCGCATGCTCAGGATCGTAAAGCACGAGACTCCCGCAATTCAGGCACTGCGCATTCTCGAAGTAGAGGCGGTGGCCGCAATGCGGGCAGTCGAACAGTTTCATGTCGATCTCGATGCGTCAGGCGTTGGCGTATGGCGTCAGAGGAGGAATATGTGCGGAGCGGCGCCTCGCCCAAACGCCCGCCACGGGCCGCCGTTCCATGCCCCCGTCACCTCTTTTTACCCGAGCAGCGAATTCGCCTGCCCGGCGCCGGGCGTTTCGGCCACAATAAGCACTTGATCGTAAGCAAATTCCGCTGCATTGGCCAGGGTAGCGCCGGGGGTACGGTGACAATGGCGCGTTTCGCTGGCAAGTTCGCAACCGGGACGTGATTCAGGCAATCAGGAGAGAAAGCATGGCATTGCTTGCCAAGGGAAAGATTATTGCTGCCGCGGTGGTCGCGGTACTCGCGCTGGCGACGGGCGCGCAGGCGGCGGCCAGCTGCGGCAAGACCGGCGCGGGCTTCGAAGCGTGGAAGCAGGACTTTGCCGCGCAGGCCAGGTCCGAAGGTGTTGGTGGGAAGGGTCTGGCTGCTCTGGCCGGTGCCAGCTACGCGACAAAGACAATCTCCGTCGACCGCGCCATCCACAAGGCGTTCAGCGGTTCGGTGGACGCCTTCATGAAGCGCCGTGGCGGAGCTGCGATCATTTCCAGGGGCCGTGCGCTGAAGAAGTCGAATGCGGCGATGTTCGACAGGATCGAGAGCAATTACGGCGTGTCGCCGGGCGTGTTGCTGGCCATCTGGGGCATGGAAACCGGCTTCGGAGCCTCCCTTGGCAACCAGAACACGGTCTCCGCCATTCTGACGCTTGCCTATGATTGCCGTCGCCCGGGGTTCTTTTACCCGCATGCCATTGCGGCGCTGAAGCTGGTCGATCGCGGCGCGCTGAGCGCCTCGTCGGTTGGGGCTGCGCATGGCGAGATCGGCCATACGCAGTTCCTGCCCGGCAATGTCCTGAAGTACGGCGTCGGCAACGGAAATCTGCGCGACAAGGCGACGGCCTTGGCTTCGACGGCCAACTTCCTCAAGGCTCATGGCTGGCGGGCGGGTGCTAGCGCGAGTGCGAATATGGGCGCCATCGCCGGCTGGAATTCCGCCAGCGTCTACCAGCAGGCCATCGCCCAGATCGCCGACGCGATCGACGGCAGCTGAACGATAATCTTCATTCGACATGAAAGCCCGGCCAACGCCGGGCTTTTTTGTTGGTGCATGGCCATGCGAATAATCAAGAGCCCGGCGTTAGCCCCTCTTGGCAGTCTCCGCCGGGTTTTCCTGGAATAGTAGTTGGGCTCAACCCTTGCGGTTGCGCGCGGCCAGCGTCCTCAGCCGCAGCGCGTTGAGGCGGATGAAGCCGGCGGCGTCCTTCTGGTCGTAGGCGCCGCGGTCATCCTCGAAGGTGACCAGTGCGTCGGAATAGAGCGTCTTCTTTGACTTCCGGCCGGTGACCATGACATTGCCCTTGTAGAGTTTCAGGCGCACCGTGCCTTCGACGTCCTCCTGGCTCTTGTCGATCATCGCCTGCAGCATCAGCCGCTCGGGCGAGAACCAGAAGCCGTTGTAGATCAGCTCGGCGTAGCGCGGCATGAACTCGTCCTTGAGGTGGCCGGCGCCGCGGTCGAGCGTGATCGATTCGATGGCGCGGTGGGCGACGATCAGGATGGTGCCGCCGGGGGTCTCGTAGACGCCGCGCGATTTCATGCCTACGAAGCGGTTCTCGACCAGATCGAGCCGGCCGATGCCATTGTCGCGGCCAAGATCGTTAAGCGCCGTCAGCATGGCGGCCGGCGACAGCTTCTTGCCGTTCAGTGCAATCGGATCGCCCTTCAAAAATTCGATCTCGATCTCGGTGACCTTGTCCGGCGCCTCCATCGGCGAGACGGTGCGCTGATGGACGAATTCCGGCGGCTCGCTCCACGGGTCTTCCAGCACCTTGCCCTCGGAAGAGGAGTGCAGAAGGTTGGCGTCGACCGAGAACGGCGCCTCCCCCCGCTTGTCCTTGGCCACCGGGATCTGGTGTTGCTCGGCGAAGTTGATCAGGTCGGTGCGCGACTTGAACGACCAGTCGCGCCACGGCGCGATGACCTTGATGTCGGGGTTCAGCGCATAGGCGGAAAGCTCGAAACGGACCTGGTCGTTGCCCTTGCCGGTGGCGCCATGCGCAATAGCATCGGCGCCGACCTCCTGGGCGATCTCGACCAGGTGTTTGGAGATCAGCGGCCGGGCGATCGAGGTGCCGAGCAGGTAGGTGCCTTCATAGACGGCATTGGCGCGAAACATCGGGAAGACGAAGTCGGCGACGAATTCCTCGCGGACATCGACGACGCGGATATCCTTGATGCCCATCATCTCGGCCTTCTTGCGCGCCGGCTCCAGCTCGCCACCCTGGCCGAGATCGGCGGTGAAGGTGACGACTTCGGCGCCGAGCTCGGTCTGCAGCCATTTCAGGATGATGGAGGTGTCGAGACCGCCGGAATAGGCGAGCACGACCTTCTTGACGTCTTTTGTCTTGGGCATTGCTGGGGACATTTTGGCGGTTCCGCGCGTGAGTTTCGCGGGCGAGGTATCACGGCATTTCCGGCCAGCGCAAGGGATGAACGGGCGCCGGCCGCCGCAGCCGCTGGACCAGATGCCACGCCAGTCAGTTGCTGGCGTGAGCGGGGAGGCTGCGTTATAGACCGACGATCATTCGCTAGGGGCCACCGATGTCCTTCATTCCCGATACCACGACGCTGATCCAGTTCGCCATCGCCACCATGGTCCTGGCGATCACGCCGGGGCCGGATATGACGCTGTTCGTCTCGCGCACACTGAGCCAGGGCCGCGCCGCCGGCTTTGCCTCGCTGGCGGGTGCTCTGTTCGGAACGCTGATCCACACAACTTTGGTGGCGGTCGGCATCTCGGCGCTGATCGTCGCCTCGCCAATGGCCTTCCTGGTGCTGAAAATCTTCGGCGCCGTCTATCTGGTGTTCCTGGCCTGGCAGGCGATGACCAAGGGCTCGGCGTTTTCACCGCAGAAGAAGAATGGCCCGCAGATTTCGCTGTTCCGCAGCTGGGCCGCCGGACTCGGCGTCAACCTGCTCAACCCGAAGATCATCCTGTTCTTCATGATGTTTCTGCCGCAGTTCGTCTCGGCTCACGATCCGAACGCGCCGGGAAAACTGTTCTCCCTCGGCCTCATGTTCATCGTGCTGTCGATCCCTGTGACGGCGCCGATGGTGTTTGCCGCGGAAAGGTTTTCGGCGGCGATGAAGGCCAGCCCGCGCGTAACGCGGGTCGTCGACTATCTCTTTGCCGGTGTGTTTTCGGCCTTCGCGCTCAAGATCCTGACCGCTCAGGCGAAGTAGCGGCCTGCCACCAGCTTCCGGCCCAGCGGCCGGCGCTTAGCCAGTAGAAGATGCCGCCGACCATGCCGCAGCCGATCACCGCGGCGATGGCGCGCGGTTCGGTGACGTCGAAATCCACGTTCTGGTGGACGAAGCCGAGGAAGGCCGCGGCCACCAAGCCGCCCGCGAGTGCATAGAACAGCCAGTCGCGGCGGCTGAGGACCTCGGAGATCAGGATTGCGACCACCGCCGGTATGAAAGCGAAATAGGCGACAAACAGCGCCACGAACGGGATCGAAAAATACAGCGCCGCGGCCGCCGCTGGGTGCGCATCGTCCGGCATATAACCGACGGAAGCCAGGAACAGCACGTTGAGAAAGGCGCTCGCCGCCAATGAGGCGACGACATAGCCGAACAGGATGACAGCGAAACGGAGGATATAGGCGAAGAGGCGGCTCACGCCTCGCCATGCCCCGCAATCATCATGGCTTCCAGCGCCAGGCGGTCGACCTTGCGCATGCGTTCGGAGTCCGATTTGAGCTGCCCGCAGGCGGCCAGGATGTCGCGGCCGCGCGGCGTGCGGATCGGCGAGGCATAGCCGGCATTGTTGATGTAGTCGGCAAACTTCTCGATCGTCTCCCAGTCCGAGCACTGATAGTTGGTGCCCGGCCACGGGTTGAACGGGATCAGATTGATCTTGGCTGGAATGCCCTTGAGCAGCTTGATCAGCCCCTTGGCGTCCTCGATGGAATCGTTGACGTCCTTCAGCATCACATATTCGAAGGTGATGCGCCTGGCGTTGGACAGGCCGGGATAGGCGCGGCAGGCCTCGATCAGTTCCTTCAGCGGATACTTCTTGTTGATCGGCACAAGCAGGTCGCGCAGATCGTCATTGGTGGCGTGCAGCGAGATCGCCAGCATGACCCCTATCTCCTCGCCGGTGCGGAAGATCTCGGGCACCACGCCGGAGGTCGAGAGCGTAATGCGGCGCTTCGACAGCGACAGTCCGTCGCCGTCGGAGGCAATCAGCAGCGCCTTCTTCACGGCTTCAAAATTGTAGAGCGGCTCGCCCATGCCCATCATGACGACGTTGGAGACTTTTCTGCCCTCGGCAGGGACGATGGCGCCGTCGGGTGTGTCGCGGTCGGGGAAATCGCCGAGCCGGTCGCGGGCGGTGAGCAATTGCGCCAGGATCTCTTCCGCCGTCAAATTGCGCACCAGCTTCTGCGTGCCGGTGTGGCAGAACGAGCAGGTCAGCGTGCAGCCGACCTGCGAGGAGATGCATAGCGTGCCGCGGCCTTCCTCGGGGATGTAGACGGTCTCGATCTCGACGGGACGGCCGGCGCCGCGCGGCGGAAAGCGGAACAGCCATTTGCGCGTGCCGTCGGAGGAAATCTGCTCCTCGACGATTTCGGGCCGGGCGACGGTAAAATGCTTGTCGAGTTCGGCGCGCAGATCCTTGGAGATGTTGAACATGCCGGCAAAATCGGAGACGCCGCGCACATACATCCAGTGCCAGAGCTGCTGGGCGCGCATTTTCGCCTGGCGCTCGGGCACGATGCCGGCACTGACAAGGGCTTGACCGAGCTCGGCCCGGGTCAGGCCGATCAGCGACGGCTTCTCGGGCGTGGCGCGAGCGCGCAACGCGTCGCGTGCGCCCTCAGTGGTGAGATCGAAGGAAAGGGTCATATCAGCGCCAATATAAGCGAATTGCGGCCGATTTCATCCATCGTGCCGAAAAGAAGCGCGGCGCATAGCACAGGTTGCGGCGAGAGTCATGCGGCGGGAACCGCGCCAGCCTACTTGCACTTGGCGATCGACGTCAGCGCGGCCGAGATGCCTTTCAGCGAAAACACATAGGTCGTCGGATTGCCGCGGCCGGACTTCGCCGAGACCTTCATGTCGGTGCCGGTCTTCATGGCGGCGATCAGCACCGGCTCTTCGGCGGCGTTCTCGACCCAGGCCGACTTGCCGCGGGTGAACATCGAGAACGTCTTCTTGTCGATGGTGACGGTGGCCTTGGAGCCTTCCTGGAATGTGTAGCCGGCGATGAATTGCGGCTCGTAGGACACTTGCTGGCCCGGCCGCTGGCTGACGAAGAAGAACATGTCGCCGTGATCGAGCGTCGGCGGCTGCTTGTCGGTCGGCACGGTGAGCACATAGCAGACCTTGCCGCCCTGCGCCTGGTAGCTGTAGGTGCCCCAGGCATTGTGCTGGCCGATCTTGGTCGCCTGCTGCGCCAGCGCCGGCGCGGCAAAAGCCACCAGGACCAGGCTCGAGACTAGTGCAATCAATCCGCGCATCGCTTTTCCCGTATTCCAAATGGTGCGGGGCAGGCCGGCTTGGCGTCCTGCCCGTCGCTTCATTTTGATTTAATCTGGGTTACCAAACGGTGAATTTCCCTTGGAAAAGGACATTCACCCATGGAAACCACCGCCATTTCCGCGCCGCTTCTTGAAAAAACGGCTTTCGCAATGTCCCTGCGGCGACTTGGAGGCCACGAAAGCGGCAAGAGTTTGACTTTTCGAACGGCCGCAGCGGAACCCGAAGCCAAGCCGCTATCGTCCTGTTTGAGCGGAGGATTTCTTCTGAACCCAGTTGCCAACGACGCCGATTCAGCTCTTGTCGGCGATCGCCTCCTTGGCGGCCTTGCGGTGCGCAGGGGTGATATGGGCGCTTACCGCGGAGATCGCGGCGGTCAGCACGGCGATGTCGTCGGTGAAGCCGAGGCCGAAGACGAAATCGGGTATGACATCGACCGGCAGCACGAAATAGCCAAGCGCTGCCAGCAATATGCCCTTGGCACGCAAAGGCGTCTTCCTGTCGAGCGCGCAATAATAGCCGGCGACGACCTCTTCCATGAACGGAATCTGCCGGGCGGCCTTTTTGGCCGTGCGCCAGAATTTGGCGCGCACTTCACTCTCGTCGCCGAGCTTGCTGCCGAAGCCGAAGAAATCAAAACCGGGCTGCTGCGCCATCAATCCTCTCCTTGCCGGCCGTCGCGCTACGCGTTGCGCGCGGCCGCCACGGAAAATGTGGTGAAAGTCCCGGTCCACTGCAAGAGGATGGCGCCGATTTGGCGTTGCCGCCCCAGCGTTCAGCCGCCAGCATACCCATTCATCTTCTTGGCCAGCGCGATGTCGAGCGCGGTGACACCGTCGGCATCATGGGTGTTGAGCGTCACGTCGACAGTCTTGTAGACGTTCGACCAGTCGGGATGATGGTCCATCTTCTCGGCGGCCAGCGCGACGCGGGTCATGAAGGCGAAGGCCTCGGAAAAATTCTTGAAGACAAAGCTGCGCTTGATGGAGGCGCCATCGGCTGCCTGCGACCAGCCAGGCAGTTCGGCCAGTGCGGCGGCGATGGCGTCCTTGCTGAGTTTCTCTCTCTTCATGATGATTTCCCGTGCTATCCCAGATATCGACCCTCACCATAATGCAAGTCGCCCAAAAGTCCTTTGCGTTTTGGGCTTCCAAATGCACGAACGGCGCATATCGAATGAGCGTAAAGCCGATAAATTCCATACTCTTCGTCTGCCTCGGCAACATCTGCCGTTCACCCCTGGCCGAAGGCGTGTTTCGCGCCGTGCTGGCGGAGCGCGGCCGCGACATGGTGCTGGACGATATTGTGCTGGACTCTGCGGCGACCGGCGGCTGGAACCTCGGCGAAGCGCCCGACCCGCGCTCGATCGCGATTGCGGCCCGCCACGGCATCGACATATCAGGGCAGCGGGCACGCAAGGTCAGGCCGGGGGATTTTTCGCGCTTCGACCTGATCCTCGGCATGGATCGGCAGAATGTCCGCGACCTCAAGGCGTTGGCGCCGGCCGGTGCGCGCGAACGTATTCATCTCTTGGCAGAGTTTGCGCAGGGCAAAACCCGCGACGTGCCGGATCCCTATTATGACGGGGCCGAAGCGTTCGCTTCGGTCTACCGCATGATCCGCGAAGCGTCGGAGGCGCTGGCGACGAGATTGGTGGCGCGGGCGTCGACGCCGGAGAGCGGCCACGCCTCCTCGACAATGTAGGGACCGCCGCCGACCGAATCGCGCGACGACATCAGCACGAAGCGGCCGACGCGAAACGGTAGCGTCGCAAAATTGCCGCGCGCCGACAGGTACTGGGCGACGTCGAGCGGGCTCGAATTGCGCAAGCGTGCCAGCGTAACATGCGGGGTGAACTTGCGCGGGTCGGCGGGCAGGCCGAGCCGCTGGCAGATGCGGTCGATTTCGCTCTGCAGCGCCGAAAGGTCGGGCGAGGCGAAGACGCCGGCCCAGACGGCGTGCGGCTTCTTCTGGCCGAAAGCGCCAACTCCGGACAGGGTGAGCGAGAAGGATGGGCGGTGCACCCGGTCGAGTGCGTTGGCGATTTCGTCGGCGACATGGCCTTCGACGTCGCCGATGAAGCGCAGCGTCAGATGGTAGTTTTCGACATCGATCCAGCGGGCTCCGGGCAGGCCGCCCCTGAGCAGGGACAGCGAAAGAGCGGCGTCACGCGGTATTTCGAGGGCGGTGAAAAGACGCGGCATGGTGAGCCTCCCTTCCTCGAATCGAACTGTGCCCCTAGCGAATCATCGATAGTCAAACGGGGCAAGTGGTTTGTTGGTTGCAGGCATTTTTACGAACAGGCGACCCGGGCCCTCTGCAGCCCGGTCTTTTGTTTCAAAGTTCGCGCGAGGCGAACAGCGTCCTCTCTCTTGATGATAATGGCCATATGACCCTCCTTTTGGAGGCTATATGTCCTTTTTGGCCACACCGGTCAAAATGATCGCCGCGTGTTATTCTCGTCACGCCGGCGTTCAACCGCCACCCTGAACTGCCGCAATCGCCTTCTCCACGGCGGGCAGGATGCGCTCGACCATCGCTGCGACGCCCTTCGGATTGGGATGCAGGCCATCCTCCAACTGCAGGCCGGACTGCCCGGCGACGCCATCGAGAAAAAACGGATAGAGCGGCACATCGTATTTCGCGGCAAGCTTTGGATAGATCGCATCGAAGGCGTTCTGGTAGTCGGCGCCGAGATTGGGAGCGGCGCGCATGCCGGCCAAAAGCACCGCGATCTTGCGCGCTTTCAGCTTCGCCAGCATGTCGTCCAGGTTCTTTTCCGTAATGCTGGGCGAGACGCCGCGCAGCATGTCGTTGGCGCCGAGTTCGAGGATAACCAGCCTTGTCCCATCCGGCACCGACCAGTCAAGCCGCGCCAAGCCGCCGCTCGAGGTGTCGCCTGAAACGCCGGCGTTGGCTACGGTGACGTCATGGCCTTTGGCCCGCAGCGCAGCTTGCAATTTGTCGGTAAAGCCATCGCCAGGCCCGAGGCCGAAACCGGCCATCAGGCTGTCGCCGAACCCGACGATGGTGAACGTCTCGGCGCGTACC
This sequence comes from Mesorhizobium sp. M0659, assembly GCF_040320605.1. NCBI lineage: Bacteria > Pseudomonadati > Pseudomonadota > Alphaproteobacteria > Hyphomicrobiales > Phyllobacteriaceae > Mesorhizobium > Mesorhizobium sp. M0659. Next base: position 97,291 of record NZ_JAMYPY010000011.1, read on the forward strand.
GACGAAATGGCGCCGCAAAGGGTGACGAAAAAGACGAGCCCTGCGGCATTCAAGCGTTTGAAAGACATCTTGCGTTTGAAAGACATGTGGCAGGCCCCATATACCCGAGGATTCTTCCGGCGACGGCTTCCGGCAAGCAGAGCCTTCATCCTGATATAGGACGCTTTAATTGTGACAGAAGCCGTCATCGCGCTGAAAGACATATCCCTGACCCTGGGCCAAGGGGCTTCGTCTGTGCATGTGCTGAAAGGCGTCAGCCTTGACGTGACGCGCGGCGAGGCGACCGGCATTGTCGGCCCTTCGGGTTCCGGCAAGTCGACCTTGCTGATGGTGCTGGCCGGGCTGGAGCGGGTCGATTCGGGCACGGTGCGCATTGCCGGCGAATTGCTGAACGGCCAAAGCGAGGACCAGATCGCCTCGTTTCGGGGCCGAAACATAGGCATCGTCTTTCAGTCCTTCCATCTCATTCCCAACATGACGGCGCTCGAAAATGTCGCAGTGCCGCTGGAACTGGCCGGCCATGCCGATCCGTTCGGCGTCGCCGCGCGCGAGCTGGCAGCGGTGGGCTTGAGCGACCGCGTCACCCACTATCCGGGCGAGCTGTCCGGCGGCGAACAGCAGCGCGTGGCGATCGCCCGCGCGCTGGCGCCGTCGCCGCGCATTCTCATCGCCGACGAGCCGACCGGCAATCTCGACCAGGCGACTGGGCGGCAGGTCGCCGACCTTTTGTTCGCCAAAGCGGCCGAGCGCGGCATGACCTTGGTGCTGGTCACGCACGATCCGGCCCTTGCGGCGCGCTGCTCGCGCCAGGTGTCGATGCGCTCCGGCCGCATCGAGGATGCGCCGGTAGCGCAGGTCAAGGTGCCGGCCTGATGCCACTGTCGCAGACGCTGAAGCTCGCGTTCCGCTTTTCGCTGCGCGAGATGCGCGGCGGACTGTCCGGCTTCATGATCTTCCTTGCCTGCATCGCGCTCGGCGTCGCTGCAATCGGCGGGGTCAATTCGGTGGCGCAGGCGATCACCGCAGGCGTTGCCGACCAGGGCCAGACGCTGCTTGGCGGCGACTTGCGCTTCCAGCTCAACCAGCGCGATGCGACGCCAGCCGAAAGCACCTTCCTCGACCGCCTCGGCACTGTGTCGCACAGCGCCAATATGCGCTCGATGGCGCGGCTGGAAGACGGCTCCGACCAGGCGCTGGTCGAGGCCAAGGCCGTCGACGACGCCTATCCGCTCTATGGCGCGATCGAGACCGCGCCGCAGCTTGGCAGAAAGGATTTGTTCGGCGAGAAATCAGGCGTCTTTGGCGCCGCCGCGCCCGACCTGTTGTTCGACCGGCTGAATGTGGAGATCGGTGACCGGCTGAAGGTCGGCAGCGCGACATTCGAATTGCGGGCCAGGCTGGTGAGCGAACCGGATGCGGTGTCGGACGGTTTCGGCTTCGCGCCGCGGCTGATGGTCTCGACCGCGGGGCTTGCCGCGTCCGGCCTGATCCAGCCGGGCAGCCTAGTCGAGAATGCCTACAAGGTTCGGCTGCCGGCCGGCGCCAGCCAAGCCGATCTCAAAGCCATCCAGGATCGGGCGGCGAGCGATTTCCCTGAAGCCGGCTGGTCGATCCGCACGCGTTCCAATGCGGCGCCGGCGCTGTCGGCCAACATCGAGCGCTTCTCGCAATTCCTGACGCTGGTCGGGCTGACGGCGCTGGTGGTCGGCGGCGTCGGCGTTGCCAATGCGGTGCGCGCCTATCTCGACGGCAAGCGCGGCGTCATCGCCACCTTCAAGAGCCTTGGCGCCTCGGGCGGCTTCGTCTTCACCGTCTATCTCGTGCAAATCCTGATGATCGCCGGCCTCGGCATCGCGCTTGGCCTCATCCTCGGCGCCGCCATGCCGTTTGCAGCCAGCGCTGCGCTCCAGTCGGTCATTCCGGTGCCGGCCGAAGGCGGCTTCTATCCCGGTGCGCTGGCTCTTGCCGCGCTGTTCGGGCTGCTGGTGACGCTGGCCTTCGCGCTGTTGCCGCTCGGCCGCGCCCGCGATGTGCCGGCGACCGCGCTGTTTCGCGAAATGGGTTTTGAGGGCCGAGGCTTTCCACGCCTGCCCTATCTTGCCACGGCGGTCGGCATCGCGCTCGCTTTGGCGGCTTTGGCCATCCTGTTTTCTGGCGACCGGCGCATCGCCTTGATCTTCGTCGGCGCGACGATCTTTGCCTTTCTGGTGTTGCGCCTGGTCGGTGCTCTGGTGCAGTGGGTGGCGCGCAAAAGCCCGCGTGTGCGCTCGGTCGCGCTTCGGCTCGCCATCGGCAACATCCACCGGCCCGGCGCGCTGACGCCGTCCGTCGTGCTGTCGCTCGGGCTCGGGCTGACGCTTTTGGTGACGCTGGCGCTGGTCGACGGCAATCTCAGGCAGCAGATCTCCGGCAGTCTGCCGGAACGGGCGCCGAATTTCTTCTTCGTCGACATCCAGAATAGCGAGGTCGATGCCTTCTCGACATTGATCGGCAAAGAGGCGCCGAAGGGAACGCTGGTCAAGGTGCCGATGCTGCGCGGCCGGGTGATGGCGCTGAACGGCGTTAGTGTCGACAAGGCCAATGTGCCATCGGAAGGCGCCTGGGTGCTGCGCGGCGATCGCGGCCTGACCTACGACGCCAAACAGCCGGCCAATGCGACACTGACCGAAGGCATCTGGTGGCCGGAGAATTACAGCGGCGAACCGCTGGTTTCGTTCTCCAACGATGAAGGCAAGGCGCTCGGCCTGAAGCTTGGCGATACCGTCACCGTCAATGTGCTCGGACGCAATGTGACGGCCAGGATCGCCAATTTCCGAGAGGTGCAATGGGAGACGATGGGCATCAACTTCGTCATGGTGTTCTCGCCCAACACTTTTGCCGGCGCCCCGCATGGCTGGCTGGCGACGCTGACCGAAAAGGATGCCACGGCAGCAGAGGATGCCCGCCTGCTGAACGCCGTCACCCGCGCCTTCCCGGCGGTGACGACAGTTCGGGTCAAGGACGCGCTCGATGTCGTCAACCGGCTGGTCGGCCAGCTCGGCACGGCGATCCGGGCCGCGGCCGGCGTTGCCTTGATCGCTTCGGTGCTGGTGCTTGCCGGCGCGCTCGCCGCGGGAAATCGCGCCCGCATCCACGATGCCGTGGTGCTGAAGACGCTGGGCGCCACGAGGCGCACGCTTATCACGGCGTTTTCGCTGGAATACATGCTGATCGGCCTGGCCACCGCGGTGTTCGCGTTGGCTGCCGGCGGCGTCTCCGCCTGGTACATCGTTGCCCGCATCATGACACTGCCGTCGCATTTCATGCCGGAGGTGGCAGTGGCGACCTTGGTGTTTGCGCTGGTGATCACGGTCGGCATCGGCCTTGCCGGCACCTGGCGGGTGCTCGGCCACAGGGCGGCGCCGGTGCTGCGCAACCTCTAGGCCCCAAGCGGCAAGGTTGGCCGAATCTGCCGTTTCCGATTAAATCTTGGTAATGTGCAGTCATGGAAGCCCAAGAAAACCGGCTTCCGGAGATTCACCAAGCGTTGCAGCCCCGTTACGGTCTTGTTCTTGACGTCAAGAAACATCATATTTCGCCACAGGCATGCTGGAGCCCCGCCAGCGGCGCCCAGGTCCGAAAGGGCCTGACACCGTACGGGGCAGAAGCAACAGAGGATTCCAATGGCTGAGCCCATTCGCAACTACCAGACTTCGGCCGTGCCGGGCGCGCGCGCCGACATTGACCAAGGCCTGCGCACTTACATGCTCAAGGTCTACAATTTGATGGGGCTTGGCCTCCTCATCACCGGCGTCGCCGCCTGGGGCGCTTTCCAGCTCGCCGTCACCGGCGACGGACAGCTGACCGCTTTCGGCACGCTGATCTATGCCAGCGCCTTCCGCTGGGTGGTCATCCTGGCTCCGCTCGCCGCCGTCTTCTTCCTGTCGTTCAGGATCCAGTCGATGAGCGTGGCCGCGGCGCAAACCACCTTCTGGGTCTATTCGGGCCTGGTCGGCCTGTCGCTGTCGACCATCTTCCTGGTCTACACCGGCGCGTCGATCACCCAGACGTTCTTCGCCACGGCGGCCGCCTTCGGCGCGCTGTCGCTCTACGGCTACACGACCAAGCGCGACCTTTCGGCCTTCGGCTCGTTCCTGGTCATGGGCGTGGTCGGCCTGGTGATCGCCATGCTGATCAACATCTTCCTGCAATCGTCGGCGCTCGGCTTCGCCATCTCGGCGATCGGCGTGCTGATCTTCGCCGGGCTCACCGCCTATGACACGCAGACCATCAAGGAAATGTACTACGAAGGCGATCAGGCCGACGTTGCCGGCCGCAAGGCGATCATGGGCGCGTTGAGGCTATATCTCGACTTCATCAACCTGTTCATGTTCCTGCTGCAGTTCATGGGCGATCGCCGCTAGGCGGTCTTCCCATCAGGCAACTGGACCAGCTGATATCAAGAGGGCGGCCAACGGCCGCCCTTTTCTTTTGTGCCGGCCTTTGCTGTCATGGAGGCAGATGAATCGTCTGCATAAATCATGAGCACTATTTCCATCCGCGCGGCCTTGGAAGGCGACCTCGGCCGAATCACCGAGATCTACGGCGATGCCGTGACGCATGGCACCGCGAGCTATGAGCTGGAGCCGCCCAGCCGCACTGAGATGGGTGGGCGCTTCGACAGCCTGACGGCGGGGGGCTTTCCCTATCTGGTGGCGGAACGAGGTGGCGCGCTGCTCGGCTACGCCTATGCCGGCGCGTTCCGGCCGCGCCCGGCCTACCGCTTCATCGTAGAGGATTCCGTCTATGTCGCGCCTGATGCGAAGGGCCAGGGCGTCGGGCTGCTGCTGATGCAGGCGCTGATTGAAGCCTGCCGTATGGCGGGCTTTCGCCAGATCGTCGCGGTGATCGGCGACGGCCATGCAGACAGCGCCTCGGTGCGGCTGCATGAAAAGCTCGGCTTTCGCCATTCCGGTCGCCTGGAAGGCTCCGGCTACAAGCATGGGCGCTGGCTTGACACGGTGTTCATGCAGCTGTCGCTGAATGGCGGCGTAACGGTTCCGCCCGATCCGCATTCGCTGCCGGAGCGGAAGTTTCGTGAGAGCCTGAGGAGGGGGAATTGAGGAGTTGAAGAACTGAAGAATTGAGGATTTGAATAGCTGAGAACAAACCCGGCGGTATTTCGACCGTTACATCCTCTTTTCAATTCTTCAGTTCTTCAATTCCCCAATTCTCAATTAGGCCTGGACAATCTTCAGCTTAGCATCGAAGACGTTGAGCACGCGACCGAGTTCTTGGCCGCGCTTGAGGATTCGGCCGCCGGCGGCGATGACGGCGAAGGCGCCTTGCCGGCGCGCCAGTTTCGGATCCTTGACGATCTGGAACAGCGGCACTTCGCTGGCCCGGCGGAAGACTGAAAACACAGCCCGATCAGACAGATGATCGATGGCATAGTCGCGCCATTCGTTGGCGGCGACCATGCGTCCGTACAGCCTCAGGATCTCGTCGAGTTCACGCCGGTCGAAACGGACCGGCTGGTCGAGGCGTTCGCGTCGCGCCTCGTGCAGCGGGATCAATATTGCGGATGCGTCCCCATCCTCCGTCCCACCGCTGCGATCGGTCATCCCGCGATCCCTTTGAAAATGAATCTCGCTTGCAGAAGTTGGCGTGTTCGCCGTGGAATTGCAAGGCCCGGCTAACCATCCCGGGACCGCGCTGTTTTCGCAACGTCCAGTCACTTTTATAAAACGCGGTGTTTGAATTGGTGATGCCTCGCCACATTTCCGCCTTTTTTTATCCGCGCTCATGCCCCAATGTCCGACGAATTTACGGGCGTTGCCTGAGACGGTTCGGTCCGGCACCGGCTCGTAAACCCCAAGCCCCCCGCCCACGGGTCTGCGTCGGATCGAACCAACCTCGGACTTTCCTCAGGGAGAGACCGGGTGCGACGATCCCAAAGCCTAAATGACCGACGTCAGAAGCAAGCTGACGTCGGTTTTTTTGTTGGGCGGCGCCAGACACTTGTCGTCGTGATCCTTCACACCCCCTCTGTCCTGCCGGACATCTCCCCGCAAGCGTGGAGATCAGATTTCGCGTTTGCTTTCGCCAATCTCAAACGTGGGACAGGATGGCGGATGTGGCGAAGCTGCCAATCTCCCTCCTTGCGGGGGAGATGGCCGGCAGGCCAGAGGGGGGTGCTGTCCCGCCGATATCAAAAGATATGGACCAGCCTCTTAAGGCTTGTGAATAAACGCCGCGCCCAGAATAGGCCCCGGCAGGCCGTCCTTGCCGACCGATTGCAGCAGCACGGCGCAGCCGCCTTTCTTGGCGATCTCGGTCATCGGCAATTCGTAGCGCTGCGCCTTGCCGTGCCACATGCCGGCGGTCTGGATGCCGGTGACAGCGTTCCAGTAGGTCATGCTGCGGCCGGTGTTCTCGCCCTTGGCGATGGTCACCGTCTGCGGTGGTTCGAAATAGACGATGACGACATGGGCGTCGCTGGGGCCGCTACCGGCGTCGCCGGCATCGATCATGACGCGATCGCTGGTGCGGCTGACCTTGACGCTGACCCGCATGCCTTCACCGGATTTCTCCATGCGGGCAAGCGCGCCGTCGACCTCCTTGCGGCTGGCGCCGTTGACATGGCTGCGACCATTGATGACGGCTTGCGGCGTGTAGACGGAGCGGGTGCCGAAGGCGCGCATATAGTCATATTGCCGGTCGGTATTGTCCTTGCTGCTCAGCGTGTCCTGCCAGCCGAGATAGTCCCAGTAATTGACGTGGTAGGCGAGCGCGACGACGTTGTCCTTGGCCGCCAGCTCGGCAAAGAAAGCGTCCGCCGGCGGGCAGGAATTGCAGCCCTGGCTGGTGAACAGCTCGACCACGCCCAAGGGCCTGTCAATCTGCGGTTTGTCGGTCTGGGTCGTTCCCGATTCCTCGGCGAACCCGGTCCCGGCAAGCGCCGAGAAGGCCAGCGCAAAAGCCGCAAGCCGGAGAGGGTGTCGAGGTGCCATGATCGTTCCGATTCCCGCCGGTGACGCCGGCCTTGTTCTGGTTGCCCAGATTTGTGGCAGAAGCGACAGTCAACGGGAAGTCACGTTGCGGTGAAATTTTTGCTGCCGCAACCATGGGTATGGCCATCACAGGGGGAGCACTTCACCGCCCGGTTCGATCGGGAGCATGGCATCAGGAGCGTGGGGCAGATCTTGCTGAGCCCAGCCGGTTTTTACTCCTGTCGTACAGGGCGGGGCTTCGATCGGGTCGGGCAATGCTTTGGAAAGACTGGGAGTAGGGAGTAGGGAGTAGGGAGTAGGGAGTAGGGAGTAGGGAGTAGGGAGTAGGGGATGTCGTTCCCCGCTACCGCCCAATCCCTACTGCCTAAGCCCTGGCCGCTACGCGGCCAGATCGCGCAGCACGTATTGCAAAATGCCGCCATTCTTGAAGTAGTCGAGTTCGTCCAGCGTATCGATGCGGCAGATGATCGGCACGTTCTTCACGGTGCCGTCGCCATAGGTCACCTTGGCGATCATCGTCTGGCGTGGCTTGATGGTGCTTATGCCGTCGATCTCGACCAGCTCGTCACCCTTGAGGTTGAGCGAGGCCCATGAGGTGCCTTCCTCGAAGACGAAGGGGATGACGCCCATGCCGACTAGGTTGGAGCGATGGATGCGCTCGAAGGACTGGGCGATGACGGCACGGACACCGAGGAGATTCGTTCCTTTAGCTGCCCAGTCGCGCGAGGAGCCGTTGCCGTATTCGACGCCGGCGAAGATGACCAGCGGCACGCCTTCCTTTTTGTATCTCATCGCCGCGTCGTAGATCGATTCCTCTTCCTTCGACGGGTAGTGGATGGTGTAGCCGCCCTCGCGGCCGTTCTCGCCCAGCATGTGGTTGCGGATGCGGATGTTGGCGAAGGTGCCGCGCATCATCACCTCATGGTTGCCGCGCCTTGTGCCGTACTGGTTGAAGTCGGCAACGCCGACGCCATGGTCGGTGAGGTATTTGCCGGCCGGGGAAGCGGCCTTGATCGAACCCGCCGGTGAGATGTGATCGGTGGTGATCTTGTCGCCGAACAGGCCGAGCACGCGCGCGCCCTTGATGTCGCCGATCTTGCCGAAACCGGAGGTCATGCCGGCGAAATAGGGCGGGTTCTGCACATAGGTCGAGTTGTCGTCCCAGGCATAGGTCTGGCCTTCCGGCGCCTTGACGTTCTGCCAGTATTCGTCGCCCTTGAAGACGTCGGCATATTTGCGGGCGAATAGCTCACGTGTGACGTTCTTCTCGATGAACTCCTGGATCTCGGCCGAACTCGGCCAGATATCCCTGAGATAGACCGGCTTGCCGTCGCGGCCTTCGCCGAGTGGCTCGGTGGTCAGGTCCTTGGTGACGGTGCCGGCCAAAGCATGGGCTACCACCAGCGGCGGCGACGCCAGATAGTTCGCCTGCACGTCAGGTGAAACACGGCCTTCGAAGTTGCGGTTGCCGGAGAGCACTGCGGCGGCGATCAGGCCCTTATCGTTGATGGTCTTGGAGATCGGCGCCGGCAGCGGGCCGGAATTGCCGATGCAGGTGGTGCAGCCGAAACCAACCAGGTTGAAGCCGATCTGGTCGAGCTCCTTCTGCAGGCCGGACTTTTCCAGATATTCGGCGACCACCTGGCTGCCCGGCGCCAGCGAGGTCTTCACCCACGGCTTCTGCTTGAGGCCGAGCCGGTTGGCGTTGCGCGCCAAGAGGCCGGCGCCGATCAGCACGCTCGGGTTGGAGGTGTTGGTGCAGGACGTGATGGCGGCAATCACGACATCGCCATGGCCGAGATCATGGTCGGTGCCTCCGACGGCATAGCGCTTGTGGATTTCGGCAGCCTTCTTGTACTCGGTCTCCATCGCCTTGGCGAAGCCGGCCGGAATGCCTTCGAGCGGAACGCGGCCTTCGGGACGCTTGGGACCTGCCATCGACGGCACGACGCTGTCGAGCTCGAGTTCGAGCAGGTCGGTGAAGACAGGGTCGGCCGAGCCGGCGTCACGCCACATGCCTTGCGCCTTGGAATAGGCTTCGACCAGGGCGATGCGGCTTTCCTCGCGGCCCGACATTGTGAGGTAGCGGATGGTCTCGCCATCGACCGGGAAGAAGCCGCAGGTGGCGCCATATTCGGGCGCCATGTTGCCGATGGTGGCGCGGTCGGCCAGCGTCATGTTGGACAGGCCCGGGCCGAAGAACTCGACGAACTTGCCGACGACGCCCTTCTTGCGCAGCATCTGGGTGACGGTCAGCACCAGGTCAGTGGCGGTGATGCCTTCCCTGAGTTTGCCGGTGAGGCGGAAGCCGATGACTTCGGGCAACAGCATGGAAACCGGCTGGCCGAGCATCGCCGCCTCGGCCTCGATGCCGCCGACGCCCCAGCCGAGCACGCCAAGGCCGTTGATCATGGTGGTGTGCGAATCGGTGCCGACGCAGGTGTCGGGATAAGCGGTGGTTTCGCCGTCTTCCGTGTTGGTCCAGACGACCTGACCGAGATATTCGAGGTTGACCTGATGGCAGATGCCGGTGCCGGGCGGCACGACGCGAAAATTGTGGAACGCCTGCTGGCCCCATTTCAGGAATTTATAGCGCTCTTCGTTGCGCTCATATTCGAGCTCGACATTCCTGGCAAAGGCCAGTGGCGTGCCGAATTCGTCGACGATGACGGAGTGGTCGATGACGAGGTCGACCGGCACCAGCGGATTGATCTTCTGCGGATCCCCGCCGAGCGCCTTGAGGCCGTCGCGCATGGCGGCCAGGTCGACCACCGCCGGGACGCCGGTGAAATCCTGCATCAGGACACGCGCGGGGCGATAGGCGATCTCGACGCCGGCGGTGCCCTTGTCGGTCAGCCAGCCGGCAACAGCCTGGATAGAGTCCTTGGTGACGGAGCGGCCGTCTTCATTGCGCAAAAGGTTTTCCAGCAGCACCTTCATCGAATAAGGCAGCTGGGCAATGCCGGTGAGGCCGTTCCTCTCGGCCTCGACCAGATTGTAATAGACATAGTCCGCGCCACCCACGGTGAGGGTGCGGCGGCAATTGAAACTGTCGAGGGATTTTGACACGTGCGGTCCGTCCTTGTCTGTTCAGCCTGAAAGGGAACGGACGCCGATGGGCATGCAATCACGCGCAAAGGTGCGGGTACGGCCATTTCCGCTGTCCGTTCCCAGCCAACCCGAGCCGTTCAAGGCGGCGCGTGCGCTGGTTCGGCGCAAATTCTGTTCCCGTGCCGACCGCTGGCACGGATGTCCCGCATATAGAGAATTTTCTGGAATAGTTCTAGACAGTTGCGGAGCAAATTTGTGCGATGCGGCAGCTATCGCGCGGTAAAGTTTTCGGGACGGGCAGGCATGCGGCTGATTGCCGAAAATCTGGGCGGCGAACGCGGCGGCGAGACGGTCTTTTCCGGCATCGGTTTTGCGCTCGACAAGGGCCAGGTGCTGGTCGTCACCGGGCCGAACGGTTCGGGCAAATCGACGCTGCTCAGGGTCATCGCCGGGCTGCTGCCGAAGGCGCAAGGCGACGTGCGCATCGAGGGCGGCGGCGAGACGTTTCCGACGATCGCTTCGGCGGTCCACTATCTCGGCCACCTCAATGCAATGAAGACGGCGCTCAGCGTGGCGGAGAATCTGCGCTTCTGGCGCGATTTCAACGGCGATGGGCAGTCGGGTGTCGAAGAGGCGCTGGAGACGGTTGGTCTCGGCGGCATCGGCCACCTGCCTTTCGGCTATCTGTCGACCGGGCAAAGGCGGCGCGCGGCAATTGCGAAATTGCTGGTCAGTCATAAGCCGCTGTGGCTGCTGGATGAGCCGACGGCCGGGCTGGACAAGGCTTCGGATGCGCGGTTTGCGGGGCTGATGACGAGGCATTGCGCGGAGGGCGGGATTATTGTCGCGGCGACGCACCTGCCGCTGGGATTGGATGGAGCACAGGCATTGAGGATGGGAGCAACAGGGTGATGCCGGCATTCCCGCCCACCCCCCTCTGCCCTGCCGGGCATCTCCCCCGCAGGGGGGGAGATCAGATGTCATGCCGGCTTTCGCCAATCACCGGCATTGAAAAAGAGGCGTCAGCAGTGGAGCTGCCAATCTCCCCCCTTGCGGGGGAGATGTCCGGGAGGACAGAGGGGGGTGTGAAGGAACGCCACCTTCGGCAAGATGGCGATCAAACCGCAGGCGCGGCTTGGCAATGCTAGCCCTCTTCCTGCGCGACGTCCGTCTCTCAATCCGCGCCGGCGGCGGAGCGCTCACCGGCGTCATCTTCTTCCTCGCCGTCATCGCCACCATCCCCTTCGGTGTCGGACCGGACCTGAAGCTGCTCGCCCGCATCGGTCCGGCGATCCTTTGGATCGGCGCTCTGCTCGCCTGCCTGCTCGGCCTCGACCGGCTGTTTCAGGCCGATCGCGAAGACGGGTCGCTCGATCTTCTGGTGCTGGGCAATGACCGCCACATGCTGGCGTTGACGGTGCTGGTGAAGTGCCTGGCGCATTGGGCGGGCAGCGTTCTGCCGCTGGTTGTTGCGGCACCTCTGCTGAGCCTGTTCATGAACATGGAGCCGCTCAGCATCGGCGCCACCGCGCTCACGCTGCTGGCCGGCACGCCGGCGATCACTTTCATCGGCGCGGTCGGGGCGGCGGTGGCGGTGGCGCTGCCGCGTGGCGGGCTGCTGATCTCGGTGCTGGTGCTGCCGCTGACGATCCCGGTGCTGATCTTCGGGGTGTCGGCGAGCTACGGCGCGGTGGCCGATCCTGATCCGTTCCTGCAGCCCTTCCTCATTCTTGCCGCGCTGACGCTGTTTCTTGCCGTGCTGGGTCCGGTGGCGGCAGCACTGGCGCTGCGGCATGGAACGGATTGATATGACCGCTGCGGCGCGACGATCAATTGCGAAGCCCCAGCCGCAAAGCTAAGAAAGCCGCAAAGCTATGGGAAGGCCATGATCGAGCACGACGAAGTGACGGTGGAAGGGGAGCGAAGCGCATGAGTGCACACGCACTCTATGTCGCGGCCGCCTATGGCATCACGGTGATCGTGCTGGCCGGGCTGATCGGCTGGATCCTGCTCGACCAGCGGACCCGCAAGCGCGAACTGGCAGACCTCGAAGCGGCCGGCGTGCGGCGTCGCTCGGACAAAGCCGGTACTGGGGCCAGCACTGGGGCCAGCACTGGGGCCAGCAAGCCATGAGCACGGAAAGCGAAACGCCGGCGTCGCCGCGCCGCCGCCTGGTCGTGCTGTTGCCGCTGCTGGTTTTTCTCGGCCTCGCCGGATTGTTCCTGTCGCAGCTTTTGTCGGGACGCGATGAGGCGGCAGTGCCGTCGGCGCTGATCGGCCTGCCGGCGCCGCAGACCAACCTGCCGGCGCTGGAAGGGTCAAACCTGCCCGGGCTGGATTCGAAAGCCTTCGCCGGCAAGGTAACGCTGGTCAACGTCTTTGCATCGTGGTGCGCGCCGTGCCGGGAAGAGCATCCGGTGCTCTTGCAGCTGTCGCAGGACAAGCGCTTCGTCATGGCCGCGCTAAACTACAAGGACCAAGCGCAAAACGCGCGCCGGTTCCTTGGTGATCTCGGCAATCCGTTCCAGGCGATAGGTGTCGACGAGGCCGGCCGCACGGCCATCGACTGGGGCGTCTACGGCGTGCCGGAAACCTTCGTCATCGGCAAGGACGGCAAGATTGCCTACAAGCATGTCGGGCCGCTGACAGGGGAGTCGGCGAGGGATGTTCTGTTGCCGCAGATTGAAAAGGCGCTCGCGGCACCGGGCTGACGTTGGCGCCATGCCCCCTCATCGAGCCGCTACGCGGCCACCTTCTCCCCGTGGGGAGAAGAGGGAAGCATCGGCACAGGCTAGCTCCTCTCCCGGGGGGAGAGGTCGAATTGCCCGAATTGCTCATGCAATTCGGTTTGGCAATCCGGGTGAGGGGGCGGTGCCCCGCTGACGTCTGAAATGCTCAGCCGTAGATCTGCCTGTGGATCTGGTAGAGCATTTCCGAGCGGTCGGCGCGCAGGTCGGCCAGATCGCGGCTCGTTAGGTTTTCGATTTCCGCGACGAGGCGGTTGTAGTGGCGGCGCTTGGCCATCGAGGAGCGCGCGCGGGAGAAGAGGTTGTCAAAAGCCATAGCAAGGGTCCTTTCGTGCCGCATATCAGCGGTGAATTTGTTCCTCCCTTGGTCGTTCGCACCATGACATAGGAATGGTGCGATGCAAAAAGAAGATGTTGCAATGCACCATTGCACAGGGCGCATAGCGGGTTAATACAGCGCTACAGCACCATAAACGGCCGGACAGGCTGGCGGGCCATGCCGGCCGGGCACCTTTTGTCTTACAAATTGCGCCTGCGCCACCTTGCCATCGCGCCCGCAGGCTGGCTTGATCCGCGCGTCACGTGATGCCCGGAGGAAATGCATGGCGACCGCAGACTATTACGAAATTCTGGATCCGCGTTTCGCGCGGCTGTTCAACGGCAACGCCCAGGTGGAAAAGCTGTTTACCGGATGTCAGTGGGCGGAAGGGCCGGCCTGGTTCGCCGCCGGCCGCTATGTCGTCTGGTCCGACATCCCCAACAACCGCATGCTGCGCTATGACGAGACCGACGGCAATGTGAGCGTCTTCCGTCAGCCCTCCGGCAATTCCAACGGCAACACCGTCGACCGCCAGGGCCGACTGGTGACGTGCGAGCATTCCGGCCGCCGCGTCAGCCGCACCGAGCATGACGGTTCCGTCACCACCATCGCGGCCGAATGGAAAGGCAAGCGGCTGAATTCGCCCAATGACGCGGTCGTGAAATCCGACGGCTCGATCTGGTTCACCGATCCGAGCTACGGCATCGACACCGACTATGAGGGCGACAAGGCCGAAAGCGAGATCGGCGCTTGCAATGTCTACCGGGTCGATCCGGATACGGGCGAGGTCGAGGCCGTCATCACCGACATGGTCCGGCCGAACGGGCTTGCCTTTTCACTGGATGAAAGCCAGCTCTATGTCGTCGACACCGGCCGCACGCATGGCGCGCAGAACCCCGCGCATATGCGGGTCTTCAACGTCGGCAAGCACGGCAAGAAGGTCTCGGGCGGCAAGGTGTTCGCCGACTGCACGGCCGGCCTGTTCGACGGCTTCCGGCTCGACGAGGCCGGCCGCATCTGGACCAGTGCCGCCGACGGCATCCATTGCTACGATCCCGACGGCACGCTGATCGGCAAGGTCAAGGTGCCGGAAGTGACCGCCAATTGCGTGTTCGGCGGCAACAAGCTGAACTGCCTCTACATCGCCGGCACCACGTCGCTCTACATGGTGCGGCTGATGGTGAACGGGGCGAAGACGTATTGAGGCTGCTGCAAACGCTTCTCTGGCGGCCCTTGATGGCGTTTCTGCGCCTGCCGGCGGCGCCTGTTGCGCTGCGGCCGCCGGAACCACCGCCAAGCGGTTCGCCGGAGCGGATTTCGAAGCCGCCCAGCGGCGGCGGTATCAGACACAATTCAAGGGGAGGACATCATGCCATTCGTCAACATCCGCATCGTCAAGGAAGTGATCGCCGCTGATCCCGCTGGCAAGAAGGCCGACATTGCCAAAAAGGTCACGGCGGCCATCATGGACGCCACCGGGCTTAGCAATGACGACGTCTGGGTGGTGTTCGAAGAGGTCAACGCGCGCGACTGGTATGTCGGTGTGACCGATGTCGAGACGTTGCGGAAGGGGTAGCACTGCGGCACGTTGGGGTGCGCCGCACCCTTTCGTTCGTCATCCTAGGGTCTGCGCCGCGTCGCTTCGCTCCTTGCTCCGCCCTAGGATGACGAGGCAACGTTTGCGCGTATAAAACTCGCGAAAACCTGCACCGCTTCGCGCATGGCCCGCAGGTTCTCGTCCTCTCCCAGGATCGCTTCTATCTCCGGCGGTTTCTTGCCGAGCAAGGCAATCTCCAGAACCGCATTCTCACAAAGCGCGAACGACATGGTGCGCATGATCTCGGCCAGCGCGGCGCGGGCATAGAGCGAGCGCGCGGAGGCGTGGGCCAGCATGGCGGGCTTGCCGACTGCGGCGTCGCGCGAGACCAGCCAGTCGAGAGCGTTTTTCATGCCGCCGGGCACGCCATGGGCATATTCGGGGCAGGAGACGATGATGCCATCGGCGCTGGTGACGGCCTCGATCAGCCGCATGGCCTCGGCCGGTGTGCGCTCGCCTTCGTCATCCGGGTTGAAGATCGGCAGCAGGCCGAGCCCGTCATAGACAGTTACGCGGCAATCCGAAGGCGCGTTCGCGGACAGCGCCGCCAGCAGCGCCGAATTGGTCGAGGCGGCGCGCAGGCTGCCGGAGATGGCGAGGAGTTCGATCACGGGGAAACAGGGCTAGGGAAACCGGCAAAGGACTGCAATGGCGAATCGTACGCGAAATTTACCACAGGGTCTTGCTGTAGGCCTCGTCCAGCGAGCGGTCGAAATCGTCGGCAGTTTCGGCATGCGCCATCTGATCGGACAGGATCTGACCGAGCGTCGGCAACGTCGCGCGGTCGTGCCAGCTGTCCGGCTTCCACAATTCGGAGCGCATGAAGGCCTTGGCGCAGTGCATGTAAGCGGCCTTGACGCTCACCACGACGACGCTTTGCGGTTGCTTGCCGTCGACGGTGAGGCGCTCGCGCAAACCGGCATCGACGGTTATGCGGGCGTCGCCATTGATGCGCAGCGTCTCGTTCATGCCGGGGATGAGAAAAAGCAGCCCGACCGAAGGGTTGAGCAGGATGTTTTCCAGCGTGTCCAGCCGGTTGTTGCCGGACCGGTCGGGAATGGCGATGGTCGTGTCGTCGAGGACAAGGGCAAAGCCCGGTCTGTCGCCTTTCGGCGTCACGTCGGCATTGCCGGCGCCGTCGGAAGAACCGATCAGCACGAAAGGGCTCTTGCCGATGAAGGAGCGGCAGTGGCCGTCAAGCGCCTTGAGCTCCTTGCGCATCGATGCGTCGGTCGGCCGCGGCGTCTTGTAGATCGCCCTCAGTTCATCGCGCGTGGTGACGAATTCCATGGCCGTCTCCGTTTATTCTGACGCAATTCCGGACGGCTTCACACTTTTCCTGGAATTGCTCTACTTGCCGGCTTCTTCCACCTTCTCGGCCTTATCCTCGATCGAATGGTGCAGGATCAGCGGCATCTGGCTGAAGGTGAACAACAGGGTGATCGGCATGATGCCCCAGACCTTGAAGGTAACCCAGAAGTCGGTGGAAAAATTCCGCCACACCACTTCATTGGCAAGAGCCAGGAACAGGAAGAACAGGCCCCAGCGGAAAGTCAGCTTGCGCCAGCCTTCGGCATCGAGGCGAAAGGCCGAATCGAAGACATAGCCGAGCAGCGATCGGCCGAAATACAGACCGCCGAGCAGCACGCCGCCGAACAGGGTGTTGACGATGGTAGGCTTCATTTTGATGAACACGTCGTCCTGCAGATAGAGCGTCAGCGCGCCGAAGATGAAGACGACGACGCCCGAGACCATCGGCATGATCGGCAAGGTGCGCAGCAGCAGCCAGGAGGCGATCAGCGCGATCGCGGTCGCCGCCATGAACAGGCCGGTGGCGACGAAGATCGGCCCGCCGAATTCGGCCAGGACAGGAAATTTCTGCACCAGCCAGGCGCCGCGTGCATTGGCGAAGAAGAACACCATCAGCGGCCCGAGTTCCAGCACCAGCTTGAGCAGCGGATTGACGCTTTCTTTCTTCTTTCGCGGGTCGGACGGGTCGCGTTCGAGGATGGGTGGGTTCATGACTTCCTTCTGACGCATGATCTTGTCCAAAAAGCCGTCAGCTCTTCGGGATCATTGCCTGTTACGCTACGCCGGCGATCGCCCTGGCGAATTCGCCGGCCGAGAATGGTTCGAGGTCGTCGACCTGTTCGCCGACGCCGATGAAATAGACCGGCAGTTTGTGCTTTGCCGCGATCGCGACCAGAATACCGCCGCGCGCCGTGCCGTCCAGCTTGGTCATCACCAGGCCGTTGACGCCGGCGACATTGCGGAAGATCTCGACCTGATTGAGCGCATTCTGGCCGGTGGTGGCGTCGACCGTCTGCAGCACGGTATGCGGCGCTTCCGGATCGAGCTTGCCCAGCACGCGCACGATCTTTTCCAGCTCCGCCATCAGTTCGGTCTTGTTTTGCAGCCGGCCGGCGGTGTCGATGATCAGTACGTCGGAGCCGGCCTCCTTGGCGCGTTCGAAAGCGTCGTAGGCAAGGCCGGCGGCATCCGCGCCGATCTTCGAGGCGATGACCGGAGACTTCGTCCTCTCGCCCCAGATCTTCAGCTGCTCGATGGCTGCAGCGCGAAAGGTATCGCCGGCGGCCAGCATCACCGACAGGCCACCATCGGTCAGTTTGGCGGCGAGCTTGCCGATGGTCGTGGTCTTGCCGGTGCCGTTGACGCCGACCACCAGAATGACATGCGGCTTGTGCGACAGGTCGAGCTCCAGCGGCATGGCGACATGGGCCAGCACCTTCTCCACCTCGGCCGCCATGATGGTGCGGACATCCGCGTCGGAGACATCCTTGCCGTAGCGGCTGGCAGCGAGGGCATCGGTGACGCGCAAGGCTGTTTCCATGCCCAGATCGGCACGGATCAGCACGTCCTCCAGATCCTGCAGCGTCTCCTCGTCGAGCTTGCGCTTGGTGAAGACGCCGGCGATGTTGCCGGTGAGTTCTTTCGAGGAGCGGGCAAGCCCGTCGCGCATGCGCTGGAACCAGGAGCGTCGCGGCGCCGGTTCGGGCGCCTTTTGCGGCTCGGCTTTCTGCTCGACCTTTTTGGTGACGGTGACTTTGCCGGGAGCTGGTTTTGACTGTGGCGAAGGTTGCGGGGCCGGCGCGGGCGCTAGCTCGGCAACGATGGTCTTGGCTTCGACCGGCGCGGGTACAGCTTCAACCGACGTGCGCTTTACCTCCCCCTTGA
The DNA here is from genome assembly GCF_040320605.1 of Mesorhizobium sp. M0659. NCBI lineage: Bacteria > Pseudomonadati > Pseudomonadota > Alphaproteobacteria > Hyphomicrobiales > Phyllobacteriaceae > Mesorhizobium > Mesorhizobium sp. M0659. The sequence goes on from NZ_JAMYPY010000011.1 coordinate 115,192, forward strand.
TGGGGGAGGTCCCAAGCGAAGCTTGGGGGTGGGGGTGATTTGCGCTGGCGTCGGCGCCATCACCCCACTCCGCCGCTTCGCGTCGACCCTCCCCATCGAGGGGAGGGTGGGTCGCCTCGTCCTTCTCCCCGTGGCTATACGGGGAGAAGGTGCCGGCAGGCGGATGAGGGGCGGCGCTGACCTCTGAGGTAGGCTGTGCGGGAGGCGCGGACGGTTGCGGCACTTCGATCGGGGCGGCCGGTTCTGCGGGAGTCTCGGCAGGCGTCGGCACTTCGACGGGAGCGGGCTCCAGCTGCGGTTCCGGACGCGATGGTTCGATCTCCGGCTCGGCCGGCGCCGGCGGCACTTCTTGGGGCTGCGGCTCGGGAGCCGGCTCCGGAACGGCTGGCGGCGCAGGAACTTCTTCCGGTGCAGGCGGCTCGGGTATCTCCGGCTCAGGCTGCGGTTCTTCTACCGGCGCGGGCTCCGGCAACGGTTCCGGCTCGGATGGGACGACCGGTTCCGGCGCGGGCGGGATGGTCGGCGTGGGTTCGGGCTTCGGTTCTTCTGGCGCCGACTGCGGCGCAGGCTTTACCTCCCCCTCGATGGGGGAGGCCCCAAGCGAAGCTTGGGGGTGGGGGTGAGTGGCGTCGGCGTCGGCGCTCTCACCCCTCCCCGCCACTTCGTGGCGACCCTCCCCATCGAGGGGAGGGTGGGGCGTCGGCGGCTCGGGCTCCTCGCGCTTCAAGAACTCCGGAACGACCTGCTCGGCCGCCGGCTTCAGCGCCTCAAGCGCATCCCATTTGATCGGCGGCAGGGGAGCGGTTTCGTCGATGCGCTCCTCGACGACTTCCTTCTTGCCGAACGAAAATATGTTCTTGAAAAAACCGGCCATGCTTCAATCGTCGCAGGCGGCGCGGGCAGTGAGCGGGGCCGCTATCAGGCGCACGCCGTCATGGCCGGTGATGTCTGCCTCGACGATCTCGCCCGGCGCGCCTGTGCCGAGCCCGGCAAGCGTGAACCCTTCGGTGCGGCCGACGCCGTCGCGCTCGATAAGGATCGTTTGGCGCGTTCCGGGAAGCGACGACAGATGGCGGCGATACGCAGCCTCACCAGCGGCGCGCAGCTGGGCCGCGCGCTGCTTGACCAATTCGCGGCGGACCTGCGGCATGCGCGCGGCGGGCGTGCCTTCGCGCGGCGAAAACGGGAAGACATGCAGGTGCGTCAGCCCACATTCCTCGACGATCTTTATCGAATTCTGAAACATTTCCTCGGTCTCGGTCGGGAAGCCGGCGATGATGTCGGCGCCGAAGACGATTGCCGGGCGCAATTTGCGCACATCCTCGCAGAAGCGGATCGACTGGTCGCGCAAATGCCTGCGCTTCATGCGCTTCAGGATCATGTCGTCACCTGATTGCAGCGACAGATGCAGATGCGGCATCAGCCTGGGCTCGGTGGCGATGGCGTCCAGCAGATCGTCGTCGGCCTCGATCGAATCGATGGAGGACAGCCGCAGCCGCCTCACATCAGGCACCTGCTTCAGGATGGTCTTCACCAGCTTTCCCAGCTTCGGCGCGCCCGGCAGGTCGGCGCCGAAAGAGGTCATGTCGACGCCGGTCAGCACGATCTCGGCATAGCCGTTGCCGGCCAGACGCTTGACCTGCTCGACCACGGCGCCCATCGGCACCGACCGTGAATTGCCGCGCCCATATGGGATGATGCAGAAGGTGCAGCGGTGGTCGCAGCCGTTCTGCACCTGCACGAAAGCGCGCGCCCGGCCCTCGATGGCGTCGACCATATGGCCGGCGGTCTCGCGCACCGAGAAAATGTCGTTGACGCGCGCCTTCTCGCTGTCGTTGACGCCGAAATCCGGCAGCGCGCGGTAGGAGTTGGCCTTCAGCTTCTCTTCGTTGCCAAGCACGAGGTCGACCTCGTCCATGGCGGCAAAATTCTGCGGTTCGGTTTGCGCGGCGCAGCCGGTGACGATGATGCGCGCCGCCGGATTTTCGCGGCGGGCCTTTCTGATCGACTGCCTGGCCTGGCGCACCGCTTCGGCGGTGACGGCGCAGGTGTTGAAGATAATGGCGCCGCCTTTGAGCGCGCCGAGGCCGGCACTTTCGGCCTCGCGGCGCATCACTTGGGATTCATAGGTGTTGAGACGGCAGCCAAAGGTGACGACGTCTATGCCTTGGGAGTTGGGGCCCTTGGTATCGGCAAGTGCAGACATCAGGCCGCGCTTTCGGTGTCGCGGGCCCAGGTGCCGGTCGACGGATCGAAATTGCCGGAAAACTCCCATTCGGCAGCGCCGGTCAGGATGACGTGGTCGTCGTCGCGCCATTCCACATGCAGCGAGCCGCCGCCGGGCGTCATCAGCGTAACGCTGCGGCCGGTGCGCCGGGTGCGGGCAGCGGCGACGACGGAAGCGCAAGCGGCCGAGCCGCAAGCCTTGGTCAGGCCGGCGCCGCGCTCCCAGGTGCGGATGATCATCGTCTCCGGCGACGTTACCTGGGCGATGGTGATGTTGGCGCGCTCGGGGAAGATCGGATGGTTTTCGAGCAGCGGGCCGAAACGCTCGAGTTCGTAGGACCAGACATCGTTGTCGACCCAGAAGATAGCGTGAGGGTTGCCCATCGAGAGAGCCGAAGGCGAATGCAGCACCGGCGCGTCGATGGGGCCGATCTGCAACTCGATCATGCGGGTGTCGCGGAATTCCTCGGCCAGCGGAATGTCCTGCCAGCCAAAGCGCGGAGTGCCCATGTCGACCGAGATGGTGCCGTCGGCATGTTCGACGGCGTTGAGGATGCCGGCGCGGGTCTCGAAGGTGAAAGTCTTCTGGCCGGTTTCGGCGGCCAGCGCCTGGACGACACAGCGCATGCCGTTGCCGCAGGCCTGCGCGCCCGAGCCGTCGGAATTCAAGATGTCGATGTAAAAGGCGGTGCCCGGCGTGCGCGAATCGTGGATCGCCATGATCTGGTCGAACCTGGTCGCCGCATCGGCGTTCAGCGCGACAGCCGACGCCGCCGTGACCCTATCGGCACGGCCACGCATGTCGGCGACGATGATTTCGTTGCCGATGCCGTTCATCTTGGCGAAGGGGGCAGTGCCTGCCATGATCTGAGGTAATTCCTGTACGTTTCGCCGCTATATGGCGGAAACGGGCGGGAATTACCAGTGTGGGCTGCGTCTAGGTTACCGCGAAAACGCCGAGTACGATCAGCAGGAAGATGACGAGAACGATGCCGATCAGCAGGCGCGCGCCGGTGGCGGCGGCACCGGCCAGCGCCGGCATGCCGAGCAGGCTGGCGGCGGCAGCAACGATCAGAAGAATGATGATCCATTTGATCATGGACAATGCCTCGCAAATTGACTGGCCTGCAGCCGGCTTAAGAACGCATCTGCGGCGCTCTGGTTCCGTTGCCGCGAGGCTCTTTCCGACTGGGCGCGCTATTCGGCAATCTCGAAGTCGGTCGTGAAAGGCGCCGTCTTTGGCGAGTTCTCGTCGTGCATTAGGAAATCCGCGCGGTATTTGCCCGGGGGAACGCCATCCAGGGAGACGTTTAATTTGAAGAACATCTCTCGGTTATGCGAGCGCGAGGCGAGCTGGACCCGACCAAGCTTTTCGACGGTTCCCAGCTTCTCGCCCGACTGGGAAAGCACGGTAAGGTCAACGTAAAGCGCGATCTGGTTGTTGCCGAGCCCATCCGAGCCGTAGCCGTAACCGACCGGCTCCATATAAAGCACAATCTCTTCGCCCGGCTTGTAGACATGGTTCGGGCGCTCGGCGTAGGCGCCGAACCCGCTGGCCGACATGATATGCTTCACATTTTGCACGCCAAGCGGCATCGCTTGCCACAGAGCGTCCTCGGCGCTGCGGAATTTGTCCAGCGCGCCGGCGCCATCACCCGCCTGCAGTGCCTTTTCGGCTTCAGCGGCGCGATCGGTGATTTCACCCGCGAAAGCGGCCGGCGTCGAAATTACCAGCGCGATCAAAACTGCCAAGATTGATTTCATCTGTTCCCCCTGTTGCGATAGACCATCGGCTAAAATGGCAGTGCCGTAAACGGCCAAATGCAGACTCCAGCCGCGCTCGATCTCGGGAACGTCCCAAACCTCGCCCGGACGCAAGGCGCGAAACCGCTCACGCGCCAGGCCTTGCGCCTCAAGCGCTTCAGTCAGTTTTGCGCCGGCAGTTGCGCTCGACCGCCGATGCGCCGACCTGCTGCGGGCTCCGGTGCCGCTTTTGCAACCAATGTACCGGTTGGAACCGCGCTAGAGCGAAGACATGCCTTTTGTCCGCCAGCCATTTTGCGACAAATTTACAACAATTCGTGGTGCAAACCCTATTTTAACCATATCGGGTTGAAATTTCGCCACCTTCTCCATCTTGGTGAGGGGTGAGATTGTGCGGACGGCTTCCCCCCCAGCCGGATCCGACGGAGGTTTGAATGATTTTTTCGAGAAGCGGGCTGATGGCCGTATCGCTGGCAGCGCTCGTTGCGAGCGGCTGTTCGACCTCGCGTTTTTCATCGATGGATGACCAGCAGCCCGCCCCGCTGCAGCCCGCGCCCGCCGGCACGGTGAGCGGAAGCCAACTGCCGCCCCCGGCAGCGCCGGGCACCACCGACCCATCGCAATTCCCGACCGCGCCGGCAGGCGCGCAGGTCGCCTCGCTGCCGCCGGACGGATCGGCGCCGGCCGGAGCCTCCGACCTTACCGCTGCGAGCGTTGCCGGCGTCTGGAACGCCAGCGTGTCCGGACAGAGCTGCAAGGTGGCGACGCCGCAGACCAAATTCGGCGCCGGCTTCCGCGCCGGGCCGCTGCATTGCCCGCCGCCCATCGACGGCATCAAATCGTGGAACGTCGCCGGCAAGCAGCTGACGCTCTATGACGAGAATGGCGGCACGCTGGCGCGGCTCTATTCCTCGGGCGGTTCGAAATTCGACGGCCAGACTACCAACGGCTTGCCGATATCGCTTACAAGGTAGGCAGGGTATGCTGATATTCAGGTGAGGCCGGCCTGCGAACGGCGGCTTCCTGCGCTTCCGGTGCGTACTTAAGTACGCTCCGCTCCGGTTCTCAGGAGCCACCATTCTCGGCTCGGCCTGACCTGAACCGCAACACACCCTGATCTTTCCTGGAGCAATCCGCTCAAAGTAAGTGACGTGACCGATGCATCTGCGTGACGGCCTCCAGACCCATGCGACCGTCAGGCAGCGCTACGACCATCTGGTCGCAACCGGCGCCATCGAGCGCGATCCTGCGCAGGAGCGCATCGCCGCCGCGCTCGACCGGCTGACCGACGAGATCTCGGTCAAGCGGCTGGCGCACAAGTCGAGCGCGCTCGGCTGGCTGTTTGCCCGCAAGCGCGAGACGCGCGAGGTCGTCAAGGGCCTCTACATTCATGGCGGCGTCGGTCGCGGCAAGACCATGCTGATGGATATGTTCTTCGAGCTGTTGCCGGTCAGGCGCAAGCGCCGCGTTCATTTCAACGACTTCATGGCCGATGTGCAGGACCGCATCCAGAAGCACCGGCAGGCGCGCAAGAACGGCGACGTCAAGGAGGACGACCCGATCCCGCCGGTCGCGCTTCAGCTTGCCGAACAGGCCTGGGTGCTGTGCTTCGATGAGTTTTCGGTCACCGACATTGCCGATGCGATGGTCCTGTCGCGGCTGTTTTCGGCGCTGTTCGCCAATGGCGTGGTTCTGGTCGCCACCTCGAATGTCGCGCCGCAGGACCTTTATCGCGACGGGCTGAACCGCCAGCTCTTCCTGCCCTTCATCAGCATTCTCGAGCGCCACGCCCATGTGCTGACGCTTGATGCCGACAAGGACTACAGGCTGGAAAAGCTCGCCCGCACGCCGGTTTATGTCACGCCGGGGGATGCCGAAGCCGACCGTGTGCTCGACGAGGCCTGGCAGGCGATGACGCGTGGAGCGCTGACGGCCGAGACCTCGCTGACGCTCAAGGGGCGGCAAGTGAGGATACCGGCTGCCGCCGGGGATGCAGCGCGGTTTTCCTTCGCCGACCTCTGCGAAAAGCCGCTCGGCGCACGCGATTTCCTGGCGATTGCCGGCCGCTTCTCGACCGTCTTCATCGATCACGTGCCGGTGCTGGGCGAAGGCAAGCGCAACGAGGCCAAGCGCTTCATCCTCCTGATAGACACGCTCTACGATCATCACACGCGGCTGGTGGTAAGCGCCGATGCCTCGCCCCCTGAGCTCTATACGGCCAGGCGCGGCAACGAGGTGTTCGAATTCGAGCGCACGGCCTCGCGGCTGATCGAAATGCAGAGCCGGGATTGGCTGGAGGACTGGGCGGAACGGCAAAAGGCGAAGGCGGAAGTGCAGGTCTGAGGGTTCGAAGAGGTCATTATGTAGTGATCCTTCGCGCCCCCCTCTGTCCTGCCGGACATCTCCCCACACGGGGGGAGATTGGCGGTTTCGGCGCTCCGCTCATTCCTGCGGCCATTGGAGATTGGCGAAAGGTCGCGTGACGTCCGATCTCCCCCCTCGTGGGGGAGATGCCTCGCAAGGCAGAGGGGGGCGCTGTCCCGCCGACGCCTAAAGGTCATACGCATACATTACAAACGCCTCCGCCTGCCCATGCTCCTCCCTGCGTTTTTCATAAAGCCCGCGCGATGGAACATTGTCCGGCTCGGTTCCAACACAGGCTTGGCCGCAACCTTTGCTCGCGGCCGAGCGCGAACATCGCGTCGAGCATTTTTCGCGCGATGCCTTGGCGCTGGTAGGCGGGTGAGACGCCGACTTCGTCGATGTAGAGTCCGTTGACCTTGTCGGGATGGCGGTGGATGATTGTGGGGCATTGGTCGACGACGCCGTCGGCCAATGCCACGATCATGAGATGACCTGATGATGAGGCGAGGTAGGCAGCAAGCCTGTCTGCCCGGACCGGCTCGTCGAACACGTCCTCGGCGATGCGCTTCACAAGGGCGTCATCGCCTGGATATAGTCTTCTGATTTCCACGCTCATTGTGTAAAATCTCCCAAGCTGGCCTACAAACTTTGACGTTTACGTAAATCCCAATGTTTCTAACCGATTGAAATCATTCACTCGAAAATAATCGATTGAATATATTTTCCACCGGGGCTACTGGATGCGGCGAAATCTCGCTGAGACCATAGCATTCCGGCCTCTTCCTCGACGCCGTCAACAGATCGCCAGGGATTTGGGCGTCGTCACAGACAAAGGGAAAATTTCCTCACATGGCACGCAACAAGATAGCGCTCATCGGCTCCGGCATGATCGGCGGCACGCTCGCTCACATGATCGGCCTCAAGGACCTCGGCGACGTGGTGCTGTTCGATATTGCCGAGGGCATCCCGCAAGGCAAGGGGCTCGATATCGCGCAGTCGTCGCCGGTCGACGGTTTTGACTCCCGGCTGACCGGCGTCAATGATTATGCCGGGATCGAGGGCGCCGATGTCTGCATCGTCACTGCCGGCGTGCCGCGCAAGCCGGGTATGAGCCGCGACGATCTGCTGGGCATCAACCTCAAGGTCATGGAACAGGTCGGCGCCGGGCTGAAGAAATATGCGCCGAAGGCTTTCGTCATCTGCATCACCAACCCGCTCGATGCCATGGTCTGGGCGCTGCAGAAGTTTTCGGGCCTGCCCAAGACCCATGTCGTCGGCATGGCCGGCGTGCTCGATAGCGCGCGCTTCCGCTATTTCCTCGCCGAGGAGTTCAAGGTCTCGGTCGAGGACGTCACCGCCTTCGTGCTGGGTGGCCATGGCGATTCCATGGTGCCGATGATCCGCTATTCCACGGTGTCAGGCATTCCGTTGCCCGATCTCATCAAGATGGGCTGGACCTCGAAGGAAAAGCTCGACCAGATCGTCCAGCGCACCCGCGACGGCGGCGCCGAGATCGTCGGTCTGCTCAAGACCGGCTCGGCCTTCTACGCGCCAGCCGCCTCGGCGATCTCGATGGCCGAATCCTACCTCAAGGACAAGAAGCGCGTGCTGCCTTGCGCGGCGCATCTCTCGGGCCAGTATGGCGTCAAGGGCACCTATGTCGGCGTTCCCGTTGTGATCGGCGCCGGCGGCGTCGAGCGCATCATCGAGATCGACCTCAACAAGGCCGAGCAGAAGATGTTCGACGCCTCGGTGGCGACGGTGCAGGGCCTGACCGAGGCCTGCGTCAAGATCGCCCCGCACCTCGCCTCGAAGTGATCCCCCCAAGCAGCCGATCCGGAGACCATCCAGATGAACATCCATGAATATCAGGGCAAGGCGCTGCTGAAGAGCTTTGGCGCGCCGGTGGCCGAGGGCGTGCCGGTGTTCAAGGCAAGCGAGGCGGAAGCCGCGGCACAAGCGCTGCCCGGTCCGCTCTATGTGGTGAAGAGCCAGATCCATGCCGGCGGCCGCGGCAAGGGCAAGTTCAAGGAACTGTCGCCCGACGCCAAGGGGGGCGTGCGGCTGGCGAAGTCGGTGGCCGAAGTCGTTGCCAACGCCAATGAGATGCTCGGCCACACGCTGGTCACCAAGCAGACCGGCCCGGCCGGCAAGCAGGTCAACCGCCTTTATATCGAGGACGGCGCCGACATCGATCGCGAGCTTTATCTGTCGATCCTGGTCGACCGCTCGGTCGGCCGCATCGCTTTCGTCGTCTCGACCGAGGGCGGCATGGACATTGAAGGCGTCGCCCACGACACGCCGGAAAAGATCATCACCCGCGCCATCGACCCGCTGGCCGGCGTGACGACCATCGACGTCGACATATTGGTGGAAGCGCTGGGCCTCACCGGCGATGCCGCCAAGGATGCCGGCACGCTGTTCCCGATCCTCTACAAGGCCTTTGTCGAGAAGGACATGAGCCTGCTCGAGGTCAACCCGCTGATCGTGATGAAAAACGGCCGCCTGCGCGTGCTGGACGCCAAGGTGTCGTTCGACAACAACGCGCTGTTTCGCCACCCCGAACTGATGGAATTGCGCGACACCACCGAAGAGGACGAGAAGGAGATCGAGGCGTCGAAATACGACCTCGCCTATGTCGCGCTCGACGGCAATATCGGCTGCATGGTCAACGGCGCCGGCCTTGCCATGGCGACGATGGACATCATCAAGCTCTACGGCGCCGAACCCGCCAACTTCCTCGATGTCGGCGGTGGCGCGTCGAAGGAGAAGGTGACGGCGGCGTTCAAGATCATCACCCGGGATCCGGCGGTCAAAGGCATTTTGATCAACATCTTCGGCGGCATCATGAAGTGCGACATCATCGCCGAGGGCGTGATTGCCGCGGTCAAGGAAGTCGGCCTGGAAGTGCCGTTGGTGGTGCGCCTCGAAGGCACAAACGCCGAACTCGGCAAGAAGATCATCAACGACAGCGGCCTCAACGTCGTGTCGGCCGACGATCTCGACGACGCAGCCAAGAAGATCGTGGCGGCGGTGAAGGGCTGAAGGCGAATGCCTCCGCGCAAGATAAACCTGGTCGAGGCGGCGGATCGAACGATCACCAAGGTCTTCGATCCGCATATCGCCGGCGACGTCAATGACAGCCAGGCGAAGGCCGCCAAGTTCGGCGAGACCTTCGACTGGCATGCACATGAGCATGAGGACGAGGCCTTTCTCGTGCTGCGCGGACGCATCGCCATCGATTTTCGCGACGGTCCGGTCGAGCTCGGCGAGGGCGACTTCATCGTCGTGCCAAGGGGTGTCGAGCACCGGCCGCGGTCGCTGACCGCCGAGCCCGTGGTGCTGATGTTCGAGCCGGCAACGACGCTCAACACCGGCAATGCCAAGAGCGACCTCACCGTCACCGACCTGAAGCGGCTCTGACCATGAACGCGGCTTCCTTTTCCTCGCTCTCGGCCGATCACCAGCGCCTGCAGGCGCTGGTCGGCGCGTGGCGCGGCGAGGAAGAGGTGGCGGAAACGCAATGGGCCGATGGCGGCACGGCGACGTCGGAGGTGCTGGCGGAGGCGCAGTTCGGCGGCCTCTTCGTGGTGCAGCGCTATCGCCAGCGCCGCGACGGCACGGTCTCGTTCGGGTCGCACTCAGTGTTCGGCTTCGACCAGCCAAACAGCCTCGTCACCATGCATCAGTTCGATTCCATGGGTTTTATGCCGGCCTCGCCGGCCACAGGTGCATGGAACGGCGCAGAACTGATTCTGGAGCGGTCATCGCCGCGCGGCTCAGCGCGCGTGACGTATATTTTCGACACTCCCGATGCCTACCGGATGCGACTGCATTTCAAACCTGCCGGCAGCGACAGCTGGCAAGACATGGTGAGCGGCGTCTACCGGCGCGCCTCGCCTTCCTCGATCAACGGTTTTTAGAAAGGGCTCCGATGTCCATTCTCATCGACAAGAACACCAAGGTGCTGGTGCAGGGCCTGACCGGCAAGACCGGCACGTTCCACACCGAACAGGCGCTGGCCTATCACGGCACCAGGATGGTGGGCGGTATCCATCCAAAGAAGGGTGGCGAGACCTGGACCGGCGCCAAGGGCGAAAACCTGCCGATCTTCGCCTCGGTCGCCGAGGGCAAGGAAAAGACCGGCGCCAACGCCTCGGTCGTCTATGTGCCGCCGGCGGGCGCCGCCGAAGCCATCCTCGAAGCCATCGAAGCCGAGATCCCGCTGATCGTCTGCATCACCGAAGGCATTCCGGTGATGGACATGGTCAGGGTCAAGGCGCGGCTCGACCGCTCGACCTCGCGGCTGATCGGCCCGAACTGCCCTGGTGTGCTCACCCCCGACGAATGCAAGATCGGCATCATGCCCGGCAACATCTTCCGCAAAGGCTCGGTCGGCGTTGTTTCGCGCTCGGGAACGCTTACCTATGAGGCAGTGTTCCAGACCACAAATGTCGGCCTCGGCCAGACGACCGCCGTCGGTATCGGCGGCGACCCCGTCAAAGGCACCGAGTTCATCGACGTGCTCGAGATGTTCCTCGCCGACGACGAGACCAAGTCGATCATCATGATCGGCGAGATCGGCGGTTCGGCCGAGGAAGACGCCGCGCAGTTCCTCAAGGACGAGGCCAAACGCGGCCGCAAAAAGCCGATGGCGGGCTTCATCGCCGGGCGCACCGCGCCGGCCGGCCGCACCATGGGCCATGCGGGCGCGGTTATCTCCGGCGGCAAGGGCGGCGCGGAAGACAAGATCGCGGCGATGGAATCAGCCGGCATCAAGGTTTCGCCATCGCCGGCACGGCTGGGCACGACCCTGGTCGAGGCGATCAAGGGTTAGGGTCAAGGGATAAGAAGGTGAGCTTTTTCCGAAAAGCGGTCCAGAATGTGATTGGGGCTAACCAGCCCGATTCGATCAAGCTCTCCAATGCCGAGCAGGGCATGGAGGACGAGCATCGCATCATTCTGTGCATACCCGGCCCTTGGGAAAGCAGGTCGGCCTTCGTGCGCGCCGTTGCAGAGGCGTCCACGCCTTCAGCCGACTATGTGGCCGCCGGGACGATCATGACGCATGGCCTGAGCAACGCTGCGTTCGACTTTGACTTCTCCGACCGCGATGTGGATATGACGAGAGCCTTCGCCAGCGCCGGCCTCGTCAACAAGCTTGGCAAGGATGTCATCGACAAGATCGGTTCGCACAAGAGCGTCGTCTATCTGCTTTCAACGGCCCCGCAGGCGAAGGAAACATCGATTTCCATCGCAAAGGCGGCAGCTCATCTGATCAAGGCCGGTGGTCTTGGGGTAAAGATCGAAACGGCCGGAAAGGCATTCTCAGCGGATCAATGGCTTGAAGAGACAAGCGGCGATTTTGTTGAAATCTACAGGCTGATGGTTCTGGATTCCGTCACGGACGGCACGACGACCTACAGCTGTGGCATGCGCAATCTGGGGCTTTGGGATTCCATCGTTTCAGGTGACGAGTTTCAGTCTGCCGTCAAGCTGCTTCGCGGCTTCAACATGTATCAACTTTACGAAAGCCCCGAGCTTTTGGCCGGGCAGACGTTTGGACTGGAAGCAGGCGCGCCGCGATATCGGCTGAGCGTGGAAACGCACCAGCCTGACGGAGATCGCAATCTTTATGCAAACCCTTTTGGCATGTGGCGGCTTAGCCCTGTGACAGCGCATTAGGGATAGGGAGAACGGAGCAACGCTCCGCTGGATAAAATGGCACGACAAGACCAAGCTAACGACCAGTTTTCGCTCACCTCTTTCCTCTATGGCGGCAATGCCGACTACATCGACGCGCTTTACGCGTCCTATGAGGACGATCCGGCGTCGGTAAACCCCGAATGGCAGGACTTCTTCGCCGGGCTGAAGGACGACGCCGGCGATGTGCGCAAGAACGCCAAGGGCGCTTCCTGGGCAAAGCCGTCCTGGCCGCTGCAGGCCAATGGCGAACTGGTGTCGGCGCTGGACGGCAATTGGGGCATCGTCGAGAAGCATCTGGAAAAGAAGGTCAAGGACAAGGCGGTCACCAATGGCGTCGTGCTGTCGGATGCCGACGTGCATCAGGCGACGCGCGATTCGGTGCGCGCCATCATGATGATCCGCGCCTTCCGCATGCGCGGCCATCTGCATGCCAATCTCGACCCGCTCGGCATCGCCAAGCCGCTTGAGGACTATAACGAGCTGTCCCCGGAGAATTACGGTTTCACCGCAGCCGACTACGACCGGCCGATCTTCCTCGACAATGTGCTCGGCCTCGAATTCGGCACCATCCGGCAGATGCTGGAGATCCTGACCCGCACCTATTGCTCGACGCTCGGTGTCGAGTTCATGCACATTTCCGACCCCGAGGAGAAGGCCTGGATCCAGGCGCGCATCGAGGGTGCCGACAAGGAGATTTCCTTCACCGCTACGGGAAAAAAGGCGATCCTGCAGAAGCTGGTCGAGGCCGAAGGCTTCGAGCAGTTCATCGACGTCAAGTACAAGGGCACCAAGCGCTTCGGCCTCGATGGCAGCGAAGGGCTGATCCCGGCGCTGGAGCAGATCATCAAGCGCGGCGGCCAGCTCGGCATGAAGGAGATCGTGCTCGGCATGGCGCATCGCGGCCGGCTGAACGTGCTGTCCCAGGTGATGGCCAAACCGCATCGCGCCATCTTCCACGAATTCAAGGGCGGCTCGGCCGCTCCTGACGAGGTCGAGGGCTCGGGCGACGTCAAGTACCATCTCGGCGCCTCGTCGGACCGCGAATTCGACGGCAACAAGGTGCATCTGTCGCTGACCGCCAATCCCTCGCATCTGGAAATCGTCGATCCGGTTGTGATGGGCAAGGCGCGCGCCAAGCAGGACTATCTGTTCGGCCGCAGCCGCGAGGAGATCGTGCCGCTGGAAGAGCGCGCCAAGGTGCTGCCGCTGCTTCTGCATGGCGACGCCGCCTTTGCTGGCCAGGGCGTAATCGCCGAAATCCTCGGCCTGTCGGGCCTGCGCGGCCACCGCGTCGCCGGCACGCTGCATTTCATCATCAACAACCAGATCGGCTTCACCACCAATCCGCGCTTCTCGCGCTCGTCGCCCTATCCGTCCGACGTCGCCAAGATGATCGAGGCGCCGATCTTCCACGTCAATGGCGACGACCCGGAAGCGGTGGTGCATGCCACGAAGGTGGCGATCGAATTTCGCATGAAGTTCCACAAGCCGGTGGTGGTGGACATGTTCTGCTATCGCCGCTTCGGCCACAATGAGGGTGACGAGCCGGCTTTCACCCAGCCGATCATGTACGCCAACATCCGCAACCACAAGACGACGGTGCAGATCTATGGCGAGCGGCTGATCGCCGAGGGCCATATCAGCCAGGCCGAACTCGACAAGATGAAGGCCGACTGGCGCGCCCATCTGGAGTCCGAATGGGAAGTCGGCCAGCACTACAAGCCCAACAAGGCCGACTGGCTGGACGGCGCCTGGTCTGGTCTGCGCACCGCCGACAACCAGGACGAACAGCGCCGCGGCAAGACCGCCGTGCCGGTCAAGGTGCTGAAGGACATCGGCAAGAAACTGACCGAGGTGCCGAAAGGTTTCGAGGCGCACAAGACCATCATCCGCTTCCTCGAAAACCGCCGCCAGGCGATCGACTCCGGCGAAGGCATCGACTGGTCGACGGCCGAGGCGCTGGCCTTCGGCGCCATCCTGCTCGACGGCAATCCGATCCGGCTCTCCGGCCAGGATTCAGAACGCGGCACCTTCTCGCAGCGCCATTCCGTGCTCTACGACCAGAAGGACGAGACCCGCTACATCCCGCTCAACAATCTGTCGGCGGCACAGGCCGGCTACGAAGTCATCAACTCGATGCTGTCGGAAGAGGCGGTGCTTGGCTTCGAATATGGCTACAGCCTGGCCGAGCCGAAGGCGCTGACGCTCTGGGAAGCGCAGTTCGGCGATTTCGCCAACGGCGCCCAGGTGGTGTTCGACCAGTTCATCTCGTCGGGCGAGCGCAAGTGGCTCAGAATGTCAGGCCTGGTCTGCCTGCTGCCGCATGGCTATGAGGGCCAGGGTCCAGAGCATTCTTCGGCCCGGCTCGAGCGCTTTCTGCAGCTTTGCGCCGAAGACAATATGCAAGTCGCCAACTGCACCACGCCGGCCAACTACTTCCACATATTGCGCCGGCAGCTGAAGCGCGACTTCCGCAAGCCGCTGATCCTGATGACGCCGAAGTCGCTGCTGCGCCACAAGCGGGCAGTGTCGACGCTGCCGGAGATTTCGGGCGAAAGCTCGTTCCACCGGCTGTTGTGGGACGATGCCCAGCTGTTGCAGAACCAGGCGATCAAGCTCACCAAGGATTCCAAAATCCGCCGCGTCGTGCTGTGCTCGGGCAAAGTCTATTACGACCTGTACGAGGAACGCGAGAAGCGCGGCATCAACGACATCTATCTCTTGCGCGTCGAACAGCTCTACCCGTTCCCGGCCAAGGCGCTGATCACCGAGCTGTCGCGCTTCCGCAATGCGGAGATGGTGTGGTGCCAGGAGGAACCCAAGAATATGGGCGCCTGGTCGTTCATCGATCCGTATCTGGAATGGGTGCTGGCTCATATCGACGCCAAGCATCAGCGGGTGCGCTATACCGGACGTCCGGCGGCGGCATCGCCGGCGACCGGTCTGATGTCGAAGCATTTGGCGCAGCTCGCTGCCCTGCTCGAAGACGCGCTCGGCGAATAGAACAAACCCGGCGAATAGAACAGACAGAGAAGAAACGGACAGGCACAATGGCTACCGAAATCCGCGTTCCCACTCTCGGCGAATCCGTCACCGAGGCGACCATCGGCAAGTGGTTCAAGAGGGTCGGCGATGCCATTGCCGTCGACGAGCCGCTGGTCGAGCTCGAAACCGACAAGGTGACGGTGGAGGTGCCTGCCGCCGCCGCCGGCACGCTGGGCGAGATCACCGCCAAGGAAGGCGAGACCGTTGGCGTCGGCGCGTTGCTGGGTTCGATCTCGGCAGGCGTCGCCACGGCCGCCCCGGCGTCCAAGCAGGAGACCAAGCCGCAAGCGGTGTCGCAGGCTTCGAGCCCGGACGCAGCGCACACGACCAGGCAGGCTGCGGCTGAGACCGCCAAGATAGCCGGCGATGCCGGGCCGGTCGAGCCGCGCACCATGCCGCCGGCGCCAGCTGCCGCAAAGCTGATCGCCGAGAACAATCTGTCGGTCGACCAGGTTTCTGGCTCGGGCAAGCGCGGCCAGGTGCTGAAGGGCGACGTGCTCGACGCGATTTCCAAGGGCGCGCCGTCGCAGCCGGCCGAAATTCCGAAGGCCGCACCGGCTCCGGTCGCTGTGCGTGCGCCGTCTTCGGGCGACGATGCGTCGCGCGAGGAGCGCGTGCGCATGACCAAGCTGCGCCAGACCATTGCGCGCCGGCTGAAGGAAGCGCAGTCGACCGCCGCCATGCTGACCACCTTCAACGAGGTCGACATGTCGGCGGTGATGGCGCTCAGGACCAAGTACAAGGACATCTTCGAGAAGAAGCATGGCGTGAAGCTCGGCTTCATGGGCTTCTTCACCAAGGCGGTTACGCACGCATTGAAGGAAATCCCCTCGGTCAATGCCGAGATCGACGGCACCGACATCATCTTCAAGAACTATGCCCATATCGGCGTTGCCGTCGGCACCGAAAAGGGTCTCGTCGTGCCGGTGGTGCGCAATGCCGACCAAATGTCGATTGCCGAGATCGAGAAGGATATCGGCCGGCTGGGCATCGCCGCGCGGGACGGCAAGCTGTCGGTCGCCGACATGCAGGGTGGTACGTTCACGATTTCCAACGGTGGCGTCTACGGTTCGCTGATGTCGACGCCGATCCTCAATGCGCCGCAGTCGGGCATTCTTGGCATGCACAAGATCCAGGACCGGCCCGTCGTGGTCGGCGGCCAGATCGTGATTCGGCCGATGATGTACCTGGCGCTCAGCTACGATCACCGTATCGTCGACGGCAAGGAAGCCGTGACCTTCCTGGTCCGCGTCAAGGATAGCCTGGAGGATCCCGAACGGCTGGTGCTTGATTTGTGATCGGAGCTGATCCGTCATGAGCGGCTGGCTGGCGCGGTTTGGGTTCAAGCTGGGTCGAGTAGCGGGTAGCGTATTGAGGCGTTCCCGGCCGGCGGCTTCCGCCGCCATCTCTCCGCCGGCGACATCGACTGAATGGGATTCGGCGCCGGCGAGCAGCAATCTCGGTGTCTTCGCTCTCAGCGAAGCCGAAATGGCGGAGCGGAAGATCATCGTCACCGCGATCGGTGAGCTTGAGCTACCGACCGGCGAAATCATCGCTTGCGATCCACTGATTACCGGGCTGGAACGGCCTGTGTTTAGCCGTAAGGTCAGGCCGGGATGCTATCCAGTCACGTTGCTTGAGGCGCAAGGCCGTGTTGCTGCAGCGGTATTGCGGTTTGGCACTGGCTTGCCGGTGCGGTGGGAGTTGGCTGCCTTCGTCCGCGACGTCGGCACATCGTCCTGGAAGTCTGGATTTATTGTCGATGATAATGTTGCTTCGTTCATGGACAAGTCGGTTCTGACGCTGATGTCCGACCAGGAGGAACTCGACAGCTATCTTGCTGACGTTGCATGCTCGTTCGACAAGTTCCGCATGGATAATCCGGTTGATGGAAATCCGCTTAATATAGCCATGTTCGACACTGGCTTCGGTGATGGGAACTATTATTCCTTCTGGGGACTGGATGCGGCCGGCGAGCCGCTGGTCTTGATGACCGATTTCGAGGTGCTCGAAAACGCCGACGGCCGCGAGAGCAGCCAGAGCAATTCATGACAAACATCGCTTCGCCAATGATCGGATTTATGGCCGGGCTGGCTGTTCTCGCAGCGGGTTACGAGGCGCATGCCGCCTGCCCGCTGGCGCTTGCTGTCTATGGCGATGCCGAAAGCGAGGCCGGCATTGATTTCCGGCCGACGACGGATGCGGTCACCGTCACCAACTCGTTCAAGATGGTGCTCGACAAGGGCATCGTGCTCGACGGCATTGTGATGTGGACCTCCGGTGTTTCGCGACCGCAAGGGTCGCTGATGTACAAATGCCCGACCGGCGACGTCACCGGTGACGAGCTTGCCGCCTGCACGGTCTGGCATGGCGTCATCTACAGCGCCGACGATAAGGGCAACATCGCGCTCCTGGCGGCGGAAGGCACGGACGCGCCGCAGAGCCTGATCTTCCCCGATCTGGGTCCATCGTTGCAGATGTCGTCCGCCTTTGGCTCCATCGGTTTTTCGAAACTGCCGTGGGATGTGTTTTTGCTGAAAGGTTGCCAGGAATGAGCGCGGCGAAGAAAGTTCTTCTGGTCACCGGCGGCGGCCGCGGCATTGGTGCGGCCACTTGCCGGCTTGCGGCGAAGGCCGGCTACCGCGTCGCGGTCAACTATGCCGCAAACGAGGCCGCGGCCCAGGCGCTGGTCGCCGAGATCGAGGCCGGTGGCGGTGAAGCGATAGCGGTCAAGGGCGATGTCGGCGTCGAGGCTGACATCGTCGCCGTGTTCGAAGCCGTCGATAGCGCCTATGGCCGGCTCGACGCCCTGGTCAACAATGCCGGAATCGTCGACGTCAAGGCGCGTGTCGACGAGATGAGCCTGGCGCGGCTGGAGCGCATGATGCGCATCAATGTCATCGGCTCGTTTCTGTGCGCCCGCGAAGCGGTGCGGCGCATGTCGAGCAAGCATGGCGGCCAGGGCGGCGCCATCGTCAACATCTCGTCGGCTGCGTCGCTACACGGCTCGCCCGGCGAATATGTCGACTATGCCGCGTCCAAGGCGGCGATCGACACCTTCACGCTCGGACTGGCGCGCGAAGTCGCGACCGAAGGCGTGCGGGTCAATGCGATACGGCCGGGCATCATCGACACCGAGATCCACGCTTCGGGCGGCCAGCCGGACCGGGTCGAGCGGTTCCGCGACATGCTGCCGATGAAACGAGCCGGCACGGCGGATGAAGTCGCGCATGCCGTTCTCTATCTTTTGTCGGATGAAGCGTCCTACACGACGGGCGCAATCCTGAATGTAAGCGGCGGCCGCTGAGCCCCAAGCTAAGGGAAACGAACATGGCTTATGATGTCGTTATCATCGGGTCGGGACCGGGCGGCTATGTCTGTGCCATCAAGGCGGCACAGCTCGGGCTCAAGGTCGCGGTGGTCGAGAAGAACGCCACTTTCGGCGGCACCTGCCTGAACATCGGCTGCATCCCATCCAAGGCGCTGCTTTATGCCTCGGAGATGTTCGCCGAGGCCGGCCATTCCTTCGATGCGCTGGGCGTCGAGATACCGGCGCCGAAACTCAATCTGAACAAGATGATGGCGCACAAGGACGCGACCGTTTCGGCCAACGTCAGTGGCGTCGCCTTCCTGTTCAAGAAAAACAAGATCGATAGTTTCCGTGGCACCGGGAAGGTGGTTGCGGCCGGCAAGGTGTTGGTGACGGCTGAGGACGGCAAGGTCGAGGAGATCGAGACGAAAAATATCGTTATTGCCACGGGCTCCGATGTCGCCGGCATTCCCGGCGTCAAGGTCGACATCGACGAGAAGGTGATCGTATCGTCGACCGGCGCGCTATCGCTGGAGAAAGTGCCGGGACATCTGGTGGTGGTCGGCGGTGGGGTCATCGGTCTGGAGCTCGGCTCGGTCTGGGCACGGCTCGGCGCCAAGGTCACCGTGGTCGAATTCCTCGACACCATCCTGGGCGGCATGGACGGCGAGGTCTCCAAGCAGTTCCAGCGCCTGCTTTCCAAGCAGGGTTTCGAGTTCAAGCTCGGCGCCAAGGTGACAGGGGTGACCAAGGCCAAAAAGGGCGCCGCCGTTACCTTCGAGCCGGTCAAGGGTGGTGCGGCCGAGACCATCGAGGCCGACGCGGTGCTGATCTCGACCGGACGCCGGGCCTATTCCGACAGCCTCGGGTTGAAAGAAGCCGGCGTCGAGGTCGACGAGCGCGGCCGGGTCAAGACCGACGGGCATCTCAGGACCAACGTGGCCGGCATCTACGCCATTGGCGACGTCATCGCCGGGCCGATGCTGGCGCACAAGGCCGAGGATGAAGGCGTGGCGGTGGCCGAGACCATTGCCGGCCAGGCCGGCCATGTGAATTACGACGTCATTCCGAGCGTCGTCTACACCAGCCCGGAAATCGCTTCGGTCGGCAAGACAGAGGAAGAGCTGAGGAAGGCCGGCATCGACTACAAGATGGGCAAATTCCCGTTCACCGCCAACGGCCGCGCGCGCGCCATGCTGCACACGGACGGCTTCGTGAAGATCCTCGCCGACAAAGCCAGCGACCGCGTGCTCGGCGTCCACATTGTCGGCTTCGGCGCAGGCGAGATGATCCATGAGGCGGCGGTGCTGATGGAATTCGGCGGCTCATCCGAAGACCTCGCCCGCACCTGCCACGCGCATCCGACAATGTCGGAAGCGGTGAAGGAAGCGGCGCTGGCGACGTTCTTCAAGCCGATCCATATTTGATTCCGGCAGGAAGTTGCGACACGCCGACTGGACAGCACCACCCTCTGGCCGGCACCCACGCTCCGCCAACCTTCGAGATTATGCGTTCCCATTGGGCGCTGTTCGTGAACTGCCGATCTCCCCTCTCGAGGGGGAGATGTCCGGCAGGACAGCGGGGGCGGTGAAGAATCGCGACGCTCGCGACAGGGGCCCAAAATAAAACGGCCCGCTTTTCAGCGGGCCGTTCTTGGTTGGAATCAAGATGCCAGATCAGTTGGCCAGATTACGGGCTCGGCGCCGGAGCAGGCGCGGGTGCCGGAGCTGGCGCAGGAGCCGGTGCGGGCGCAGGGGCTGGTGCGGGAGCCGGTTCGGCGGGCTTCATCGGCTCAGCCGGTGCAGGTGCGGGCGCCGGTGTGCTGGCTGCCGGCGGCTCTGCGGGTGCAGGATGTTCGCCGCTTCTGCCGAAAACATAGTACGCGACAATCGCAAGGATGACGACGACCAGCGCAATCAGCCAGCCGCTGCCACCACCCGACCTGGGCGCTGGATCGTTAGGGTTCGCCATAAAAGTGTCCTCCGTGGATGAAAAGCATCAATCAACACCCCTCAACGCGCAACCGTTGAACGGGTTCATACTAGGCCTTCAAATTGACGAACGCAGGAAAATTCTGATTCGCAACCGCTTGTTGGCCTGTATTTCCCCCGTAAAATCAATCACGAACGAGGTAGAACGAGCTTAGCTGGCCTTTTCCGCCAAAAATAGGGCCAACCGCCTCCGCTTTGCGAATCAGTTGCGCACCGCACAGAGCCGGGCTTACGTGATTCGGTATTCAAGACGGGCGCTGCTCAGTCGACGGCGGTGACGGTATAGCCGGCCTTGCGAAAGTCCTCGACCAGGCCTTCGGGGCCGGGAAGATGCATGGCGCCGACGGCCATGAAGGCATTGCCCTTGGCCAGGATCGGTGCGGCATGGTCGGCCATGACCTTGTTGCGGCCGGTGATCATCGTCCGGTCGAATTCGGCGTAACCTGCGTCGTCGTCTTCGTCGGGCGAGATCGAACGCAACAGCGGCCAGAAGGTGCCGGTGTCGCCGCGCTGGTAAAGCACGATCATGGTTTCGTTGATGTCGTTTATCTTGTCGCCGAGCTTCAGGGTCTCGACCAGCCCCTTGATGTGGAACGCAATCGGCAGCGAGGCCATGGCGCGCAGCTGGCTGGCAGCGGTCTCCAACCCTTCCACCGGCTTCCCCAAGGCCTTGGCGTCCTGCGCCAGCTTGACGTCCAGAACCGGTGCGCCGCCTGCCTGACGGGCGACCTCACAGACCGGCAGCGCGACCATGGCCGACAGCAGCCACGGCTTCATCTTGGAGACGCTCGCCGGCGGAATGCCGCGCGCATCGAGCCCTTTGTTCACCACCGCCGCATCCTCCGGCGACAACAGCGACGACAACGTCGTGTTGTCGGTGAACATCATCAGCTCGGGTTCCTTGAGCATGGCCTCCATCATCTTCTGCTTGTCGAGCACGTCGGTGGTCTCGATGATGATGGTGCCGGCAGCGTCATAGGCTTTCCTGGCTGCCGGCGGCAGAGTGGTCACGCGCGGGTCGGTCATGTGCATGGTGCCGAACAGGAAGGATGGCTTTTCGCCTGATTTCTCCAGCTTCCACAACAGGCCCTTGCCGTTCAGCGTCGTTGCTGCTTCCGTCTCGATCCTGGCATAGGTGGCGGGGTCTTCCTTCTGCAGGGCCGGCAGCAGATCGGCGCCGG
This sequence comes from Mesorhizobium sp. M0659, assembly GCF_040320605.1. NCBI lineage: Bacteria > Pseudomonadati > Pseudomonadota > Alphaproteobacteria > Hyphomicrobiales > Phyllobacteriaceae > Mesorhizobium > Mesorhizobium sp. M0659. The sequence goes on from NZ_JAMYPY010000011.1 coordinate 136,779, forward strand.
CGCAGGCCGGGGCTTCGGCATGCGCCCTGCCCATGGCAAGCAGCAGCACGATGAGGAAAGACAGGAAAAACAGGGCGTTGAGCGCGACGAGCAGCTTCAGCGACACAAGGGCGGCGCGGTCGGCGATGGCGAGGGCGCGTTTCATGGTGCGGTTCTAGGACTGAAAAGCGGCGAAACGGTTAACCGACGTGGGGAAATTGTCCTGGACTTATACAGTGTCACGCGCGGGGATGGGCGGATTCGTAAATCTCGAGCAGTCTTGCGGTGTCGACGCCGGTATAGACCTGCGTCGTCGACAGGCTGGCGTGGCCGAGCAGTTCCTGGATGGTGCGCAGGTCGCCGCCGCGCCCGAGCAGATGGGTGGCGAAGGAATGGCGCAACGCGTGCGGCGTCGCGGTGTCGGGCAGGTTCAGCGCCGAGCGCAGCCTGGCCATGTCGCGCTGGACGATGGCCGGGTTGAGCGGCCCGCCGCGGGCGCCGCGAAACAGCAGGCCCTTGGGGTCGAGATGATAGGGGCAAAGTTTTCGGTATTCGGCGATTGCCCGCAGCGCCACCGGCAGCACCGGCACCAGCCGTGTCTTGCCACCCTTGCCGGTGACGCGCAGCACGGTGTCGGCTTCCGCTGCCAGGTCGGCGGCGCTGAGGCCCAGCGCTTCGGAAATGCGCAGGCCCGATCCATAAAGCAGCGTCAGCACGGCGGCGTTGCGGGCGGCGATCCAGGGCTCTTCAGCCAGCTGGCCTTCCACCGACACGACATGTTTGGCATCGCTGGCGGTCAGCGGCTTGGGCAGCGATTTCGGCTGGCGCGGCGCGCGCAACGCCGCGGCACCGGCGGCATTGGCGAGACCCCGCCGTTCGAGGAAGCGCAGCAGCGAGCGGATGCCGGCGAGGCCGCGTCCGAGCGTGCGGGCGCCGGCGCCGGCGTTGCGCCGCGCGGCAAGAAAGCCGCGCAGATCGGCCGGGCGGAGAGTCGCGATGTCGGAAAGACCAGGCGAGTCGCCGCGATGCCCTGTGAGGAAATGCAGGAACTGGCGCGTGTCGCGCTCATAGGCTTCGACGGTCGCCGGCGACAGCCGGCGCTCGCGCGCCAGCATCTTCAGCCAGCTTTCGCGCGCTGCCTGGAGGTCGGGCTTTGCCGGGATGAGAAATTCCTGCATGCCGCCATTGTCAGGCAGCCGGGTTAGGAAGCGGTGAAGAACCTGTCATTGAAATGGCCACGGGCGATCATTGAAATGACGCCGGTAGGGCGCTAGAGCAGGGCAAAGGATATCAGCCATGTCGAAGCCCCAGAACTCCGTGCAAATGGCCGTGATCGGCGCCGCCCACGGCATCAAGGGCGAATTGCGGGTGAAGACCTTCACTGGCGAGCCGATGGCGCTGGCCGATTATGGGCCGCTCTATGCCAAGGACGGCCGCGTTTTCCAGATCACCGACATAAGGCCGGCCAACACCGTCGTGGTGGTGCGCTTCAAGGGCATTGCCGATCGCAATGCCGCCGAGGCGCTGGCCGGAACCGAGCTGTTCGTGGACCGCTCGATGCTGCCCGACGATGGCGAGGAGGACGAATTCTACCACGCCGATCTCGTCGGACTTGAAGTCCGCGACGATAAGGGCGCGGTCATCGGCAAGGTGGTGGCGGTGCATAATTTCGGCGGCGGCGACATTCTCGACGTTACCCTCGGCGGGCGCAAAGGCGTGCTGATCCCGTTCACCCAGGCCGCCGTGCCTCAGGTTTCGATTGCCGAAGGTTTTCTCCGCGTCGACCCGGCAGCCGCCGGCCTTGTCGAGGATGAGGATGGCGACGCGCCGCGCGAAGAAGATTTCGGCGCGAAGGGCCGACCGCGCGGGCCGCGCGAAGCCGGAGGCAACCGGTGACGTTCAAGGCGTCGGTGCTGACGCTCTATCCCGAGATGTTTCCGGGCGGGCTAGGCCTGTCGCTGGCCGGACGGGCGCTCGAAGTCGGGACATGGTCGCTGGAAGCTATCCAGATCCGCGACTTCGCCAGCGATCGCCATCACACCGTCGACGACACGCCGGCCGGCGGTGGCGCCGGCATGGTGATGCGCGCCGATGTGCTGGCCAAGGCGATCGACCACACGTCGCCGGCGGGCGATCCGCGGCCGCGTTTGCTGATGAGCCCGCGTGGAAAGCCGCTGACGCAGGCGCACGTGCGCGAACTGGCTGGCGGGCCAGGCGCCGTCATCGTTTGCGGCCGGTTCGAGGGCGTCGACCAGCGGCTGATCGAGGCGCGTGGACTGGAAGAGGTCTCCATCGGCGATTTCATCCTGTCGGGCGGCGAGCCGGCGGCGCTCGTACTGCTCGACGCCGTTGTGCGGCTGTTGCCCGGCGTCATGGGCAATGCGGTGTCGGGCGAGGAAGAAAGTTTCGAGAACGGCCTGCTCGAACACCCGCATTACACGCGGCCACAGGAGTTCGAAGGCCGCCCCATCCCCGACGTGCTGGTCTCCGGTAATCACAAGAAGATCGCCGCGTGGCGGCGCGCCGAGTCCGAGAAGCTGACCAGGGAGCGCCGGCCGGATTTGCTCGCCGCTCAGCCCTTGGCAAAATAGTAGACGGCCAGAAACAGGCCGACGGCGATGACGAAGCCGCGCACGGCGTTCTGCGGCACGCGCTTGGCGATCCAGACACCGGCATAGCCGCCGAGCGCGCCGCCGGGGATCATGACAATCGCCTGCGGCCAGGCGACGACGCCGCCGGAAACGAAGACCAGTATGGCAACGGCGGCGATGACCACGGCCAGCATGTTCTTCAGCGCGTTCAGCCGGTGATAGTCGCCGGATTGCGTCAGGCCGAGCGTCGCCAGCATCATGACGCCCATGCCGGCGCCGAAGAAGCCGCCATAGATGGCGGTAGCGAACTGCGCCAGCGAACCGGCCAGCGAGCCGACCGTGGCTTCATGCCCAGGCTTCGGCGTTGGTTTCAGCCACGGCCCGGCGGCGAACAAGGCGGTTGCGGCCAGCAGCAGCCACGGCACGAGGGCGCGGAACGACGGATTTGAGAGCGCCAGCAGGATGAGCGCACCAGCCAGCGCGCCCAAAGCCGAGATCAGGCAAAGCAGCAGCGCGCCGCGCCAGAAATGCTTGATGTCGGTCCAGTAAGCCAGCGTCGAGGTGATGTAACCGGGAAACTGCGTTACCGAGGACGTGGCGTTGGCGACGATCGGCGGCAGGCCGGCCAGCGTCATGGCGCCGAAGGTTATGAAGGTGCCGCCGCCGGCAACGGCGTTGACGGCGCCTGACAGAAAACCCGCGAGGAAGAGCAGGACTGCGTCGAAAGCAGACATTGTGAGGCCGCCGGACAAGAGTGCTGCCCCCGGATTAGGAAGCTTGAAGGGTCGGCGCAACCCCGCACTGGACGATTGCGTGGTGGCATGCGACCAAAAAAGACAGGGCCAAGGCGTGACAAGTCAGTGAAATAGCTGTATGTGCCCGCCCGTACTGGCGAGAAAAATCTCCCGGACCCGTCAACAATGACGGTGTAGTCGCCCCTGCCCAATGTTTCGAAGACAAGATGTCTCGGGGACAAAGGGCATAGCCAAGCGGTCATAGGAACTGCAAGGCGAGTGTCGGACGCTCTGACTGTCGGAAGAACAAGAAGTGGACTTTTGAGATGGATATCATCCGTCAGCTCGAGGCCGAACAGGCCGCCAAGATCGAAGCCAAGCGCAAGCTTCCCGAGTTTCAGCCCGGCGACACCGTGCGCGTCCAGGTCCGCGTGACCGAAGGCACCCGCACCCGCGTCCAGGCCTATGAGGGCGTCGTCATCGCCCGCGCCGGCGCCGGCTTCCAGGAAAATTTCACCGTCCGCAAGATCTCCTACGGCGAAGGCGTCGAGCGCGTTTTCCCGGTCTACTCGCCGATGGTCGAAGGCGTCGAGATCGTGCGCCGCGGCAAGGTGCGCCGCGCCAAGCTCTATTATTTGCGCGACCGTCGCGGCAAGTCGGCCCGTATTTCGGAAAACACCGGCGTGCGCGCCCGCAAGCTGAACGATGAGGAACGCGACGCGCTGAACGCCGAGAAGGCCCGCATCGAAGCTGAGAAGGTTGCCGCTGCCCAGGCGCTGGCCGCCGAGACGGCCGCCAAGGAAGCCGCCGAGAAGAAGGCCGTCGACGAAGCCGCCAAGGCCGCCGACGAGGCTGCAAAGGCGGCGGAAGCGACCCCGGCCGAATAAACCTGGTCCAAGGATTTTGAAAAGGCGGCTTCGGCCGCCTTTTTTCGTTTCACCAGACTGTGAACGATTGCCGGCCGAGAGTTTGGCCATGGCTGTTGACTCGAATTATCTTGTACACTAAATGATAGTGTACAAATAAAATGGAGAACTGACATGGCACTCTACACCACACAGGCTCGCGTCACCGGCGGCCGCGCCGGCCACGGCGAGACCAGCGACGGCCTGCTGAAGGTCGACCTCGCTTTGCCGAAGGAGCTCGGCGGACAGGGTGGCGCCACCAATCCCGAGCAGCTGTTCGCGGTCGGCTATGCCGCCTGCTTCGAAAGCGCCATCCGCTTCGTCGCACGCAAGCAGAAGCTGCCGCTGGACGATGCGGCGGTGAGCGCCACCGTCAGCCTGCTTCCCAATGGTGAAGGCTTCAAACTTGGTGTCGCACTGGCCGCCGAGACCAAAGGCCTTGATCAGGCGGCGGCGGAAGCGCTTGTATCGGCCGCGCATCAGATTTGCCCCTATTCCAATGCGATCAAAGGCAATGTCGAGGTGGCGCTTTCGACCGTGGCGCTTCCGGCAAAGGCAGCATGACGACGAAGACCGAAACCAGGGCCAGCGAAGTCCCGGCGGACACCGCCGGGAGGATCGCCGTTCCGCGCCTCGACCAGCAGCTCTGCTTCGCGCTCTATTCGGCGAGCGGGCTGATGACCAAGCTCTATCGGCCGCTGCTTGACCCGCTCGGCCTGACCTATCCGCAATATTTGGCGATGCTGGCGCTGTGGCAGCATGCGCCGAGCACGGTCGGCGAACTCGGCGAGGCGCTGGGGCTGGATTCGGCGACATTGACGCCTCTGCTCAAGCGGATGGAAGCGGCTGGTCTCGTCACCCGCCGTCGCGATCCGGCCGACGAGCGCCGCGTGCTGGTCGAACCGACTGCCAAGGGCCAGGCGCTGCGCGCCCGCATCAAGGACGTATCCGCAGGCCTTGCCTGCGCCATGCCGCTGGAAGTCGAGGAGCTGAAGTCGCTGCACCGGACCTTGACCGGATTTGTCGCCAAGCTGCGTGAGGCGACGTCACCATCCTGATCCGTCATCTGACGGGTTCCCGTGTCCAGGAGGGGCCTGGTTTGCCGGCGGCGCAATCACGGAATAAATTCCGACCACGGGGCGTTCTAAAACCGCGTTGGTTGAAGGCATTGGAATCCGCTTTCACCGGACGCTGAGCACCGGACCGGCTTGCAAGCCGTCTGCGGACGGCTAAAGTCGCGCCTGGATTTTCATGCGAGCCCGGCTGCAAGCGGGCTTCTCATCCTGGAGCGTGTCATGACCAAATCGAAGCTGCTGCTGGCCGCCCTCGCGGCCTGTTTCCTCGCGCCCGTCGCTGCATGGGCGGCCGATGCGCTGCCCGATCTCGGCGGCAAGAAGGTCGTGGTGGTGACGGAAAACGCCTATCCGCCGCTGCAGTTCATCGACGCCAAGACCGGCAAGCAGATCGGCTGGGAGTATGACGCGATGGACGAAATCGCCAAGCGGCTGAACTTCAAGGTGGAGTACCAGAACACCTCCTGGGACGCGATGATCCAGGCGGTTTCCGACAACCAGTACAACATTGGCATGACCGGCATCACCATCAAGGACGACCGAAAGGAGAAGGTCGATTTCTCCGACCCCTATATGCGTTCGGAGCAGTTCATGCTGGTGCGCGCCGATGAAAGCCGCTTCACCGACGCCAAGACCTTCGCCGCCTTCAAGGACGGGTTGATCGGCGCGCAGGCCGGAACGACGCCGTTCTACACCGCCGTCTACAGCGTGCTCGACGGCAATGAGCAGAACCCGCGCATCAAGCAGTTCGAGACCTTCGGCGCTTCGGTGCAGGCACTGAAATCCGGCGACGTCGATGTCGTCCTGACCGACGGCACCGCCGGCAAAGGCTATGTCGATGCCTCCGGCGGCAAGCTCAAGCTGATCGGCGGCCCGCTCGGCACCGAGGATTTTGGCTTCATCTTCCCGAAGGGCTCGGATCTGGTGAAGCCGGTCAACGCGGCGATCGCGGCGCTGAAGGCCGACGGCACGATCGAGGCGCTGAACAAGAAGTGGTTTCTCGACTACAAGATGGGGCAGTGATGTCCGACTCCTTACCCTCCCCCTTGTGGGGAGGGTCGATCCGCGAAGCGGAGCGGGGTGGGGGTGCCAGCGCCGGCGCTTTGTCACGACCCCCACCCCGGCTCACCAGCTTTGCGATGCAAAGCTTGTTCGCCGACCCTCCCCACAAGGGGGAGGGTGAAGCGCCCTGATGGCCACGCCCCCCGCTTCGACTCTCAAATCCGATTTCCCCTGGTGGCTTGCCGCCGCGATCGCGCTCGCCGTCGTCGCTGCGCTCTCCATTGCCGCCAGCGATCTCTACGCCCAGGTTTTTGCCACCGTCGCCAAAGGCATCGGCATCACCATTCTTGTCACCGTGGTCGCCTTCGCGCTGGCTTCCGCCACCGGGCTCGGCGTTGCGCTGATGGGGTTGTCGGGGTCGCGTTGGCTCAGGCAGATCGCTCGTTTCTATGTCGAAATCATCCGCGGCGTGCCGATCCTGGTGCTGTTGTTCTGGATCGCCTTCGCCGGCGCGCCGGCCTTCGTGGCTGCGTGGAATGCGCTGACCGCGCCGCTGCAAAACGCCGGCTATCTCGGCGAGCTTTTGGTGCGCGACGTGTCGCTGTTGTGGCGTGCAATCATGGCGCTGACCATCGGTTATTCCGCCTTCATCTCCGAGGTTTTTCGCGCGGGCATCCAGTCGGTCGAGAAAGGCCAGATCGAGGCTGCCAAGGCGCTCGGGCTGACGCGCACGCAGCGCTTCCGGCTGATCGTCTTCCCACAGGCGATCCGCACCATCCTGCCGCCGCTCGGCAATGACTTCGTCGCCATGGTCAAGGATTCCTCGCTGGTCTCGGTGCTCGGCGTCGCCGACATCACGCAGATGGGCAAGATCTACGCCGCCGGCTCGTTCCGCTTCTTCGAGACCTATACGATCGTCGCCTATATCTATCTCATCCTCACCGTCAGCCTGTCGCTGGCGCTGCGGGGGCTGGAGCAACGACTGCGGCGGGCGCAGCAGGAATAGAAGTCCGACGCGGGCACGGCTACGATCGCGGAGGACAGGATTCCGGAGGATGCAGGCGATGACGATCGACAAGGCCAATGCGGCGCTGGGTACCGTCTATTCGGCCGACACGCCGGAAGGGCTGGCCAAGGCCTATGCAGACTGGGCCGCGACCTATGACGGCGAGACCGCTTCGCTCGGCTATCTGCTGCCGTTCCTGATCACCGCCTGGGTGGCGCGCCATGTGAAGGTGGGTGAAGGCCCGCTGCTCGACGCCGGCTGCGGCACCGGCCTGTCGGGCCCGTCATTGAAGGCGCTGGGTTATCACGACATTGCCGGGCTCGACCTCTCCGACGACATGCTGAAGATCGCCGGCAGCCGCAATGCCTATGGCGATCTGAAGCAGGCAATGCTCGGCGGGCCGCTGCCCTGGCCAGACGGGCATTTCCGCGCCTTCTTCTCGACTGGCGTGTTCACCATCAGCCATGCGCCGGCGTCCGGCCTGCACGAGCTTGTCCGCATCACCAGGAAAGGCGGCCACGCTATCTTCACCGTGCGCGACCAGGTGTTCGACAGCGGTGGCTTCCAGGCCGTGTTCGACGGGTTGGAACGGGCCGGGAAATGGCAGCCGGTCGAGCAAAGCCCATGGTTCCGCTGCTATGCGATCGCCGAGCCGGACGCGCTGGTGAAGACTTTCGTATTCGAGGTGGTTTGAGCGCCGCCCTCTTCGCCTTCTCCCACAACAAGGGGAGAAGGGAAAACACGCCGCAATTGCCGAAAAGCCAAAACATTGGTATGAGCCACGCCATGGAAGAGCTTTTTGGCGATCCGGCCTATAAGGGTTTCGTGCTGCAGGACAGAAAACGCCTGCCGTCGCGTTTCTCTTCGCGCATTTCCGGCGCGCTCACCAGCCGACTTAGCTAAGCCGCTTTCGCCGCGCCGAAGGCTTCGCGCGTCTGCCCTTCCCCTTTTTGCAAATCGACGGATTTACGCACATGAGCGCACCGCGCACCCTCTACGACAAGATTTTCGACGACCATGTCGTCGACCGCCAGGATGATGGCACCTGTCTGCTCTACATCGACCGCCATCTCGTCCATGAAGTGACCAGCCCGCAGGCCTTCGAAGGTCTGCGCATGACCGGCAGAAAAGTCCGGCATCCGGAAAAGACGCTGGCCGTGGTCGATCACAATGTCTCGACCTCGCCCGAGCGCAAGTTCGGCATCAAGAACGAGGAAAGCCGCATCCAGGTCGAGGCCTTGGCCAAGAACGCTAGGGATTTCGGCGTCGAATATTACTCCGAAAACGATATCCGCCAGGGCATCGTCCACATCATCGGGCCGGAGCAGGGCTTCACGCTGCCTGGCATGACCATTGTCTGCGGCGACAGCCACACCTCGACGCATGGCGCCTTCGGCGCATTGGCACATGGCATCGGCACCTCCGAGGTCGAGCATGTGCTGGCGACCCAGACGCTGATCCAGCGCAAGGCCAAGAACATGCTGGTGCGTGTCGATGGCCAGTTACCGGAAGGCGTCACCGCCAAGGACATCATCTTGGCCATCATCGGCGAGATCGGCACCGCCGGCGGCACCGGCTATGTCATCGAATATGCCGGCGAGGCGATCCGCGCGCTGTCGATGGAAGGCCGCATGACAATCTGCAACATGTCGATCGAGGGCGGCGCGCGCGCCGGCCTGATCGCGGCCGACGAAACCACCTTCGCCTATGTCAAGGGCAAGCCGCGCGCGCCGAAGGGCGCGTCGTGGGACGCCGCGCTCGAATACTGGAAGACGCTGCAGTCCGACGAGGGCGCGCATTTCGACAAGGTGATCGTGCTCGACGCGGCCAAGCTGCCGCCGATCGTCTCCTGGGGTTCCTCGCCCGAGGACGTCGTTTCGGTGCAGGGCGTCGTTCCCAATCCGGAAGAGATCACGGACGAGAACAAGCGGACGTCAAAGATCCGCGCGCTCGACTATATGGGGCTGACGCCGGGCACGAAGATCACCGACATCACGCTCGACCGCGTCTTCATCGGCTCCTGCACCAATGGCCGCATCGAGGATCTGCGTGCGGTGGCCAAGGTGGTCGAAGGCAAGACGGTGAGTGCGCATGTCGATGCGATGATCGTGCCGGGCTCCGGTCTGGTCAAGGAACAGGCGGAGGCCGAGGGTCTCGACAAGATCTTCATTGCCGCCGGTTTCGACTGGCGCGAGCCGGGCTGCTCGATGTGCCTGGCCATGAACGACGACCGGCTGAAGCCGCATGAGCGCTGCGCCTCGACCTCGAACCGCAATTTCGAAGGCCGGCAGGGCTTCAAGGGCCGCACCCATCTGGTATCGCCGGCCATGGCGGCGGCGGCGGCGATCGCCGGCCATTTCGTCGACATCCGCGACTGGAAATAGCGCAGACTGGTTCAAGCCTGATCTGAGCGTATGCAAAACCCCGAACGGCAAAACCGTTCGGGGTTTTGTTTAAAGCGCGCCGCTCTAAGACCCTTGGGGTATATGCCCTAGCCGGCACGCCGGATGATTTCATGAAATTCCTCCCGGCTGCCGGGTTCGTCGGCCGCGACCACCAGCGCCAGTTCGCGCTCGTCGAAGATCTTGAACCACTCGTCCCATTCGACCAGCTCGTAGCCGCCTGCGTTGACCGGGCGTTCAGGCTGATCCTGGTCCTGATAGGCGTGCTGGCCGAAGACGAGCCTCAGCAACGGCTGCGTTCCGGTTTCGGGCGATACATCGACGATCGCCGGAAATCCGGCGCGCCCTGCGGCCCATGAGCGAATTGCTTCGTGGTCGGTCAGCGTGATCGTGTCGGCCATGAATAACTTCTCCTTGATTGCTGTCACGAAACGCCTGCCTCAGGTCCCGGTTCCGTGCAGCAGCTTCATGAGTGGCGACTTGCATATTCGTCCCGGCTTAACCGCTTGTTGGGGCTTGCGCTCTAAGGTCTTCCCTGACGTCAAGCGGGGAAGTCACCGTCCTTTGGACACCGGCCTGTTCATAGCGCTGCTCAATCCGACGATCGCGCTGGCGCTCGGCGCGGCGTTCCTCGTGCTGTGGTTCTACCAGCGCCACCGGCCCTATCTGGCTGTGCTCGGCACGAGCTATTGCGTGTCCGCGCCCGGCTTCCTGCTGCAGTATTTCACGCTGCCCGGCGGCATGGTGCTGACCAAGCTGGTCTCCAACCTCTGCTTCACGCTCGCCGCCTGCTGCCTCGTCGGTGCGATCATCTCGCGCTACGGCAGGCGCGTGCCCTATATCGCGATCGGCATTCTGGCGGGTGGCGGGATAGTCGCATTCTGCTGGTTCCTGTTCGTCCAGCCGGACTTAACTTGGCGCATCCTGTCGATCAATTTCGGCTTTGGCGGCCTCAGCCTGCTGGTCGCCGCCGAGCTGCGCGCCGTGCGCAAGAACGGCCCGACGGAAAAAATCCTGTTCGTACTGTCGCTGCTGTCCGGGCTGAACTTCATCGGCCGCACGCTGCTCGTCGTCATCTCGCACGGGCCGTTCACCAGCTATGACGGGTTTTATGGCTCGTCCTACTGGACGACGGCGCTTTTGACGCACGCGCTGCTGTCGTTGCTGATCGCGCTCTGCCTGTTCTCGGCAGCTGCGCTCGACGTGATGAAGGCGCTGAAGACCGAGACGCACACCGACCCGCTGTCTGGCCTGCTCAACCGCAGGGGTTTCGAGGAGCGCGCCTTGCTGGTGCTGCAACACTGCGCCGCCGCCAAGGTGCCGGTCGCGCTGGTGCTGGCCGATCTCGATCACTTCAAGGCGCTCAACGACAAATATGGACATGCCGCGGGCGACCAGGTGATCGCCGACTTCGCCGCCAAGCTTCGCGCGGCCGCCGGCACGCGTGCGGTTGCCGGCCGCATCGGCGGCGAGGAGTTCGCCGTGCTTCTGTCGCTGAGCGATCTTGCCACGGCGCGGCTGTTTGCCGAAGCCGTGCGCACGCACTATTCGGCCGGCAGTGTCGACGGGTTGCCGCCGGGCACCAGGGTGACCGCGAGCTTCGGCGTCGCGGCGCGCACCGGCGACGAAGGGCTGGAGCCGCTGATGCGGCGCGCCGACGAAGCGCTCTACAAGGCCAAGAAGAACGGCCGCGACAGCGTGCGGCTTTCCTATGAGCGGGCCGAAACGGTGTTCATCCCGGATACAGGCAGCGTCGGTTAGCGTCTCGCTTAAACGGCCTCTCGGCCGTGCCGGATCATCAGCGGCAAGGGCTGAGGTTGGGCATTTCGCCGTCGGAGAGGCCGTACATATAGGAGCGGCCCTTCACGAACACCGGCGGCTGGTAGCAGCCACGCCTGGAGATGTGATCCGCCTCGTCTTCATAAAGGACTTCCGGTTCCGCTTCCGGCTGACCGGCGCTGGTGTAGTCGGACAATTTCTTGGCCAGCCTGCCTTGGCCGACAATGATGCGCTTGTAGCCGGCGGCGCTGTCGATGACGAGATTGCCCAGGGAATCGGCATAGACACGGTCATGATGGCGCGACCAGGCCATTGCCGGGGCGGCGAAGCCGAGACTGGCTGTCGCCAGCACAAGCGCCGCAAGGCGCGCTCTTCCTGAATTCGAAAGCATGGTGTCCTCTCAGCTGTGGACCCGATCGAATCGGAAATTAACCTTTTCTTAACCTTTGTTAAGAGGGCAGGCGCATCCGGCGGCGATCTCTCGCCAAACATGGTTAATATCCGACGGGATGGAAAACCCGGGCGTCATCATTCGGCCATGCTTGCCCGCACCATCGGCCGCGACGCACACAACTACGCTGACGTCGGGTGAGCTTGATCTTGGTGGAACATCGCGGCTAGTTAGCCGCGCAGGAGGACAGCATATGGCGTTACGCCGGACGTTTCGGGTGACGCTGTTGTCGATCCCCTTGCTGACTGCCGCAGCCTGCGTGCCGCAGAACGGCGCGCCGACGGCGGTGAATACCGTACCACCCACTGTCGCGCCCGTGCCGGCTCAGCAGTCCGCCGCACCTGTGGCGCCCCCGGCTTCCGCAACGGCTCCGACAGCGCCTGCCGCACCTTCAGCCAAGATCGTCACCGACCTTACCGCGCCGCGGTCTGCTGTCGGCACGGCAACTTACAGATGCGGCAATGGCGGCATGATCACCATCCAGAACCTCGGCACGGCGTTGCGCGTTGTCAGGCCCGATGGCACGACCGAGGAGTTTGCCGCATCACCCGCCAACCAGTCCAGCCGCTACCAGGAAGCCGCGTCGCATGACGCAATCGTGATCGACGCGCGCGAGGCGCTGGTGATGAAGAGGGGCTCGACACCACAGACCTGCAAACGATAGCCTAGCGTCGATTGCAAAGGAAATGCCGCACTGCAGCGAACGGTGCGCCGGCTTTCGACGGTGGCCAAATCGATTGAAGCGAAACAGCAGCCTTTTGTCAGACTAAATGACGTTTTCAAAACGATTTTCCGGCTTTGACGCGGTGCAAAAAGAGCATTAGAAACCGGCTGTCTGAAGTCATATATCGAGGCGGTAAGTGCCGCTTTCCACCGCGGCTCCGGACATCGAACTGGGGCAGCCATGAGCAAATCACCAGCCACCCGAACCGCCAGACGTGAACGGCCGCTCTCGCCGCACCTGACGATTTACCGCCCACCGATCACCATGACGATGTCGATCATTCATCGCATCACTGGCGGGGCGCTGTATTTCGGCACGCTGCTGGTCGCCGCGTGGCTGATGGCGGCGGCGAGTTCGCAAGGCGCTTTCGATTGGATCAACTGGGCCTTCGGCACCTGGCTCGGCCGGCTCATCCTGTTCGGCTACACCTGGGCGCTGATGCACCACATGCTGGGCGGCGTGCGCCATCTCGTCTGGGACACCGGCGCCGGGCTGGAGAAACACACGGCATCGAAGATCGCCTGGGCGACCCTCGCCGGTTCCATCCTGCTCACGCTGCTGATCTGGGTCGCCGGCTACGTGGCGCGGGGAACCTTGTGATGAGCGGCACGAACAACAACGATATGCGCACGCCGCTGGCCAAGGTCCGCGGTCTGGGCTCGGTCCGCGAAGGCACCGGGCATTTCTGGCGACAGCGGCTGACGGCCATTGCCAACATCCCCCTGATACTGTTCTTCGTCGGGTTCCTGATCGCGCTCAATGGCGCCGGCTTCGCCGAGGTGCGGGCGGCGCTCGCCAGTCCGTTCGTGGCGCTGGTGTTGGCGCTGGTGCTCGTTTCCGGTCTCACCCATATGCGTGTCGGCATGCAGGTCATTATCGAGGATTACGTGCATGCCGAAGGCATGAAGCTGGCGCTGATCGCACTCAGCACGTTTTTCACCATAGCGGTCGGCGTCGCCTCGATCTTCGCCCTGCTCAAACTGGCATTCGGAGGCTGATTTGGCCAAGGACGCGAAATCGGCCACCGGCTATACCTTTGTCGACCACAAGTTCGACGTGGTCGTCGTCGGCGCCGGCGGCGCCGGCCTGCGCGCCACGCTCGGCATGGCCGAGCAGGGCCTGCGCACGGCCTGCATCACCAAAGTGTTCCCGACCCGCTCGCACACGGTAGCGGCACAAGGCGGCATTGCCGCGTCGCTGTCCAACATGGGTCCGGACTCCTGGCAGTGGCACATGTACGACACCGTCAAGGGTTCGGACTGGCTGGGCGACGTCGACGCCATGGAATATCTGGTGCGCGAGGCACCGGCGGCGGTCTACGAGCTCGAGCATTACGGCGTGCCGTTCTCGCGCACCGAAGAGGGCAAGATCTACCAGCGGCCGTTCGGCGGCCACATGATGAATTATGGCGACGGCCCGCCGGTGCAGCGCACCTGTGCCGCCGCCGACCGCACCGGTCACGCCATCCTGCACACGCTCTACGGCCAGTCGCTGAAGAACAATGCGCAGTTCTTCATCGAGTATTTTGCGCTCGACCTGATCATGGAGCCGGACGGCACCTGCACCGGCGTCGTCGCCTGGAACCTCGACGACGGCACCATCCATCGCTTCTCCGCCAAGATGGTGGTGCTGGCGACCGGCGGATATGGCCGCGCCTATTTCTCGGCGACGTCGGCGCACACCTGTACAGGCGACGGCGGCGGCATGGCGGCACGGGCGGGCTTCCCGCTGCAGGACATGGAGTTCGTGCAGTTCCATCCGACAGGCATATACGGCGCCGGCTGCCTGATCACCGAAGGCGCGCGGGGCGAGGGCGGCTATCTCGTCAATTCCGAGGGCGAGCGCTTCATGGAACGCTACGCGCCGTCGGCCAAGGACCTGGCCTCGCGCGACGTCGTCTCGCGTTGCATGACGCTGGAGATCCGCGAAGGCCGCGGGGTCGGCAAGAACAAGGACCATATTTTCCTGCATCTCGACCATCTCGATCCGGCCGTGCTGCATGAGCGGCTGCCGGGCATTTCGGAATCGGCCAGGATTTTCGCCGGCGTCGACCTGACCAAGGAGCCGATCCCGGTGCTGCCGACGGTGCACTACAATATGGGCGGCGTGCCGACCAATTACTGGGGCGAGGTGCTGAACCCGACGGTCGAGAATCCTGACCGGGTGTCACCCGGGCTGATGGCGGTCGGCGAGGCCGGCTGTGCCTCCGTGCACGGCGCCAACCGGCTGGGCTCGAACTCGTTGATCGATCTGGTGGTGTTCGGCCGCGCCGCCGCAATCCGCGCCGGCCAGGTCATCGACCGTAATTCGGCTATCCCTTCGCCCAACGAAGCCTCGGTCGAAAACATCATGGACCGCTTCGACCGGCTGCGCCACGCCAATGGCTCGACGCCAACCGCTGTTCTGCGTGAGAAAATGCAGAAGGCGATGCAGGAAGACGCCGCCGTGTTCCGCACACAGGAGTCGCTCGAAAACGGCTGCAAGCGCATTTCGCAGATATGGACCGAGCTCAAGGACCTGAAAGTCTCCGACCGTTCGATGATCTGGAATTCCGATCTGGTCGAGACGCTGGAGCTGGAAAATCTGATGGCCAACGCCATCACCACGGTCTACGGCGCCGAGGCGCGCAAGGAGAGCCGCGGCGCGCATGCGCGCGAAGATTTCTCGGCCCGCGACGACATTGTCTGGCGCAAGCATACGCTGGCCCGGCTAAGCGAGGACGGCCAGGTGAGCCTCAGCTATCGTCCCGTGCACACCGAGCCGCTGTTGGCGGAAAAGGATGGCGGCATCAGCCTTGCCAAGATCGCGCCGAAGGCCAGGGTGTACTGACCATGGTGCCGAAGCTCGTCATCCGAAAGGACCAGAGGTAATGGTCGAACTCACGCTTCCCAAGAACTCAAAGGTGCAGCCGGGCAAGACCTGGCCGAAGCCGCAGGGCGCCACCAACCTCAGGGAATACCGCATCTACCGCTGGTCGCCCGACGATGACGAGAACCCGCGCATCGACACCTATTTCGTCGACATGGACGATTGTGGGCCGATGGTGCTCGATGCGCTGCTCTGGATCAAGAACAAGATCGACCCGGCGCTGGCGTTGCGCCGCTCCTGCCGCGAAGGCATTTGCGGCTCCTGCGCCATGAACATCGATGGCTCCAACACGCTGGCCTGCACCAAGGGCTGCGACGATATTTCCGGCGCCGTCAAGGTCTACCCGCTGCCGCATATGCAGGTGGTCAAGGACCTGGTGCCCGACCTCACCAATTTCTACGCCCAGCACGCCTCGATCCAGCCTTGGCTGAAGACAGTGTCGCCGGAGCCGGCCAAGGAATGGCTGCAGAGCCATGAGGACCGCGAGAAGCTCGACGGGCTCTACGAGTGCATCCTGTGCGCCTGCTGCTCGACCTCGTGCCCGAGCTATTGGTGGAACGGCGACCGCTATCTCGGCCCGGCGACGCTGCTGCAGGCCTATCGCTGGCTGATCGACAGCCGCGACGAAGCCACGGGCGAACGGCTCGACGATCTCGAAGACCCGTTCCGGCTCTACCGCTGCCACACCATCATGAACTGCGCCCAGACCTGCCCGAAGGGGCTCAACCCGGCCAAGGCGATTGCCGAGATCAAGAAGATGATGGTGGAGCGGCGGGTTTAGTTGAGGCGAGTTCGCTCGCGGCAATCTCGAACGCGGCGATCCTTCGCGCCCCCCTTTGTCCTACCGGACATCTCCCCCACGGGTGGGGAGATTGGCCGTCAAGGTTGAAGGATGGCGCGCTGTCGGCGAAGCTGCCGATCTCCCCCCGCGTGGGGAGATGTCCGGTAGGACAAAGGGGGGCGCTGTCTCGCCGGCGCTAGAAAGGATACTCAAACCAATGAGCGAAGACCTTCCAATCCTCAATCCCGTCGAAGCCCGTGTGCTCGGCTGCCTGATCGAGAAGAAGGAGCTGACGCCGGATGTCTATCCGCTGACGCTGAATGCAGCACTTGCAGCCGCCAACCAGAAGACGGCGCGCGAGCCTGTCATGGCGCTCGAGCCGACAGAGGTGCATCGGACGCTGAAGTTGCTCGAGCAGAAGGGGCTGGTGCGGCAGATGTTCGGCTCGCGCGTCGAGCGCTATGAGCATCAGATGGCGCAGCGCTTCTCGCTGACGAGGCCGCAGACCGCGGTGATCGGCCTGCTTTTGCTGCGCGGTCCGCAGACGGTGCATGAGCTGCTGGCGCGAGCTGAGCGCATGGCGCGGTTTTCGTCGATCGAAGACCTGCGCGCTGAACTCGACATGCTGATCGGCCGCCGCCCACCGCTCGTCCAGGAAATACCGCGCGGGCCGGGGCAGCGCGAGGACCGTTTTGTGCATCTGCTCGCAGGACCGGTGGACGTCGCGGCGCTATCGGTGCAGCGGAGTGCGCCGGCCTTGCCTGCTTCCGACCTAGAAGCGAGATTGGAGGCTCTGGAGCAGGAAGTCGCAGCCCTTCGTGCCCGGCTTGATGCGCTGGGGGCTTAACTATCACCGGAGCGTTGGCGCGACGGATCGCTGGCCTCGGAAAATGCAAACGCCGGCGTTAAGCCGGCGTTTCTCACTTCGAATCCTTCATTTCACCCCAGCTTCGCGTCGAGCGACACTGCGATGGCCCCCAGCGCCTTCGAAACCGGGCACTCCGCCTTGGCCTTCTCGGCCAGTTCCTTGAACTTCGCCGCATCAATGCCCGGCACCTTGCCGATCAGGGTGATGGCGCTGCCGGTGATGCCGGTGCCGGGCACCAGCGTCACCACCGCCTTGGCGTCGAGCTCGGTGGCGGGCGTGCCGTTCTCGGCCAGGAAATGCGACAGCTGCATGGCGTAGCAGCCGGCGTGTGCCGCCGCGATCAACTCTTCGGGATTGGTGCCGGATTTGCCGCTCTCGTCCTCGAAGCGAGCCTTGAACGAATAGGGCGTGCCCTTCAAGGTGCCGCTCTGGCTGTCGAGCGTGCCCGTGCCCTCCTTCAGATTGCCTTTCCAGACGGCGTTTGCGGTGCGGTCCATAAGATTCTCCTTGATTACAGCGACAGCGCCGGCCACGCGGCGTTCCCTCCAACTATAGCGCGTCGGCAGGGGAAGACCACCGCGCTGTTTCGGCCTGATGCGACGCCGGCGTGCCCTGCAAATTCTTCTGAAAAAATGTGCGTGCAAAAATGTCGACTTGCATCGGCGCCGGCCGTCCTGCGAGCGTCCACGGATTCTCGTGGCGGATGGAGATCCAAGATGAACAATCTGTTTTCTGCCCATTGGAACGACGCCGACAAAAGCGCGCGTCTACACGAGATCGAGTGCTCGCGACCTTCCGGCTTCGGCCGGCTGCTTGCTGCGGTCGCCGTGATCGGCATTGCGGTCTGCGTGCTCGACCACGCTGCTGCCGGCAGGGATGCCGCCGGCGCCGTGATCGCATATGCTTCGTCACAGCAAGGGAGCTGGAAATGAAATATGTCTGTCTGGTCTACGGCGAGGAAAAGGACCTCCATGCCATGACGCCGGAGCGTTTGGCCAAGCTCGACGCCGATTCGATGGCCTATGATCGGTCATTGGACCAGCAAGGCAAGCTGATCATCGCGCAGGCGCTGCAATCGGTGAAGACGTCGAAGACGGTGCGGCGGCGCCAAGGCAAGCGGCTGATCACTGACGGTCCGTTTGCCGAAACCAAGGAGCAGTTGCTTGGTTTCGTCATGATCGAAGCCGACACTCTCGAACAGGCGCTGGAGATCGCCGGCAAAATTCCGCTGGCCGAAATCGGCACCGTCGAAGTCAGGGCGATCTACGACGTGCCGGGGTCTTAAACTAGCCCCCGCTCCCCCACACATCTATGCAGGCCGGCGGATCATATCCGCCGCCTTCTCGGCGATCATCACCACTGGCGAGGCGGTGTTGCCGGAGACGATGCGCGGCATGATCGAGGCGTCGACGACGCGCAGGCCCTCGACACCGGTCACGCGCAGGTCCGGGCTGACGACGGCGCGGTCGTCGACACCCATCCGGCAGGTGCCGACCGGGTGGAAGATGGTCGTGGCGATCGAGCCGATCTGGTGCAGCAGGTCCTCGTCCGACTGGTGGGCGAGACCAGGCAGGATTTCTTCCGGATGGAAGCCGGCAAGAGCCTTGGCGGTCATGATGCTGCGCGCCTGGCGCACCGAACGCAGCGCGATCTCGCGGTCGCGCGCCGTAGAGAGGTAGTTCAGCCGGATCTCCGGCTGCACGGCCAGCTCGCGCGTCGTAGCGTGCACCGAGCCGACGCTCTCGGGCCGCAGATTGCAGACCGACATGGTGATTGCCGGGAACGGGTGCAGCGGGTCGCCCAGCCGGTCGGTAGACAAGGGCTGGACGTGGTACTCCAGGTCCGGCGTCGCCATCGACGGATCGGATTTCGAGAACATGCCGAACTGGCTCGGCGCCATCGACATCGGTCCCGAGCGGCCAAAGGCATATTGCAGCGCGATCTTCGCCTTGCCGCTCAGGCTGTTGGCTAGCGTGTTGAGCGTCAGCGCCGACGACACTTTGTAGACAGTGCGGATCTGCAGATGGTCCTGAAGGTTCTCGCCGACATCGGGGCTGGCGTGAACCACATCGATGCCGAGCGCGGCGAGGCGATCCGGCTCGCCGACCCCGGAAAGCTCCAGCAGTTTCGGCGTGTTGATCGAGCCGGCGGTCAGCAGCACCTCGCTCCTGGCCTTTGCCTCGATGGTTTGGCCGCCGACGCGATAACAAACGCCGATAGCACGCTTGCCCTCGAACAACACCGTCTCGACATGCGCGTTGACGACCAGCCTGAGGTTCGGCCGTCGCAGCGCCGGGCGCAAGAATGCCTTGGCTGTGTTCCAGCGCACGCCCTTGCTCTGGTTGACTTCGAAGAAGCCGGACCCCTCATTGTCGCCGTCGTTAAAATCCTCGCGCGGCATGATGCCGAATTCCTTGGCCGCCTCCTGCACGGTGTTCAGGATCGGCCACGACAGGCGTTGCCGCGCCACTTTCCATTCGCCGCGGGAGCCATGCAGCTCGGTCTTGCCGCCATGATGGTCCTCGGATTTGAGGAAGTAGGGCAGCACATCGTCCCAGCCCCAGCCGACATTGCCCATCTGCCGCCAGCCATCGTAGTCCGCCGCCTGGCCGCGCATGTAGATCATGCCGTTGACCGAGGTGCAGCCGCCCAGCACCTTGCCGCGGGGATAGACCAGCGAGCGGCCGTTCAGGCCGGCTTCGGGGGCAGTCTTCATCATCCAGTCGGTGCGCGGATTGCCGATGCAATAGAGATAGCCGACCGGGATATGCACCCAGTGATAATTGTCGCTGCCGCCGGCCTCGAGCAGCAGCACGCGCGTCGCCGGGTTTTCGCTCAGGCGATTGGCCAGCACGCAGCCGGCGGTGCCTGCGCCGACAATGATGTAGTCGTAGTCGCCATCGAGCCGTTGGGTCATTGCGGTGGTTTACTCGGCGGTGTTCTACTCGGTTCTGCGGCGTGTTCGGCCCAGAACGATCGCAGCGTATCGGCAAGGCCGCAATAGGCGCGATAACGCCTGTTGTAATGGTCCTGCATGGCCGGGTTCGGACGGTAGGCGGCGCTTGACCGGGTCATGGCGTCGACGCCGGCCTCATAGTCGGCGAACAGGCCGGCCGCGACCCCGGCGCCGATCGCCGCACCAAGTGCGCCGGTCTCGCGTGCTTCAGGGACGGTGATCGGCACGCCAAGCCCGTCGGCGAAGATCTGCGGCCAGTGCTCGCTGCGCGAACCGCCGCCGGACAGGACCGCTTTGTCGAAGCTGACACCGGCGTCCTTCAGAACATTGATGTGGCGCCGGTGCTCGAACATCACGCCCTCGAACAGCGCGCGCAGCATATGGCCTTCCCTATGCCAGCCGGCGAGGCCGTAGAAGCCGGCGCGGAACTCCGCCCCTTGTCCCGACCCGTAGAGAAACGGGTGGAACATCGGATCGTCCCAGGTTGGCGTCACCGCGCCGACAGCCGCGTTGCAGTGGCCGAACGGATCGTCATAATGGGCACCGCGCTCGACGAGTTCGCGTACATACCATTCGAGATTGGCGGCCGATGTAGCGCTGGATTCGATGTTGACGAAACGGCCGGGACCGAAGCGCGCCACCATGAAAACATCTGGGTCGACGACCGGCGCGGTGGAGAAGACCTGATTGACCGACCAGGTGCCGGCGATAACAGAGGCTTCGCCGGGACGCACGACGCCGGCTCCCATGGCGCTGGCGACGACGTCGAAATAGCCGGCGATGACCGGCGTGCCTTCCGCCAGTCCGGTCTCTTCAGCCGCTTGCGCGGTGACCGCGCCGGCGATGTCGGCGCTCTCGCGCAATCGAGGCAGTTTGGCCTGCGCGTCCTCGATGCCGTAGAGCGCGAGAAGCTCGGAATCATAGACGCCTTCGGGCATGCGGACGAGGCCGCAACCGGACATGTCGGAGACGTCGCTCCCCCGCTCCCCTGTCAGGCGGTAGGTGATGAAATCCTTGCACAGCATCGCTGTGCCGGCCGCGGCATAAAGGTCGGGCGCATGCTGCTTGACCCAGGCCAGCAAGGTCGGCGTCTGCGCCGGCCATGGCTTTTGCAAGCAGATGGCGTGCAGCGCTTCGGCATTTCGCGCCGCCAAGGCCGCCGCCATGCCGGCGGCGCGGGTGTCGAGCGACTGGATGCCGATCAGCGGTTCGCCGGCACGGTCGACCAGATAAAGGCCGTTGCCATGGCCGGCGCAACCGATGGCGGCGATTCCGCGGGCATCGATGCCGGCCTGCGCGATGCAGGCGCGGATAGCGTCGCGCGCATCGGCCCACATGCCGCCGAGGTCGCGCTCGACATAGCCCGGCTCCGGCGTGTGCGAACGGCCGGCGACCGCATGCATGGCGAGCTGCCGTCCGGTATGATCGAACAGCACAGCCTTGATGATGGTGTTGCCGGCGTCGAGGCCGAGCAGATAGGCGGCTTGATCAGCCATTGTTGTAGATGTCCCAAGCCTCTTCGCCGCCGGCGTCGTTGTGGATCATCGCCATCAACGCACTCACTACCGCCTTCGGATTGGCATGCTGATAGATGTTGCGGCCATAGACCAGCCCCTTGGCGCCTTGTCTGAGCAGGGCTGACGATTTTGCCAGCACCGTCTTGAGATCGTCCTTGCCGCCGCCACGCACCAGCACCGGCACGCGTGCCGCCTCGACGACGCGGTGGAAATCTTCCGCGTGCTCGGTCGGGTCGGCCTTGATGATGTCGGCGCCCATTTCGGCGGCGAAACGCACCAGCGTCACGATCTTTTCCGCATCGCCGTCGACCTGGTAGCCGCCCCTGATATCGTTGGGCAGCATGACCAGCGGCTCGATCATCAACGGCATGCCGTAGCGATGGCAGGCGGCGCGGACCTTGCTGATGTTTTCGACGCATTGGCGAAACAGTTCCGGCTCGTCGGGCAGCATGAACAGATTGACGACGACGCAGGCGGCATCCATTTCCAGCGCGCCGATGATCGGCTCGTCATGGTTCTGCAGCATCGACCACATCACCCGGTGGCGCTGTGCATTGTAAGGGTTGCCCATGTCGATGCGCATGACCAGCGCCGGCTTGCCCTTGTCCGGTCGCGATTGCAGCAGATCGGCCTGGCCATAGGCGAGCTGCAGCGCATCGGGCCCTGCCGCGATCAGCGTGTCGATGACACGTGGCATGTCCTCCAGGCCGATGAGAAACCCCGGTTCATTGCAGACGCCGTGATCGAGCGCCACGTCGAGGCAATTGCCGTTGGTGAACATCCGGTTCATCCGGGCCTTGGTGCTGACTTTCATGTTCTGCTCCTGGGATCGTGCGTTGGTCGAGCATCTCTTGCGAGACGCCGTGATAGGTGTCGAGTTCGGCGATGAGACTTTTTATCTCCTCGTCGCGGTGCGGATCGCTCCAGCCGCGTTCGGCGGCCAGTGCATCCGCGATGCGCTCGATTGATACCGTCGAGATGTCGCCGGCAATGGCAAGCGACGTGCGGCGCAAGACAACATCCGAGAGGCAGGTCACGAACTCATGCCGGGCGAGATAGACGATCTCGGCCGTCGTGGTTTCGGTCCTGTCGTCGAGCCTGGTGTCGTCGGGACGACCGAGGCAGAACAGGATGATGTCGCGCGCGCCGCTGCCGTAGCGATCGATGAGATAGGCGGCGCGGTTGGCACTGATCGCGAACTCACCCGCCAGCTCGGTTGCCAGCGATGCCGGATTCTCGGGGAACCCGAGGCCGCCGCCGATCGGCAGGGCCAGCGTACTGCAAACGCGCTCGCGGCCAAGTTCGGCCAGCACGTCGTCGGCCGCCTGTTCGGCGAAGGCGCGGAAGGTCGTCCACTTGCCGCCGATCATGCAGAACTGCGGGATGTCGCCGGCTATGCGATGCACGGAATGGCCGCGCGATATCCTGCCGGTGAAGGCATGGTCGCTCTTCGGCAGCGGCCGGATGCCGCTATAGGTGAAGACGACGTCGGCGGCACGGACCGGAATGGACGGGAATACCAACCGCGCCGCCGCCAATATGTAGTCGGTCTCGGCCGGTTCGCAGGGCACGCGCCCGGCCTCGCTGACGCGGATGTCCGTCGAGCCGACCAGCACCTTGCCGAGATAGGGAAACATGATGCAGACGCGGCCGTCGGCATTCTCGAAGAAAATCATGTGGCCACTGAGCGCCTGGTACAGCGGCTCATTGTCGAGGATGAGGTGCGAGCCCTTGGTGCCCTCGACCAGGGGCGCCGCGGGCTTTTCGGAGGAGTCGAGCCGGGCGATCGCCGAATCGAGCCAGGCGCCAGTCGCGTTTACGATCGCCTTGGCGGTCACGATGAAGCCTTCACCACCCACCGTCTCGGTGAGCTCGAAGGCCGATCCCGCCCGCGCAATCTCGGCGCGGTTCAGCGCGAGGCTGTCGGGCAGCAGGCGTGCGGTATCGAGCAGCAATTCGATGCCGAGCCGTTCGGGGTAGCTGATCCAGGCGTCGTAATAGGTGGCGGAAAAGCGCAGTTTGGGGTCGAGCGCCGGCCATTGCGCGAAGGTCGCCCTGGCGCCACGGAAATTGTGGCGCGGCAGCACCCGGCGCTTGCGCGTCGTCCAGTCGTAGAGCGCCAAGCCCGCCTTGATCGCCAGCGCGCCGCGGCTGGAAGGCGTTTCCGAAAGCCCGAGAAAGCCTGCCGCGCCGTTCATCAGCCCGGAGAAGACGGAGCGGATCGGAATTGTCGTCGGCAGCGGCCGCACCATATGCGGCGCATTGGCCAGCAGCGCGTCGCGTTCGCGCAGCGATTCCTGCACCAGGCCGAACTCGCCATTCTCGAGATAGCGCAGGCCGCCATGGATCATGCGCGAAGGGGCGGCACTGCAGCCCGAACAGAAATCATTGCGTTCGACTAAGAGCACCCTCAGACCCTGCAGCGCCAGTTCGCGGAAAACGCCGATGCCGTTTATGCCGCCGCCCATGACGACGACATCGAACGCGCCGTTGCGGCGGATCGTGTCGAGGATGACGGTTCTCTGATCAGGCATGGCTTTGCCGGGCAAGGTTGGGCCGTTCTGCCGTCCGGTGGACGGCAGCTCAACTTGGTTCGGGTTACTGGTGGCGGTCAGGCGTCGAGATTGGTCAGATGGCGGCTGGCGGCCTCACTGATCTGGTTGATCTCCTGTCCCGACAATTTGATGCGGCCGGCCTGCGCGTTTTCCCTGGCTTGCTGCGGGCTGCGCGCGCCGCAGAGTGAGAAGGTGATGCCGGGCTGCTGCAGCGTCCAGGCGATGACCACCTGCGCCTCGCTGGCGCCGTGCGCCTCGGCACTCGGCTTGATCGCTTCCATCAGCGCTGCCACCTTGCGGCGGTTGGGCTGCGAGAAGCGCGGATTGTCCTTGCGCTGGTCGTCGCCGGTAAAGACGCGGTCGGGACCGATCTTGCCCGAGAGCAGACCGAGCGCCAGCGACGAATAGCTGAGCACCGACACGTTGTTCCCGGCGCAGAAGGGTAAGAGATCCTGTTCCATGTCACGCGCAACCATGCTGTATTCCTGCTGGACCGCATCGAGTTGGCCGGCCGCGAGATAGGCCTTCACATCGGCGACGCTGACATTGCTGGCGCCGATGGAGCGGATCTTGCCCTGGGTCTTGAGGCGGTCGAGCGCTTCCATTGTTTCAGTGACCGGCGTGGTCGGATCCTGCCAGTGGGTGATGTAGTGGTCGATATGGTCGGTGCCGAGGCGGCGCAGGCTCTGCTCGACTTCGTAGACGACAGAGTCGGCACCGAGATAGCGATGCACCGGCGCGCCGTCATAGTCGAAGAAGTGGTTGCCCTTCTTGGTATGCCAAACCAGCCCAAGCTTGGTGGCAAGGACGACCTTGTCACGGCGACCCTTTATCGCCTTGCCGACGATTTCCTCGGACAGCCCCTTGCCGTAGGCCGGCGCGGTGTCGATCAGCGAAACGCCTTCGTCGATCGAGGCGCGGATGGTGTCGATCGACTGCGCCTCATCGGTGCCGCCCCACATCCAGCCGCCAATGGCCCAGGTGCCGAGGCCAATCGCGGAGGCGGATATTCCCGACGCGCCAATGGTGCGCGTCAACATTTCAGGCGACATTGCGTATGCTCCCCGCATTGCTCAGGACTGCATTGGCCGTCTCTTCGTCGACGACCAGTGATTTGAGATAGTTGCCGCGAAGCGCGGCACGGATCGGCCAGATCTTTTCGGCGCCGCTGGCCACCCCCATCACCGACCGGCAGCGGCCAAGTTCCGAAGGCGCCAGCGCCACCAGGCGGTCATTGGGCGGGTAGTCGGCCAGCGTGCCGTCGTCGCGGATCAGATGCGCAAGAAACTCGCCGACCGCGCCGCTGGCGGCGAGTTTTTCGCGGTCGGGATCGAGGCCTGGGTGGAGGTCGTAGTAGCTCGATCCCGGCGTCTGAATCGACCCGACGCCGACCAGCGCGATCGCCGCCTTGCGCGCCAGGTCGAAGATCTCGCGCACCGAGGCCATGTCCAGCAGGAGATCGCGCTGCTCGCGGCTTTCGGCAAAGAGTGGCGCATGCAAGAGCATGCTGGTGCCGCCGAGGCGTTCGGCCAGCCGCGTCGCCAGATGGTTGACGTCGGTATAGTGCTTGCCCTGGACGCCGCCGGTCAGCGGCACGACGGTGACGTCGAAGGCGCGCTCGGGCTGCAGGTTTTCGACCAGCGCGCTGATCGCCTTGCCGCCGGTAATGGCGATGACGTCGCCGTCGCGCAAGGTCTCGAGCAACTGGTTGGCCGCCGCGCGCCCCACCTGCTGCAGCGTGCTGTCGGGACTGCCGGCCACGGTCGGCGTCACGATCGCGGCTGCCAGTTGCGCGACCTCGATCAGCTGCTTTTCGATGTCGACGAGGCGCTGGAACGGGCTCTCGACCGCGATCCTCAGCATGCCGAGCTTGCGCCCTTGCGCGATCAGCCGATTGACTTTCGACGCCGAAAGGTTGAGCGCCGCCGCAATGTCGTTCTGCTTCATGCCGTCGACGAAGTGCAGCACCAGAACGGTGTGGATCTGCCGGATCGCCTCGAAATCTTCCCTGCCGTCCGCCATCTCAGCCCCGCCGCTTGTTGAAGTAGTAATCGGCGGTGACCGCCGTCAGCAGAATGGACCCGCGGATGATGTCCTGCCAATAGACGGACACGTCGAGCAGAGCGAGCGAGCTTGAAACGACGGAGAGCAGGATGGTGCCGAGGATGGCGCCGAGAATGGTGCCGGAGCCGCCGGTCAGGCTGGCGCCGCCGATCACCGCGGCGGCGATGACGTTCAGCTCCATGCCGGCGCCGAAAGTCGGCTGGGCCGAGCCGAAGCGGGCCATGTAGATCACTCCGGCAAAGCCGCACAGTGTCGAGCAGAGCGTCGTCGTCAGTAACACGACCTTCTTGGTGCGGATGCCGGAATAGGCGGCCGCCTTCTCATTGCTGCCGGTGTAGAAGACTTTGCGGAACATCGTCGTGCGGCGCAGCATGAAGTCGGACAGGATGACGAAGACGATGAAGATGATGATGACGACCGGAATGCCGCCAATGGCGCCCTGGCCGATGAATTTGAACTCGGGCGGCAGGGTATAGAGCCCGAGCGGGCGGCCGCCGGTGCCGAGCAGGCAGAGCCCGCGCGCAATCACCATCAGGGCCAGAGAGACGATGAAGTGGTGCAATCCCACCCTGGTGACGAAGAAGCCCATAAAGGCGCCGATGCCTGCACAGGCCGCTATTGCAATCAATGATGCCAGCCAGGGGTCGACGCCGCCGAGGAAGAGCAGGCCGGCAATGACCATGGCGAGTGCGGTGACCGAACCGACCGAAAGGTCGATGCCGCCTGAGATCAGAAGGATCGTCATGCCGACGACGACGATGCCTTCGACCGCGAAGGCCATCGCCATCGCCCGCATGTTGTCCCAGGTCAGGAAGTACGGCGATGTGACCGACATGACCGCAAAGAGCACGGCGATGATGAGGATCAGACCGGTCTCGCGCATCCTGATCAGGCCGCCAAGCCTTTCACCGAACCCGATGCGGGCCGGCGGCGTCACGCTGTCCATGCTTTCCCCCACGATGCTCATGCGGCACTCCGTTGCCGGCCGTCATCGGCAAGCGATGCCAGGACCATGATGTTTTCTTCGGTCATTTCCGCGCCGGTGACCTCGCCGGTGATGCGTCCCTCGCGTACGATCAGCACCCGGTCGCAGACACCGATCAGTTCCGGCAGTTCCGACGAGATGACCACGATGCCGACGCCGTCGCGCGCCAGCTTGCGCAGGATCCGGTGGATTTCGGCCTTGGCGCCGACATCGACGCCGCGCGTCGGCTCGTCGAGGAAGATCACTTTCGGGTCGACCGACAGCATCTTGGCGATCGCCACCTTCTGCTGGTTGCCACCCGAGAGCGTCGAAACCGGCTGGCCGACATGGCCGCATTTCAGCGATAGCTGCTTGCCGATCGTCTCCGCCCGCTGCTTCTCGCGCCGATCGTTGATGAGGCCGAAGCGCGTCGAGATCCGGTCCACCGCCAGCGCCGAGATGTTGGCGGCGATCGACATATCGAGGAACAGCCCGTCACCCTTGCGGTCTTCGGAGAGGTAGACGATGCCGGCGGCGATGCTATCGCCATAATGGGTCAGCGACAGCGGCTTGCCATGCAGGCTGGCATTGCCGGTCACCTGACCCTCCAGCCGGCAGATACCCCGAACGATCTCGCTGCGACCGGCGCCGATCAGGCCGCCAATGCCGAGGATTTCGCCCTTGCGCAACTGGAAGCTGATGTCGCGGAAGGTGGTTGCTTCCGAGAGCTTGTTAACCTCGAGCAGGATCTCCTCAGACCGCTCGTCGTCGCGCAGCTTCTCGGGATAGAGGCTGTCGATGACGCGGCCGACCATGGACGCCACCACCTGTTCGGGCGTCGTCGCCGATATGTCGAGCGTGGTGATGTACCGGCCGTCGCGCAGCACCGTGACGCGATCGCAGTATTCGAAGATTTCGGCCATGCGGTGCGAGATGTAGATGACGCCGATGCCTTCGCCGGCAAGCTGGTGGATGATCTCGAACAGTTTCTTGGCCTCGCGCTCGGTCAGCGCTGCCGTCGGCTCGTCGAAGATGAGGATGCGGCAATCGAGCGTCAGCGCCTTGGCGATTTCGACCAGCTGCTGGTGGGAGATCGACAGGCTCCGCGCCATCGCGGTCGGATCGATGTTGCCAAGTCGCGCCAGGATGGCTGTCGCGCGTTTCTCGAGGTCACGGTAATTCATCAGCAAAGCCTTGCTGGCGTTGGTGATCGACATGAAGATGTTTTCCGCCACCGAGACATCGGGGCAGAGCGCGATCTCCTGATGCACGAAGCCGATGCCGAGCTTTTGCGCCGCCAGCGGCGAGGGGATCGAAACGGAGCGGCCGTCGATCTGGATGTCGCCGCTGTCGGGCGGCAGTATGCCGTCGATCACCTTCATCAACGTCGACTTGCCGGCGCCGTTCTCGCCGGCAATGGCGTGGATTTCGCCGGCGCGCAGTTCGAACCCGACATCGCGCAACGCACGGACAGGGCCGAACGATTTGCTGAGGCCGGATATTTTGAGGAGGGCCGGGATTTCCACTTGTGTGCTCACCTGCTCAGGGAGGGATAAGGCAACCGCGCCGGATGGCGCGATTGCCTGATGGACGCGATTAGCTGGGATCGCGGCCCTGCATGTACTTGTTCAGGTCGAACGAGTCGGCATTCTCCTTGGTGATGACGGCAAAGCCGTTATCGGCGAAGGGGATGCTCATCGGGTTGTGGCCCGACGTCTTGTAGTCGTTGAACGGGTCGATCAGCTCCGGATGCGCCGCCATGAAGGTGGCGACGAAGCCGAGATAACCCTGCATGCCCTGGTTCGGGCTCAGCGCCATGTGGATGTTGCCGGCCTTGATCTGCTCCAGCGTCGCCGGGGTGATGTCGGCGTGCATGATCAGCACCTTGGCCTTGGCTTCGAGAACGGCCGCGACCGCGCCTTCGGCCGAACCGGCTTCCGGAATCCACAGCGCCTTGAGGTTCGGGTTGGCTTGCAGCATCGAGGCCACCGCCTTGTTGGCGACATTGGCGTCCTGATTGGAGGCCTGGCGTCCGACCAGCTTCATCTTCGGATAGTTCTTGGCGAGATAGTCGATGAAGGCGGTGACGCGCAGATCGTGGTTGCTCTGGCCGGGGTTCTCAAGCACGCCATATTCGGCGTCGTCGCCGACCTGCTTGACGATCTCCTCGGCGGCAAACTTGGCTTCCGCCAGATTGTCCGAGGTGATGTAGGAGACGCGCTTGGATTTTGGCGAGTCGGCGGCGAAGGTGACGACGGTGGTGCCGTTCTCGATGGCGCGGTTGATCGGCTCGATGAACGGATCGGCCTGCATCGGGTGCAGCAGCACGCCGGCCGGCTTCTTGATCAGATCCTGTTCGAAGGAAGCGATCTGCTTGGCGATGTCATAGTCCGGCGTGCCCGAAAACACTGTCTTGCAGCCCATCGCCGCAGCCGCCTGCTTGAAGCCCTGATAGACCGGCACCCAATAGGGATGCGAGGAGACCATGACGTTCATCACGTAGGTCTCATCCGGCTTGCACTGAAACTTGCTCTCTGCCGACGCTGGCATCGCCAGGGTCAACGTCATCACAGCGGCGCTCAGCGCGCCCACCAGCCCAATCCTGTTCATTCTCTCCTCCGGGTTCCCCGACGATGAAAGCCTCGTCGCATCAGCTTTGCAAGAAATTTCATCAGATGAAATCTCTGGCGAGATTGAATACGGCGGGATTTATGGCATGTCAATGATGGCGAACGAAATATCAGTATGTGAAATATCTTGCAGGTGGGGTGGGGTGGATGCGAAGTCGGCGTTATCGCCAAGCGGTTGCATCATTAGTGCCCGTGACGAGCGACCTGAACCCAGGACGTCCGATCTCGGCGTCTGGATAATTAGGGGGCCAGCTCTGTTTTCTCATCAGATACAATTCTTGCGTGTTGAAGCAACGCCGGAGTTCTCCTATCGTCGCCGCAATTTTCGGGGGAATTCGACATGCCTTTCCTGATTGCTATTCTCGGCGTGCTGGGAGCCGGGGCGTTCTGGTGGTATCGCATGAAGGCCATGAACGAAGCCGCGCGCGAGGTCGCCGACGTCGTCGGCCGCGTCCAGGGCAACATAAGGCGCAAGAAGCTGCGCAAGCAGGCGGCGCTGTCGCCGCTGACGGCGATCGACGATCCTGTGGTGGCGGCGGCAACGCTGATCACCGCACTGGCAGCGGAGAACGGCCCGATCCTGCCGAAGCGCGAAACGGTCATCCGCGAGGTGATCTCGCAGATTGCGGACAACCAGAAGAAGACCGATGAAGCCGTCGTCTACGCCAAATGGGCCGCGGCGCAGATCGACGACACGACGATCGTCATCGACAAGCTGGCGCCCTTCCTGCGCGAGCGCCTCGATCCCCACGAGCGCGAAGATCTGCTGCAGATGCTGGATCGTGTTGCCAAGAGCGGCGAGCAGAGTTTCAAGGTCGCCGACCAACGCATGCTGCGACTGCGGCAGAAGCTGGGGTTTGAGGTCAACTGACCTCGGTCAACATTGATCTTGAACGGAAGGCGGTCGTCCCCACATCAATGGGACGGTACCCCCAAACCGTCAAGGCACAGATGGAAGCAATTGCGTACGTGGCTGCGGAATTGGCCGATCTGATCGGCATGCTGTTTGGTGACAGATTGCGCAAATCCCGCGCCGGCAGGCTGGTGGTCGGCACGCTGGTCGCCATTGTGGTCTTCTACTACTTGTCTGGCTGCTAGATCGCCTCCCCCTTCAATAGTCGCGGTGTGCCGTTGGACAACCCCGACGCCTGGCGGATGAAGAACTCCTTCAGCCTGGGCATCCGTTCGACAAGGCCGAGGCCTATGTCGCGGAGCTGGCGCAGCGGGCCGATGTCGTTGGAAAACAGCCGGTTCAGCACATCTGTGGTGACGCCCATCTGCACCGTGTCGAAGCGGCGCCATTGCTGGTAGCGCTCGAGCACGTCGAGCGCGCCGATATCCTGTCCCAAGCGATCGGCCTCGACCACCACTTCAGCAAGGGCCGCCACATCCTTGAAGCCGAGATTGAGGCCCTGGCCGGCGATCGGGTGGATGCCGTGCGCGGCGTCGCCGGCAAGCGCTACGCGCGGGGCGACAAAGGCGCGCGCGATGGTCAGGCCGAGCGGCCAGGCGCGCGGCTTGTCGGTGACGCGGATTTCGCCGAGCTTCAGGCCGAAGCGCAATTCAAGCTCCTGCTCGAAGACGAGGTCGTCGCCCGAGACCAGCTTTTCGGCATCCTCGGAACGTTCGACCCAGACCAGCGACGAACGGTTGGTGCCGTCCTCGGTCGGCTTGAGCGGCAGCGTTGCAAACGGGCCGGCCGGCAGAAAATGCTCTTCGGCGCGGCCATTGTGCGGGCGCTCATGCGCCACCGTGCAGACGATGCCGGACTGGCCATATTCCCATTTCACCGTCTTGATGCCGGCCATGTCGCGCAATTTGGAATTGACGCCGTCGGCGGCGACCAGCAGCCGCGCCTCAATCGCCACGCCGTCGGCCAGATGCACGGTGATGCCGGCGCCATTGCCGTCGAACGATGCGACCGCGACACCTTCGATGATGTCGATGCCGAGCTTTTGCGCGCGGCGGCGCAAGGCGCTGTTCAGGTCCTTGTTGGCGACCATGTGGGCGAACGGTTCGCCCGGCGCGACCTCGCCATCGAAGGTGAGAAACACCGGACGCACCGGATCGGCGGTGCGCGAATCGGTGACGATCATCTCGGTGATCGCCTGCGATTGCCCGACGATTTCCTGCCAGACGCCGAGCTGGTCGAGCATGCGGCAGGCGGCGGCGGCGATCGCCGAGGCGCGGCGGTCCTTCTGCCAGACGCCGGCGGGGGCAGCATCAACGACCGCCACGGCGAGGCCCGGCCGCGCCTGTTTCAGCGACACGGCGGCGGCGAGGCCGACATAGCCGGCGCCAGCGACCAGCACGTCGAGCGGGGTTTTTGCGTCCGGGTTGCGGTTCGCCATGTCAATTCCTTTCGAAGTCTCGACCATCCCCGCCCACTGGGGCATTCCGGCCTTGACTGCCCGCCATTCCTGTCGGAAACCGCCATAGCATCTTACGGCGAGGTCACGAAGCATGACGGCGGCCATGGACGAGCTTCTCAGCATTCTCGACCTCGAGCAGCTGGAACACAATCTGTACCGTGGTCGCAGCCCCAAGCTCGACTGGCAGCGCGTTTTCGGCGGCCAGACCATCGCCCAGGCGCTGGTCGCCGCGCAGCGCACCGTCGAGCCCGAGCGCCACGTGCATTCGCTGCACGGCTATTTCATGCGGCCCGGCGACACCAAGGTGCCGATCGTCTACGAGGTCGACCGCATCCGCGATGGCGGCTCCTTCACCACGCGGCGCGTGGTGGCGATCCAGCACGGCCAGGCGATCTTTTCGCTGGAAGCCTCGTTCCAGCAGGACGAGGTTGGCCTTGAGCATCAGCTGCCGATGCCGCGCGACGTGCCGCCGCCCGACAGCCTGTTGTCGCAGCGCGAATTGCTGGGCAAGTTCGGCGAGGCGGTGCCGGACGGCATCAAGCGCTACTGGGAGCGTGACCGGCCGATCGAGATGAAGCCGGTGATGCTGAAGCATTACACCAGCCGCGAAAAGCTGGAGCCGCAGCAGAACATCTGGATCCGCACCACCGGCCCGGTGCCGGCCGACCGCGGCATCCAGGCGGCGGTGCTTGCCTACCTCTCCGACATGACGCTGCTCGACACCTCGACCTTTGCGCACGGCCGCGCCATTTTCGACCGCGACATCCAGGCGGCGAGCCTCGACCATGCGATGTGGTTCCATCGCAGCCATCCGCTCGATGACTGGATCCTGTACACGCAGGACAGCCCGTCGACGCAGGGGTCGCGCGGCTTCACCCGCGGCTCGCTGTTTGCCCGCGACGGCACGCTGATCGCCTCGGTTGCCCAGGAAGGCCTGATCCGGCTGAAGCGGCCGCCTGCGGAATAGGCATTTTCGAAAAATTGCCTACTTTTTAATCAGTGACTGTCCGTTGACAGTGCGCACCGTGGCGCCGGGACTCGAGCGATCCGTTTATTTACAATGAGTTAACACCCTGCTTCGGCAACTGGCACGGAGCTTGAATCCTGTTGGGCACTCTCCGGGCTTTTTGGGATCGGTGAAGGTGTGCAAACGCGGGGGACCGCAACAGCAAAGGGTGAAACCTTATGAAAATCGTGATGGCTATCATCAAGCCGTTCAAGCTCGACGAGGTGCGCGAAGCGCTCACCGCCGTCGGCATCCAGGGCCTGACCGTCACCGAAGTCAAAGGCTACGGGCGTCAGAAGGGACACACGGAAATCTATCGCGGGGCGGAATACGCGGTCAGTTTCCTGCCGAAAATCAAGATCGAAGTCGCGGTCAGCCTCGACCTGGTCGACAAGGCCGTCGAAGCCATTACGGCGGCGGCCAAGACCGGCCAGATCGGCGACGGCAAGATCTTCGTCTTCGGCATCGATCAGGCGGTGCGCATCCGTACCGGCGAAACAGACACCGACGCGCTTTGAGCGGCGAACACGTATTCCAATGGAGAGTTCAATGAACATACCTTCCACCTTGAAGTCAGTGGCGCGCTCCGCGCTGCTGGGCTCGTTAGCGCTCGGAGCATTGGGCACGGTTGCTGCCTTCGCGCAGGAGGCGGCTCCCGCCGTCGCCGCGGCGGCGCCAGCAGCGCCGGCGTTCACCGTCGACAAGGGCGACACCACGTGGATGATGATTTCCACCGTGCTGGTGCTGTTGATGACCATTCCCGGCCTTGCGCTTTTCTACGGCGGCCTGGTTCGCACCAAGAACATGTTGTCGGTGTTGATGCAGGTCTTCACCATCACCAGCGTGGTCATGATCATCTGGGTCTTCTACGGCTACAGCCTCGCCTTCACCCCGGGCAACGCCTTCGTCGGTGGGCTTTCGAAGATGTTTCTCTCCGGCGTCAATGTGTCGACGCTGTCGGAAACCTTCAGCAAGGGCGTCGCCATTCCTGAACTGGTGTTCGTCGTCTTCCAGATGACCTTCGCCTGCATCACGCCCGCCCTGATCGTCGGCGCATTCGCCGAACGCGTCAAATTCTCCGCCTTGATCCTTTTCGTTATCCTATGGGTGACGTTAATCTACTTCCCGATCGCGCACATGGTCTGGTTCTGGGGCGGCCCGAGCGCCTATGCCGACCCGTCCGGCCTGATCTTCAGCTTCGGCGCCATCGACTTCGCCGGCGGCACGGTCGTTCACATCAATGCGGGCATTGCCGGTCTCGTCGGCGCGCTGATGATCGGCAAGCGCATCGGCTACAAGAAGGACATCATGGCGCCGCACTCGATGACGCTGACCATGGTCGGCGCTTCATTGCTGTGGGTCGGCTGGTTCGGCTTCAACGCCGGTTCGAACCTCGAAGCGAACGCCTATGCGGTGCTGGCGATGATCAACACCTTCGTCGCCACGGCGGCGGCGGCAGTGGCCTGGATCGTGCTTGAATCGCTGCTGCGCGGCAAAGCCTCCATGCTCGGCGCTGTTTCGGGCGCGGTCACCGGCCTCGTCGCGATTACGCCGGCTGCAGGTTTTGCCGGCCCGATGGGCGCTATCGTGCTTGGCATCGTCGCCACCTTCGTCTGCTACTTCTTCGTCTCGGTGGTGAAGAACACGTTCGACTATGATGACAGCCTCGATGTCTTCGGCGTCCACTGCGTCGGTGGCATCATCGGTGCGCTAGGCACTGGCATTCTGGTCAATCCCGCCCTCGGCGGCGCCGGCATCGTCGACTATTCGACGGCCGACTTCGCCGCCGGCTATGCCGGCACGGCCACGCAGCTCCTGGCGCAGGGCAAAGGCGTCCTGGTAACCCTGCTGTGGTCGGGCATCGGCAGCGCAATCCTCTACAAGGTCGTCGACTTGATCATCGGTCTGCGTCCGACAGCCGACGCCGAGCGCGAAGGCCTCGACCTGACTTCGCATGGCGAAGCGGCCTACCACTCGTAAGCCTTGCGGGGCGGCCTCGGCCGCCCCGCATTCTCCCATCCCGTCGTGACGCTCCCGAAAGGAGTTCACGCTTTGAGGCCCGGGTCATTCCGGGCCTCTCTTTTTGGCAACCGTGCTGGCCGGCCTCGGTCCCTGCGCAATCACGTTCTAGTGATGGCCGCCGGCGGGGAGACGTCGACCGGATTGGTTCCGAACCGGTGAGACTGCCTACAGTGGAGTGAGCAAGATCGTGGCTCTGGGTGCGTATAGTTAATGCGGCCTTAACCTTCCCCCCGATAGTCTGACATCCGAATCTGCCGGAGTGCGTCATGCGCCCGGCCAGCCATGACAGACGGGGAACGAAGCATGCGTTCAGGGGCTTCAGCACCGCTCGCGCTGACCGATACGGGGCACGGCATCCAGGCATTCGCGCGGCGCCAGGTCGGGCGGCTGGTCGGCGCCGGCCTGTTTGCGCTGGTCGCCTTTGGCGTCGCGGCGCTGGCGACCTGGAACGTCGCCGATCCCAGCTTCTCGCACGCCACCGACAACATCGTCACCAACGCCATGGGCTATGCGGGCGCGGTATTCTCCGACCTCGCCATGCAGTTCTTCGGCCTTGCCGCGGTCGCCGCCCTGGTGCCGGCGGTGATCTGGGGCTTTCTCCTGTTTTCGGCGCGCGGCGTCGACAGGCTGCCGAAGCGCGGCCTTGCCTGGTTCGGCTTCGCGCTGCTCGCGGCGGCGATGGCCGGCTGCGTGGTGCCGCCCAAGACCTGGCCGTTGCCGACCGGCCTCGGCGGCGTGTTCGGCGACATGGTGCTCAATATTCCGGGCCTGGTCATTGGCGGCTACCCGACCGGCATCGTTGCCAGCGTCATTGCCATGGTGCTCATTGCGCCGGCGCTGTGGCTGTTTGCCTATGGCTCGGCGCTGATTGCGCGCAAGAACGGCTTTGCCGTCATGGAGCGCACCGCGGAGCCCGATCCCCGAGAGGACGACCTGCTCTTCGACGAAGACGACGACGAGGGCGACGAAGGGATACTGGCGCTCGGCGCCATTACCCATTGGTGGCTGTCTTTCCGCGCCTGGATGCATCGCCGGGCTGTGCGCCGCCAGCAGGAGCGCGACGAGTTCGAGCCGGAGATAGAGCAGCGCTCCACCGCATGGCGCCGCGCCGCCGAACGGGTCGAATCAGCGGAATTCGCCGAAGCGCGGATGAGCCCGGATGGCCGCGCCCGCGTCGAGCCGGAATTCTTCGCCGCCATGGTCAATGACCGCAGCGTTTCCGTCGATCCGGACGATGACGACGTCCTCGATGCCGGTTTCGACAATGGCGACGAGGAGGTCGAACTCGACGACGAGCCGGTCCCGCGCCGTGCCGCGCCGAACGCCAAGGTGCAAAACTTCCGGTCAGATGCGGCGACCCGCGTCGCCGCACCTGCGCCGCGTCCCGCTCCCGGCGCGCGCGTCCAGCGCGAGGCGCAGACCTCGCTGATCGGCTCGGAAACATTCGAAATGCCGTCGCTGCATTTCCTGTCGGAGCCGAAGAACGTGGTGCGCGACGCCAGCCTGTCCAAGGACGCGCTGGAGCAGAATGCGCGCCTGCTCGAAGGCGTTCTGGAGGATTTCGGCGTCAAGGGCGAGATTATCGCGGTACGGCCCGGCCCGGTAGTCACGCTCTATGAGTTGGAGCCGGCGCCCGGCATCAAATCGTCGCGCGTCATCGGCCTGTCCGACGACATCGCCCGCTCGATGAGCGCCATTGCCTGCCGCGTCGCCGTGGTGCCCGGCCGCAACGCCATCGGCATCGAATTGCCGAATGCCAAGCGCGAGACCGTCTATCTCCGGGAGATCCTGGCCAGCCGCGATTTCGAGACGACCAAGTCCAAGCTGGCGCTGGCGCTGGGCAAGACCATCAATGGCGAGGCGGTGATCGTCGACATCGCCAAGATGCCGCATGTGCTGGTCGCCGGCACCACCGGCTCCGGCAAGTCCGTCGCCATCAACACCATGATCCTGTCGCTGCTCTACAAGCTGACGCCGCAGGACTGCCGGCTGATCATGATCGACCCGAAGATGCTGGAACTTTCGGTCTATGACGGCATCCCGCACCTTCTGACGCCGGTGGTCACCGACCCGAAGAAGGCGGTGGTGGCGTTGAAATGGACCGTGCGCGAGATGGAGGACCGCTACCGCAAGATGTCCAAGGTCGGCGTGCGCAACATCGACGGCTTCAACGCGCGCGTGCAGTTGGCTGAAAAGAAGGGCGAAAAAATCTCGCGCACCGTGCAGACCGGCTTCGACCGCCAGACCGGCGAGGCGATCTACGAGACCGAGAACCTCGATCTCGAGCCAATGCCCTACATAGTGGTCATCATCGACGAGATGGCCGATTTGATGATGGTCGCCGGCAAGGACATCGAAGGCGCGGTGCAGCGCCTGGCACAAATGGCGCGCGCGGCCGGCATCCATGTCATCATGGCGACGCAGCGTCCGTCGGTCGACGTCATCACCGGCACCATCAAGGCCAATTTCCCGACCCGTATCTCCTTCCAGGTGACGTCGAAGATCGACAGCCGCACCATTCTGGGCGAGCAGGGCGCCGAGCAGCTGCTCGGCATGGGCGACATGCTGTACATGGCCGGCGGCGGCCGCATCCAGCGCGTGCACGGCCCGTTCGTCGCCGACGACGAGGTCGAGAAGATCGTCGCCCATCTGAAGCTGCAGGGCGTGCCCGAATATCTCGACGCCATCACCGAGGATGACGGCGAGGACGATGACGAGCCGTCGGGCAAGGGCGGCGCTGGCGGTGGCGGCAACAGCAATTTCGAGGATTCCGACGATCCCTACGACCAGGCGGTCTCGGTCGTGCTGCGCGACGGCAAGGCGTCGACCAGCTATATCCAGCGCCGGCTCGGCATCGGCTACAACCGCGCCGCCTCGATCATCGAGAAGATGGAGAAGGAAGGCATTGTCGGCCCGGCCAACCATGCCGGCAAACGCGAAATCCTGGTGCCGACCGAGGACGACAAGTTCTGATCAGCCGATACGGCCCGGCGGCAACCTTGAACCTTTTGGCGCGTTACAGCGACTGAGCGCTGTCCGGCCCGCCAAACTTAAGTCTAACTGGGGGTCCACGGACTGCAACGAGACACACACCACACGAGAGTGACCGGCATGAAAAACGATCTTTCCGCGATCAGCGATTTCGCTCCAAACCGTCGCCAGTTGCTCGGCCTTGGCCTGATGCTTGCCGGCGCCGCGGCCATCAACGTCGTGCCGGGGTTCCAGCTCTTGGCCTCGGCGCAGGCGGCGGTGCCGCCGACGGCGCAAAAGATCGCCGACCATTTCTCCTCGGTCAAATCGATGAGCGGCGAGTTCGTCCAGTTCGGCCCCAACAACCAGCAGACCGGCGGCAAGTTCTTCCTTGAGCGGCCAGGCAAGATTCGCTTCAACTATGACGGCAAGTCGAATTTCCGGGTGATTTCCGACGGCAAGTCGGTGGTCATCCTCAACAAGCGGCTGAAAACGTCTGATCTCTATCCGTTGTCGAAGACACCGCTGAAGCTGTTGCTCGACACCAAGATCGACCTCTCGGGCGGCCGCGTCAAATCGATCAAGGAAGAGAGCGACCTCACCACCATCCAGCTTGCCGACAAGTCGGTGTTCGGCAATTCGAAGATCACCATGATGTTCGATCCGAAATCCTATGATCTGCGCCAGTGGACCATCACCGACGCGCAGGGCAAGGACACCACGGTGATGATCTACAACACCAAGGAAGGCGTCAGCTTCCCTGCGGATACGTTCGCCATCGACTATACGGCGAACCGCGAGCTGAACACCAACCACCGCTAGATCCGGTCAGGCCGGCCTGCAAATGGCGATCTCCTGCGCTTCCGGCGCTCACGTGGTTTAAGTACGCTCCGCTCCGGTTCTCGGAGACCACCATTTTCGACTCGGCCTGACCCTGAATCAGGGCCGCCGCCCGCAAAGGCTGGCTTGTGTTTGTAGCGCTCGGCTGGCAGTAGATCGGCGATCTTGTTCGGATCGCCGCATGCCCTTCTCCATCGCCACCTGGAACATCAATTCCGTGCGCCTGCGCATGCCGATCGTCGAGCGGCTGCTGACGGAGCAGGCGCCCGATGTGCTTTGCCTGCAGGAGACGAAGGTTCCCGACGAGCTGTTTCCGGAAAAGGCGTTCCGCAAGGCCGGCTACGAGCACATCGCATTCCATGGCCAGAAGGGCTATCACGGCGTTGCGACGGTGGCGCGGCGGCCGATCGAGATTGTCGAGAAACGGCGCTTCTGCGAGATCGATGACAGCCGGCATCTGTCGGTCAAGGTGCAGGCCGGCGGCAAGGCAATCCTGGTCCACAATTTCTACGTGCCGGCCGGCGGCGACGAGCCCGATCCGGAGATCAACCGCAAGTTCCGCCACAAGCTCGATTTCGTTGCCGAGATGAACGCCATCCGCGCCGCGCATGACGAGGTGTCGGCCTCGATCCTGGTCGGCGATCTCAACATCGCTCCGCAGGAGCACGATGTCTGGTCGCACAAGCAATTGCTCAACGTCGTCAGCCACACGCCGGTCGAGACGCAAAATTTCGACGCGATGCGGATCGCCGGCGACTGGGTCGACCTGATGCGGCTCGACGTGCCGCCAGAGCAGAAGCTCTACACCTGGTGGAGCTATCGCGCGCGGGACTGGGAAGCCTCGAACCGCGGCCGCCGGCTCGACCATGTCTGGTCGTCACCGAACCTGGTGCCGAGCTTTGCCGGCTATGAGATCCTGCGAGAGGCGCGTGGCTGGGAGCGGCCCTCGGACCATGTGCCGGTGATTGCGCGGTTCGACCTGGATTAGGCGTGCCGATATTCAGGTGAGGCCGGCCTGCAATGGCCGATACCTGCGCTTCCGGTGCGTACTTTGAGTACGCTCCGCTCCGGTTCTCGGTATCAGCCATTTTCGACTCGGCCTGACCTGAATCTCGACACACCCAAGCGTGAGCGCGGTCGCGGGGACCTACCCGCCAAACCTTGGGGCCAACTTCTCGATGCGGGCGATCATGGCCTGAAAATCATCGAGGATTCGCTGGTGCAGTTTCACCGCCACTTCGGGGTATTCCTCCAGGATGCGGCGAAACATCTTGCGGCTCAACCTTATCACTTCCGAATCGGTCTCGGCCGAGGCGCTGGTCAGCCGTCTTGAGTCGGCGATCAGCGCCAGTTCGCTGAGGATCGTGCCGGGGCCGGCGGTGCCGATCGGGATGCGGTCGCCGTCATGCTCGCGGTAGAGCACGATGCGGCCACTGACCACGATATAGGCTGAGTCGGCTTCGTCATCCTCGCGGTACAGCTTGCGGTCGGCCTGCAGATGGGTGGCTTCGGCGCCGAAGGCGAGCAGGCGCAGCTGTTCCTGCGTGAAACCCTCAAAGAGCTTCACGGCGGACAGGATGCGGATGTCGTCATCCAGCGCCATCTCTAGCTGCGTCCCCGAACGGTCAGTCCAATCCCTCCCTTAGAGCGCCGCGCGTCCAATTGGACGCGCAAAGGACGCTCTAACACTTCAATCTGCGCAGCGGGCCGATCCAGGCTCCCCCAGCCGGATCCTCCCCGAAACAGTCCCGCCCCGACCGCTTATTGAACAATGAAAAGTTTAAGGAACCAGCTTGTAGCCGCCGCTTTCTGTCACAAGAATTTCAGCATTGGAAGGATCGCGCTCGATCTTCTGGCGCAGCCGGTAGACGTGAGTTTCCAGCGTGTGCGTGGTGACGCCGGAATTGTAGCCCCACACTTCCTCGAGCAGGACATCGCGCGTCACCACCTTCTGGTCGGCTCGATAGAGATATTTGATGATCGAGGCTTCCTTCTCGGTCAGCCGCACCTTGCCGCCGCGCTGGTCGATCAGAAGCTTCTGGCTGGGCTTGAACGTGTAGGGCCCGACCGAAAAGGTGGCGTCCTCGCTCTGCTCGTGCTGGCGCAGTTGTGCGCGTATGCGGGCGAGCAGCACGGCGAAGCGGAACGGCTTGGTGACATAGTCGTTGGCGCCGGCCTCGAGGCCCAGAATTGTGTCGGAATCGGTATCGTGGCCGGTCAGCATGATGATCGGCGCCTTGTAGCCGCCCTTGCGCAGGATCTTCACCGCCTCGCGGCCATCCATGTCCGGCAGCCCGACATCCATGATGAGCAGGTCGATGAGCCCGCCGCGCGCCGCGGCGACGCCTTTGGCGGCGGTCGCTTCCTGCAAGACGTCGAATTCTTCGTAAAGGGCCAGTTGCTCGACGAGGGTTCCGCGCAGGTCGTCATCGTCGTCAACGATCAGAATGGTACGTGATGTCATGGATCAATCCATTGTTTTGAAAAGAATTTTCAGTTGACCGCCCCCCATTTATGCGGAAGCTGACCGGCGCAACAGTCCGATCACAGTGATTTGTTCCGTGACACGATCATACAAGAAAAAACGCGATCGCAATGCAGCCGGCGCAATTTTGCCGAAAGGGCTGCGTGTGCTGGTGGTTCGGGCGAGGCCGGGCAACCCCAGCCAGGGGATATTGCAGGCCGGCAGCAAGGTGTTTGCCTGTGCGCTCGGACGCGGCGGTATCTCGGCCAATAAGCGCGAAGGCGACGGTGCGACGCCGCTTGGCGAGATGCGGATTTTGTCAGGATATTTTCGGGGCGATCATTTCGCGGCCGGCCGCAAAACCCGGCTGGCGATGGCGCCGATCGGCGCCGATCTCGGCTGGTGCGAGGTGCCGGACGACCGCAACTACAACCGGCCGGTGAAAATCCCTTATGGCGCCAGCCATGAGCGAATGCGGCGCGACGACCGCCTCTATGACGCCTGCCTGGTGCTCGACTGGAACATGGCGCCGCGCCGGCGCGGCCGCGGCAGCGCCATCTTCTTCCATCTGGCGCGCCCAGGCTTCACACCGACGCAAGGCTGCGTGGCGGTGACAGCGCGGACAATGGCGCGGCTGTTGCCGCTGGTGTCGGACCGGACGGTAGTGAGGGTGGTGAGGTAGGGAGTAGGGAGTAGGGAGTAGGGAGTAGGGAGTAGGGAGTAGGGAGTAGGGAGTAGGGAGTAGGGAGTAGGGAGTAGGATGGTCTCGGCGTCGTTTCAATCCTTCACTACTCACTACTCACTACTCACCATTGCCTAACGCCTTCTCGGCTTCTGCCACCCAGTGTCCAGCAATCCAAGCCGGCCGAGTTCCCGGTCCACGGCCCGCGTCACGTCCTTGCGCTGCGCGCCGACATCGCGCAGTTGGCGATCCGAAAGGTCCTCCACGTCCTGGCGCGGCAGGTTGATGGCGACTTTCGCCTGGCGAAGCCAGTCCGTTACGGCATGCAACCAGTTCGAGCGAGCTGCTGGCGAGTTCAAAACGAAGATGGACATGATGCGCTCCGTGTTCCGCCGGATATCAAATCCGGCTTGATGGTGTTTCGATGGATGCATCATGCCGCATTGAAATCCATAAGAGAAACGAGTAGTTCTTTTCGGATCGTCAAGTTTTATTTGAGGATACGGTGATGTCCCGTCTGTTGCCCGGAACGCGCGCGCTGAGGACTCTGGAAGCCGCCGCCCGCCACCTCAATTTCACCCGCGCTGCCGACGAGCTCGGGCTGACGCCGGCGGCGGTCAGCCACCAGATCAAGGAAATCGAGGATCAGCTCGGGCTGGTGCTGTTCACGCGAACCAGTCGTACCATCCGGTTGACCGAGGCAGGTACGGTGCTGTTCGAGGCCTCGATCGATGCGCTCGACCTGCTCAACCGGGCGGTGTCGCGGGCGCGCAAGCTGACGCGCGGCACGGCATTGCTGAAGGTGACGCTCGACGCGCAGTTCGCGTCAAAATGGCTGATGCGGCGCGTCGACGATTTTCGCAAACTTCAGCCCAGTATCGAACTGAGGTTCGACATCGGCTACGAAGTGCGCGATTTCGAACTCGACGACGTCGATGTCGGCATCCGGTTCGGGGTCGGCAAGTATCCGGGGCTTCGCGCCCATCGCCTGTTCGACAACATCCTCATTCCGGTGTGCAGCCCGAGCCTGCTGACCTCCGGCCCGCCGCTGCGCGAACCGCGCGACCTCTTCAACCACACGCTTGCCCATATCGAATGGTCGCGCCAAGGCGTGACATGGCCGAACTGGCGCAT
Source organism: Mesorhizobium sp. M0659 (assembly GCF_040320605.1). Classification (NCBI taxonomy): domain Bacteria; kingdom Pseudomonadati; phylum Pseudomonadota; class Alphaproteobacteria; order Hyphomicrobiales; family Phyllobacteriaceae; genus Mesorhizobium; species Mesorhizobium sp. M0659. The sequence continues at coordinate 180,118 of NZ_JAMYPY010000011.1, forward strand.
GTGGATGGCCGCGGCCGGCATCAACGATTTCGACGACAGCCGGACTATCGTGTTTGGAACCTCTACCGATGCCGTGCAGGCGGCGCTCGACGGCAATGCCGTGGCGCTCGCCGAGTTCGCTATGGTGGCAAACGACCTTTCCCAGGGAAGGCTGGTGCAGCCCTTTGAACTCGGTCTGCGCGTGGGGCCGGAGTTCGGCTACTTCCTGGTCTATCCCGAGAGCACTGCCAACGATCCGCGCATCATCGCTTTCCGTGAATGGATCCTCGACGAAGTCGCCAGGACGCAGACCTGATGACTTCTGCAGGCCTCAGCCGGCGACCGGCGTCCCGAACCAGCCGATCACCGCGCCGATGATCAACAGCACGCCGAGCCAGTGGCCGCCGTCGATGAGGGTCAGGTCCCAGCCGAAATTCTCATAGCGATGGTTGGCCGTCAGCGTCGTGGCGACGAAACCCAGCCAGAGGACGAAGCCGAAGACCAGCCCTGCGACAAGGACCGGCTCGCCGCCGGTCATCGCGCCGACGACCAAGGCTAAGACCAGCGCCATGATCAGCTCGGCGATGAAGGAGATGATGAAGGGCAATATCGATTTCTTTGACGTTGACGGATCGATCCTGGCCGCCCTCATCCAAGGCTTGCTGAGGGCCGTGTACCAGACGGCGCCAAACAGCCACGCCGCGACGGCCGCGACAACCACCGCCAGCCAGTTCACCACTGAAAAATCCATAAAGTCCTCCCCTCAAGCATGCCGCCCAAAGCCTGACGGTTCTGGGATAACAACATGCGTATTCTTCAAAATGCGCGATGGAACGCCTGTTCGGCAATGCCGTCAAGCGAAGCGCCACACCGTGGTGCGCTTGACCAGGGCGTCCTCCAGCGCCCGCGTCACTGCCACTTCGTAGACGGCGAGCGGCTCCAGTCCCGCCTTCGGCATGTAGGAGCGGCCCGGATCGCCGACGAGGATGTCAGCGCCGCGCGCCTTCAGTGTCGAAAACCACGGCATCAGCGTGTCGGCGAAGGATTTGTCGTAGAAGACGTCGCCGGCCAGCACCACGTCCCAGCCGGCGTCGGTGCCGATGCAGTCCGTGCCGCAAAAGTCGATGGCAACGCCATTGGCCTCTGCGTTGAGGCGGATCGCCGTTTCGCAGAACGGGTCGATGTCGGCGGCGATCACGTGCGCCGCACCCGCCTTGGCGGCGGCGATGGCGACAAGGCCGGAGCCGGAGGCGAAGTCGAGCACGCGTTTGCCCCGCACATCCGACGGATTGTCCAGCACGTAACGGGCAAGGCCCTGACCGCCGGCCCAGGCAAAGGCCCAGAACGGCGGCGGCAGGCCGATTTCGATCAGCTCGTGCTCCGTGCGCTGCCAGAGGTCATGCGCTTCGTCGGCCAGATTGAGGACAATCTCCGGCACATGCGGCGGCGACATAAGCGCCGTGTTGTCGAGAATGAACTTTTTCGCGCTGTTCGGCGTGAGGACCGTCACGGAGCCGGCGTCAGGCCGCCCATGCGGCAGACTTCCTTCCATTCGGCCGGCGTCACCGGCTGTACGGAAAGCCGGCCGAGCCGCACCAGCGCCATTTCGGCAAGCTTCGGATTGGCCTTGACCTGTTCCAGCGTCGGCGGGTTCGGCACATCCTTGAAGGCTCGAATGTCGACGCATTCCCAGCGCGGATCGTCGGTGGTGCTGTCGGGATGGGCAAGCCCGCAGACTTCGGCAATGCCGACGACGTTCAGCCCTTCATTGGAGTGATAGAAGAAGCCGAGATCGCCGATCTGCATCGCCTTCATGTTGTTGCGCGCTGCATAGTTGCGCACGCCGTCCCACTGCGTGCCGGCCTTGCCCTTGGCCTTCAGCGCCTCGAAGGAGAAGACCGAAGGTTCGGATTTGAACAGCCAGTAGTTCATGTCTTTGCTCCAACTACTTTGCGCAATTCCGGACGGAAAACCGTTACACACTTTTCCTGGGATCGCTCTAGGCGCCGCCGGAACTAACTAGCCGCCGGCTTGTTGAAGGTCCAGTTCCACTGGCGGATTTCGACACTTTCGAACAGCCCGGCCTTGGCATAGGGGTCGGCAGCCGACAGCGCCTGCGCACCGGCGAGATCGGGCGCTTCGACGACGACGAGGCTGCCGTTGGGCTTGCCTTCGGCGTCGAGGAACGGGCCGGCAAAGGCCAGTTTGTTGTCGGCGTTCAGGCCTTCGAGAAAGGCGACGTGGACCGGCCGCGTGTCGACCCGCACCTGCAGGCTGCCTGGCTTGTCCTTGCAAATCAACGCAAACAGCATTTTTAAAACTCCGTTTTGGATTGCGACAACAGCCCGCTTGAACTGCCGAAATCGCGGTTTTGCTTTTATGCCGGCTTCGGGTCAATGCCAAATGACGATCTCTCGACGCATTGAATCTCCGCTATGGGTCAAGCCTAGTTGACAGTCGTGGGTTGATGAAAGTCACAAACGCAACCCGCTTCGCCGAAAGAGTGGACGAACGCGACAGGCTGCGTCGCGCACCACAACAGCGCACCAGCTTTGCTTGCCGCCGCCTATAAATACGCTACCGAGTATTTCGTAAATTCAAAAATAATCAATTTTCGATACGCAACACTCCAGCAAGTCAATTGTGAAATGGGCTGGTCTGCTCAGAACGCCTGAATAGAGGACGCAATGGAGAGCATCGCGCGCAACACGACGGTTCGGATCGACGACGTCGCGCTTGCTTTCACGGCCGGCATGGGGACCGAGCGTGTTCTGGTCTCTGCAATCATTCCTTGCCTGAACGAGGAACTGACGCTCGGCATCTGCATTAGCAAAGCCTTCAATGCCTTCTCGATGCGCGGCATCAAGGGGGAAGTCGTCGTTGGTGACAATGGATCCGCGGACAAGTCGGTGGAGATTGCGCAAAAGCTGGGAGCGCGGGTCGTTCATCAGCCGGTAAAGGGCTATGGCGCGGCAATCAGTGCCGCGGTCGAAGCGGCCGAAGGCAAATATCTCATCATGGCGGATGCCGATGATTCCTACGATTGGAGCCAGCTCGGCGATTTCGTCGATGCGTTGGAACAGGGTGCGGAACTTGTGATGGGCGACCGGTTCGCCGGCGGGATCCAGCCGGGCGCCATGCCATCGTTGCATCGCTACCTCGGCAATCCTGTCCTTTCCACCATCGCTCGCTGTTTGCACAACTCTCCGGTCCGCGACTTCCATTGCGGCATGCGCGGTTTCACGCGCGAGGCATTTCTAAAAATCGGCGCGCGCTCGCCGGGAATGGAATTCGCCTCGGAAATGATCATCAATGCGCATCGCGCCGGGCTCGCCATTCGTGAAGTGCCGATCAAGCTCTACCCCGACAAGCGCAACCGCGCGCCGCATCTGCGTTCTTTCCGGGACGGCTGGCGGCATCTGCGGCTGATCATAGCCCATGCGCCGGATACGATGTATCTCGTGCCTGGGCTGACCTTGTTGATCGCCGGCATTGCCGGCCTTGCAGCGCTCGCTGCCGGGCCTGTTCGCATCGGCGGATGGTATTTCGGCATTCACTTCGTCGCGCTCTCGGCCATGGCGACGTTGATTGGCCTTTCAGCGATCCTGTTCGGTATGCTGGCAAAGGTGGCAATCGCCATCTACCACCCGGTCTACAGCGGTCGAATTGTGCCGTGGCTGGCGCGCGGTCGCCCTCTGGAATGGCTGGTTTTTTCCGGTGGTGTACTCGCGGCAGCCGGCTTCGCGGCGGACGTCTCACTCGCGCTGCATTGGATTTTTGTCGGCGGCCCCATGGAGCAATCGGTGCATCTGACCTTTGTAGTCACCACCATCTGCGTGGCCGGCATGTCCATGGTGCTGTCCGGCTTCGTGCTCAAATTGCTGCTTGATACATTGAGTAGCAGACGTGATTCTAGCCCTCCAGCAGCCTTGCCGGCGGAAATTCAAGCGGCAAACGGCGCGGCCGAAAAGCCTTTTCTGTCGGTCGTCATGCCGGTCCATGACGGGGCGGCATGGATTGGGGCAACACTTGACTCGCTTGCTGCAGAGCCGACCGACGGCCTGGAGATAATCATTATCGACAGCAGCCCGACAAACGCCACTTCCGCCATTGTCGAGCGATTTCTCCACCGGCCGGCCTTCCGGCTGCTGCGGCGAAAAGATCTTGCGCCCTGGCAGTCGAAGACCAATCTGGGCGTTGAGCTGGCCGCCGCCGACTATGTCTGCATACTCCACCAAGACGACCTTTGGTTGCCCGGGCGCATAGAGGCCACGCGACGCTGGCTCGAGGACCTGCCCGAAGCAGCGCTTCACTTGGCCCCGACTGCGATCGTCGACCGCCACGGCCGGCGAATGGGATGCTGGAACTGTCCCTTGCCGAGCGACAAGGTGCTCGAATCCGACTTCTTGCTGGAACGGCTTCTCGTACAGAATTTCGTGTCCGTGCCTGCTCCGATATTTCGTCGGAATGCGTGGCTGGCATGCGGGGGTATGGATGAGAGGCTCTGGTATACGGCTGATTGGGATATATGGGCGAAGCTCGCCGTTGCCGGACCCGTCATTTATCACCAGGAGATAACCACGGCCTTCCGGGTTCATGGCGATTCGCTGACCGTAACCGGATCGCGCGATGCGAACGAATTCCGTTCGCAAATGCAGACTGTCCTGGAGCGCCATTTGGACCGGCTTTCGGCGCGCAGCCGGCGCCGGATCGAATCTGCTGCTCGGGCATCGATCAGCGTTAATGTGTCGCTGGCGGCTGCGTCAGCCGGCGACTTGAAGGCCTTGCTTCGAGCCGCTCGTATTATGCTGTCGCTCGGGCCGACGGGATTGAGGCGCTATTTGCGCGATTCGCGGCTGCGTGAGCGTGTCATGTGCCGGCTTCGCGCGAAACTGACAGGAGCTTTCTGAGGCAATGTCCAGCTCTGTCAGGATCGCCGACATCCCAGTGGACCAGAGCGAAAGACCGCTTCTGGAACGGGGATGGCGGTACATTGTGGTGGGAGCGATATGCGCAATTGCGCACAATGTCATCATGATTACGGTCGATCAGCTGGGCAGGCACTACCTGCTGGGCATCATGATTTCATTCCTGGCGGTGACGCCGACCGGCTACGCTCTGCACAGCTGGTTCACCTTCGGCAAACCGCTGCGCTTCAAGGCATTTGCGCGTTTTGCGGCAGGCGTGGCTGCGGCCTACCCGATCTCGGTAGCCATGATGGTGCTTCTCTGTTCCTGGCTTGGCCTTGGTGTTGCGATTGCGTCTCCGATCGCCACCGTCGCATTGCTCATCTGGAACGTTGTCGTTGCGCACCTGGCGATCTTGTCACGGTTCAATCTGCGGCCCGCCACCGCGCCGACGGCATCGTCTCGCCCAACCACACAGCAATTTGCGGGAAACGAGGAATAAGAATGTTACCGCCAGGTCAGATCATACGCAGGGCTCTTGGCCGCCATTTCAAGCCGGTCGGAGACGTCTACCGTCGTGTTTTCGTCAATCTCAATGTAATCGCGGATTTTCTCGATCGCGAATTGCCGAACGGCGCGAAGGTTTTGGATATCGGCGGCGGTGATGGAGCGCTTGTCGACCGGCTGCTGGATCGGCGCCCCGACCTGACGGTTACGATGTGCGATCTCGCCCCTTCGATCGGTGCGTTTCTAAGCAACGCAAATCGGGCAAAGGTCAAACTTCTGCCCGCGGCGGACCTTTCCAGCGTGCAAGGGTCTTACGATGTCGTCACGATTTCCGACGTCATTCATCATGTACCGGTCGATGGGCGCGACGCGTTCTTCAAATCGCTGGCCGCCGGTTGCGAACGCTGGGCCTGCCGGAAGATCATCTTGAAGGACATCGAGCCTGGTGGAATACGCGCCACCTTGTCGCTTCTTGCGGACCGGCACATTACCGGCGACAAGCATGCCGTCTTGTTTTCGCGTTCGGACTTCGCGGCCATGGCAAAGCGGCATTTCCCGACGGCAAAGAGAGCATCGGCATCACCGGACCGGCCGAATTATTGTGAACTGCTCAGCTGGTAGCAGATGGGTGGATCCCGGCGTGTCACGAGGCGGTAAGCGCGGATCAACGACACGCTATTTGGTCGCGATGGTGCTGAGCATGCTGGCGATCCGGTGACTCTCCGGGCGATCGACCAGAAATTTATCGATAAACTTCAACGGGAATGTCAGCGTCAGGATTGCGGCTTTCGCTATCATGTAGCGGGTTCGGTTCTCTCGACCGATAACGACGCCGATATATTCCGAAAGGATGTTGACGATCGCGCTTGTCGGCCCTTGATGCGTCTGGACCTCTACCCTTGCGAACCGCTGGAGAAGCTGCTCGATCCCGTCCTTTGTGAAGTTGCAGTAGTGGGCGGGATAGCCGTGATAGGGGAACAGGAAAGGGTTGATGCAGAGCAGCTTCCCACCCGGCTTCAGGACACGGAACACTTCATCGACGACCGCTACCGGATTGGGAACATGCTCGATCACGCTGTCCAGAATGACGACGTCGACGGAATCGCTCGCAAGCGGCGTGTGCTCGATATTCGCGACCAGATCGACGTTCGGGGTGGGGAACAGGTCAATGTTGAGAACATCGGGGCGGACGCGCCGTGCGCCGGAGCCGAACTCAACGATCATTGAGTCCTGAGGTATCGAGGCAAGAAACGAATTCAGCGTGTCGTGCGGTGAATATTCGCTGGTGATGACCTGCTTGAGCGAATTGTAGAGACGGGCGCGCGTACTGGTACCGGCATACGCCTCTTCATGGAAGCTCGCGTCGAAGCCCTCCCTCACCGGCGACTCGACAAAGAACGGAATCCCTTTGTGCACGGGATAGGGGGCAGGGCAAGATTCGCAGGTCAGGGCAACCGGGCTTGTGCCAAGCCTGGAATAGCAGACTGGGCAGACGAGGCCCGATGCCATCTTGGGTTGTAGCACGCGATGTCCTTTCAAGCCTCCGCATTGTCGCAGAGGCAGGTTGCCGTGTCTGAACGTAACGCTTCTTAGCAAGCAAAAGGCTAACAGCGGCTAAAGTCCGCTGCGTATAGACAGGCTGGAGCGGAGCGCTGCAAGAATCCGAAGCGCGACGGCTTCAGTTCCGCACAGTGTCGGAAAATTAACCGCGGTGGAACCATGCTTCGCCAAGCGGAGCTGCCGGCCTCGAAGTTGTTGTCTGAAGATGAAGGGCGTTGCGCCCAGCGAGGCAGCACGCCTGGCGTTGGTCTGCCTGGGCACGATCGAGGGGGTTGTCTTGAATACGCAGGAGCCGGGACCAAACAAGCTGTTCGCACTCGGGCAGCGCCCAACAACAACTTTTCTGCATATCCTGATCGCACTCAAGATCATCTTGCTGTTCGTTCTGGCTTGGAACATCCGCTTCGTCATGGATGAATTCGTCCAACTCGGATGGGCGAAATATTTCTCCAACGGCCTGTTCGATACGATCTGGCATCCCAAGGCGGTCGGCTATGCGGCTTTTTATGAGATTGCTCATCTGATCGGCTGGAATGCCACGTCGATTCTGCTTGCTGGCCGGATGCAGACTGCGTTGCTGGCCTGCGGGACGATCTCTTTGATCTACGCATGCGCTCGCGCTCTGGGCGAGGATCGCGTGCGCGCTTTGACGATCGTCCTCGTTCTCCTGTGCTTTTCGAATTTCATGGAGCGCATCTTTCGTACCATCGCCGAACCGCCGGCAGTGTTCTTCGCCGTGGCGGCGTTGCTGGTTGTCCTGCGCGCACCTGGGTTGAGGGCAAGGCAGCTTGTTGTCGCCGGCATGCTAAGTGGCCTTGCCTTCGTCATCACTCAGAAATCGGTCTACTTCAACGTTGCGCTCGGCATCGGCCTTGTTGCTGACGCAGCCTTGATGAGACGCTACGCAACAGGGGCGGTTCGCGGAGGGTGGCTCGTGCTTGGATGGGCCGTTCCGATAATGGTCTATTGCTTGATCTTCGGTGGAGGCGCCCCTGTTCTCGCGGCCAAAAACCTTATACTTGGCCCGGTCGAGATTGCGACGCGTGGAGGCGGTGACTACGGGGGACTGAGGCAGTTCGTGTTACAGACACTGGCGCGGAACGCCCTTCTTTACGGGATCTGTTTCTCCGGTATGGCCCTGTCACTGATGCGGATCATGAAACTCGATGGTCGAAGGCGAATTGCGCTGATCTTTTCACTCGTCATCACGGTGCTGGTATTCACGCACGACCAGCCCTGGCCTTATGTCTTCATCATGGCGTTGCCGTTCGTTGCGCTCTGGTCGTTGGAGCTTCTCGACAGCACCGCAACCCACGCGCGCTACCGGGTTCCTGTCCTCGCGGTGCTGATCACAGCCATCGCCATGAGCTACGCGAGCAATGTCGTTTACCTACGCCTCAACAATCAGACCCAGCTTGAACTGGTCTCGCGCGCGGAATCTTTGCTCGCACCGGATGAGAAGTATTTCGACGGCATCGCCATGCTGCCCAATCGACAGGAGCCCTCCACACTCTGGCTCGACCAGCATTATGTCTTGAAAACATTGCAGGAAGGCAGGCAATCGGAAGCCTACAAAGTTCTCTCGGATTCCCCGCCCAAGATGGTCCTCTGGTCATATCGCATGGATTTAATCGATACCGTGATCGCGCCTCTCATCCGCGACAGCTACGTCCAGATCGCTCCCAACGTCAGAATGGCTGGTCGTCGCCTCTATTCCGGTCGTCCGGTCGTTTTCAAGGTGCCTGTCGCCGGACGATACAGCCTGTACACGACCAGCGGGGAGCTTGCAGACGGCGAGGTCGAGATAAACGGCACCTCGCATTCTTCGCCCCTATCCTTGGAGGCAGGTACCAGCGACGTTGTCCTGCGCAACGGTCCAGCCGAGGCACTGCTGCTGCCGGAAGGTCACTATGAAAACCGCATCGTGCCTGGCGGGGACAATACCGAGCTGTTCACGGGAGTTTACAATTAAATACCGGTTTCGGTCTTCAGCGGCCGGGTCATCAATGCCGTGACAGCCTGCCGAATGGTGATCGTGCCGTCCAGTATCGCCGACACCGTAGCGATGATCGGCGCGTCGATGTCGCGCTCGGTGGCGATGCGGGCGGCGATCGCCGCCGTCGGCACGCCTTCGGCGAGCGGCAGTCCGGACAAGGGCTTACCTTGCCCCAGCGCCAGCCCATAGGCGAAATTGCGCGACTGGGCCGAAGAGCAGGTGAGCAAAAGGTCGCCGAGGCCGGAAAGCCCCATCAGCGTCTCCGGCTTGGCGCCGAAGGACGCCCCGATGCGGCGCAGTTCGACGAAGCCGCGTGTCACCATGGCGGCCTGCGCGCTGGCGCCGAGCCCAGCGCCGGTGACGGCGCCAGCGGCAATGGCGAAGACATTCTTCAAAGCGCCACCAATCTCGACGCCGATCAAATCGTCGCTGGAATAGCAGCGCAGATTCTGCGCCGAAAAGCGCGCGGCAAGCTCGGCCGCCAAGGCGTCGTCGGGGGAAGCAACCACGACAGCGGTCGGCAGACCCCTGGCCACATCGGCGGCAAAGCTCGGACCGGACAAGGCCGAAACCGGAGTTTCGGGCAGGATCTCACCAACGATCGCCGACAGCAGCGCGCCGGTGTCGCGCTCGATGCCTTTGGCGCAGAGAACCAGCGGGATGCCTTTCGGCATATGGGGCTTTGCCGTCGTCAGCATGGCGCGCAGCGCCTGCGCCGGCGCCACGGCCAGCGCGCAATCGGCATCGGTCAGGGCCGTGCCGATATCGCTCGTCGCCGCAATGCCTGTTTCAATGGCGATGCCGGGGAGATAACGCGGGTTCTCGCCGCGGCGGATCGCGGAAACCGTCTCTTCGTCGCGGGCGTAGAGCCGGACATCGTGACCGGCGCGTAGCATCGCCAGCGCCAGCGCCGTGCCCCAGGCGCCGCCGCCAAGCACGGCAACGCGCCAGCCGGTCTTGTCCCTGCCGCTTGTCTTGCCGGCGCTCATGCTTTCGCTCCACGCCGGCCGGAGCCGACCATCGGGGCCGAAATGCTGTCCAGCGGCCAGCGCGAACGCGGCACGAAATCGAAGCCGTTCTCTTGAGACAGGCCTGCCCGCAACCGCTCGATGCCGGCCCAGGCGATCATCGCCGCGTTGTCGGTGCACAGTTTGAGCGGCGGCGCGACAAAGGCGAAGCCGGCCTCGGCGCACTGCTTCTGCAGCGTCGCCTTGATCGCTCTGTTGGCGGCGACGCCACCGGCAACGACCAGCGCCGGCTCGGCCTTGTCCGGAAATTCGTCGCGGAAGCGGGCCAGCGCGCGGGCCACGCGGTCGCCAAGTGCGTCGGCTACCGCCGCCTGGAACGAGGCGCAGATGTCGGCGACATCCTGCTCGCTTAGCGGCTGGATGGCGGTCGCCGCCTGGCGCACGGCGGTCTTGAGGCCGGAGAAGGAGAAATCGGGCTGCGCCGAGCCCCTCATCGGCCGCGGAAAGGCAAAGCGCGTCGCATCGCCCGACATTGCCGCCTTTTCGACGTTCGGGCCGCCGGGATAGGGCAGGCCGAGCATTTTGGCCGTCTTGTCGAAAGCTTCGCCGAGCGCATCGTCGATGGTCGTCGCCCAGCGCTGGTAGTCGCCGACGCCGCGCACGGCGACGATCTGGGTGTGGCCGCCGGAAACCAGCAGCAGCAAATAGGGAAAGTCGAGCCCGTCGGTCAGCCTTGCGGTCAGTGCGTGGCCTTCGAGATGGTTGATGGCGATCAGCGGCTTGCCGGCGGCCGCTGCAATCGCCTTGGCCGTCATCAGGCCGACGATCAGCCCGCCGACCAGGCCGGGGCCCGCAGTGGCGGCAATGGCGTCGATGTCGGCCAGGGCTACGCCCGAATCCGCAAGAGCGGCCTCGACAATGCCGTCCAGCGCCTCGACATGGGCGCGCGCGGCGATCTCCGGCACGACGCCGCCGAAGGCGGCGTGCTCCTCGATCTGGCTGAGCACGATGTTGGACGCAATCACCGGCACGGAATCGCCGTCCAGCGTCACCACGCTGGCGGCGGTCTCGTCGCAACTCGTCTCAATGCCCAGAACGCGGATCAATTCGTCGCTGTCTCCAGAGATTGTGTCGCCGGACTTTCCTAGTTAGTAGAGGCGGGCCTCGCTAGGGAGAGCGCCGGCAACGCAAAGCCAGCCGGGGGTTATCACGGACCGCGCGCCATGCAAACTTTGAAAATCGGAACACGCGGCAGCCCGCTGGCGCTCGCCCAGGCGCATGAAACGCAGGCGCGGCTGATGGAAGCGCACGGCATGCCGGCGGAAGCCTTCGAGGTCGTCGTCATTTCGACCAGCGGCGACCGCATCCAGGACCGGCCGCTGTCGGAAGCCGGCGGCAAGGGCCTGTTCACCAAGGAAATCGAAGAGGCGCTGCTGGCCGGCACGATCGATATCGCCGTGCATTCCTCCAAGGATATGCCGACAGTGCTGCCGGACGGGCTGGAGCTGTCCGCCTTCCTGCCGCGCGAGGATGCGCGGGACGCCTTCATCGGAAAGGCGGTGAAGCGCATTGTTGATTTGCCGCAAGGCGCCAAGGTCGGGTCGTCTTCGCTCAGGCGCCAGGCGCTGATCCGGCGCATGCGGCCGGACCTAGACGTGGTCATGTTCCGCGGCAATGTGCAGACCAGGCTGCGCAAGCTGGAGGAAGGCGTCGCCGAAGGCACGATCCTCGCCTATGCCGGGCTGAAGCGGCTCGGGCTCGGCCATGTCGTCACCGATCTGATGCCGCTCGATGCCTTTCCGCCGGCGCCGGGACAAGGCGCAATCGGCATCGAAACCCGCATCGGCGACAGCGAGGTCGAAAAGATGCTGGTGGCCATCCATGATGTGCCGACAGGCCAGGCGCTGGCCTGTGAGCGCGCCTTCCTGGCGGCGCTCGACGGCTCCTGCCGCACGCCGATCGCCGGCTATGCGACGATATCGGGCGGCAGGCTGGTTTTCGCCGGGCTGATCATTTCGCCCGATGGCACGCAATCGCATGAGGTCAAGGCCGAAGGCTTGGCGCTGGATGCCGCTGACATCGGCACGGACGCAGCCAGGATGGTGCGGGTCAAAGCGGGCGAAACCTTCTTCGACGGCTGGGTCTGATATGCGTGTCCTGGTGACGCGGCCGCAACCCGGGGCGTCGCGAACCATGCGGCGGCTGCAGGAATTGGGATTTGAGCCGCTCCTTCTGCCGCTGACCGAAACGGTGACACTGCCGGTTGGCGCCGATGCTGCGAGCGACAATGCCGTGGCCGTCGCCGTGACCAGCGCCAATGCCGTGCGGCATGCGCCGAAAGAACTCATTCGTGCGCTCGCCGCCTTGCCTTGCCATGCCGTCGGACGCAGGACGGCTGAAGCGGCACGTTCGGCAGGGTTCTTGTCGGTCAGCGAAGGGGCGGGCGACGCCGAGCGGCTGGCCGAGGCGATTGCCGCCGGCCTTTCCGGCAAGGCGGTCGTCTATCTCACAGGGCGCGTGCGGTTTCCGCCCTTCGAGGCGCGGCTGCGAAATGCCGGCCTCGAGGTCCGCACCGTCGAAACCTACGACACGATTTCGCTCGATTATTCCGATGCTGAAATCCGTACACGCCTGTCCGACAAGGCGGTCGACGCGGTGCTGCTCTATTCAGCCAAGGCGGCGGCAGCGTTGCAGGCCTTGACCAACAGGGCGGGGCTGCGCGATCTCTTTGAAAACATGCAGGTTTTTGCGCTCTCCGAGCGCGTGGCAGCGGCATTTGACAATGCCGCCGGCAAAAAAATACGCATGGCGCGGGAACCGCAGGAGGAGGCGCTGCTTGAGCTGTTGCACCGCGGCGACTGAGCGCCGTGTCATCACGCCGCCCCTTTTCACCTGATGATGATGTGCTAGACCATTTTTCAAACCATCACGCGCCGTCGGGCGCCCAGACGAAGCAGGATTGCGGAGCCCAGGCATGGTCAAGACGCCGAAGATGCGACATTCGAAAAGCCGCCGCGAGCCGGTGACCATCGAACTCGAACCCGGCGCTGTCTCGCGCATTGCCTATGCGGATGCCGCCAAGACGGATGTCGCCAACTCGGACGACGTCGAGGCCCCGGCAGGGTCGGTTGCGGCTGAGGATGCGGCTGCCATGGCCAATGCGCAGCCGGAGACGCCTGACGAGCCCGTTCATGCCGATCAAGCCGATCTCGAGCCGTGGGAGCACTCCGACGCCGCGGCGCAGGCCGCTCCCGAAAGCGCCGATGCGAAGGCGTCCACCCAGGCGGAGCAGCCTTACCCCACCGCTTCGGATGCGCCACCGCGCGCCAGAACCTCCGACTACAGTTTCGAGGATGCCTCGCCCAAGCCGGGTGCACCCAAGGAAACCCCAAGGACAGCCGGGAACCAGCCCATGGCCGCGCAACCGAAGCGCACGAGCGGCACTGCCGCCGGCATCATCGGCGGTGTCATCGCGCTGGCTGCCGCCGGCGGGCTGCAGTTTGCCGGCGTGCTTGGCGCTCCGGGCTCAGGGGCGGGCACGGTCTCGCTCGACGGCGTCAATGGCGAGATCGCTTCGCTGAAGCGCGAAATCGCCGACCTCAGGGAAGCCAGCGGCAATAGCGCCGCAACGGCCAAGGTCGACGGGCTGTCTTCGGCGCTGGACCAGGTCAAGGCCGATGTCGCATCGCTGAAATCGGCGGTCGAAAAGGACGGCGCCGGCGACAATGCCGGGCTTGCCGCGCTTGGCGACAAGGTCAAGCAGATCGAGACGGCGGTTGCCGCCCTTGGCCAGGCCGGTGGTGCAGCGCCCGTCGATCTCGCGCCGCTCAATGAAAGACTGGCGGGCCTCGACGCACTGGTGAAATCGGCCGGTGAGGCAGCCAAGACGCAGGAAGGCAAGATCGCCGCGCTGGAGCAGTCGGTGACGCAACTCGCCGGCAAGGTCGATGCGCAGGCCTCGCAGCCAAAGATCGCGATGGCCATCGCCGCTTCGGCCTTGAAGGCGGCGCTTGACCGCGGCGCGCCGTTCGCCGCCGAGTTGGAGACCTTCGCAGCGATCTCGCCCGATGCACCGCAGATTGCGGCGCTGCGCCCCTACGCTGAAAAGGGCGTCCCAACCCGCACCGAGATCGCCGGCGAGGCCGACGCCGCGGCCAATGCGATGGTCGCGGCGGCGACGCCGGTCGATGAAAATGCCGGCTTCTTCCAGAACCTTTTGTCGAGCGCCGAATCGCTGGTCAAGGTTCGGCCGATCGGCGCCGTCGAAGGCGCCGGCGCGCCGGAAACCGTGGCGCGCATCGAAGTGGCGGTCAATCAGGGCGACTACGCCAAGGCGCTCAGCGAATACGCAACGCTGCCGGATGCGGTCAAGGCCGCCGGCGCCGACTTTGCCGGCAAACTGAAGGCGCGCATCGACGTCGAGACGCAGGTCGACGCGCTGATTGCAGGTGCGATGAAGGCATGAGGACGACACGATGATCCGCATTCTCATCTTTCTCGGCGCCGTCTTCGCCCTCGGTCTTGGCTTTGCCTGGCTGGCCGATCGTCCCGGCGAGATGGTCGTCACCTTCAACGGTTACCAATACCAGGTCAGCCTGATGGTGGCTGCGGTGGCGATCGTTGCCGTCGTCGCAGCGGTGATGATCGTCTGGTGGCTGATCAAGTCGCTGTGGAACAGCCCATACACGATCTCGCGCTATTTCCGCGTGCGCCGCCGCGACCGCGGCTACCAGGCGCTGTCGACCGGCATGATCGCAGCCGGCGCCGGCGACGGCGCGCTAGCCCGCAAGAAGACCAAGGAAGCCGCCAAGCTGATCCGCTCCGACCAGGAGCCGCTGATCCAGTTGCTCGAAGCGCAAGCCTCGCTGCTCGAAGGCGACCATGAGGGCGCGCGCGAAAAATTCGAGGCCATGCTCGACGACCCCGAAATGCGGCTGCTTGGCCTGCGCGGGCTCTATCTCGAAGCCGAACGGCTCGGCGACCGCAACGCCGCGCGTCACTATGCCGGCCGCGCCGCTTCCGTCGCGCCGCAACTGGCTTGGGCCGCCGAATCGACGCTGGAGGATCTGACCGGGCGCGGCGACTGGGACGGCGCGCTGAAGCTGGTGGAGGCGCAGAAGTCGACCAGGCAGATCGAACGCGACGCCGCCAATCGCCGCCGCGCTGTGCTGTTGACCGCCAAGGCGCAGGCGCTGACCGACAGCGACCCCAATGCAGCCAAGGCAGCCGCTCTCGAGGCCAACAAGCTCGCGCCCGATTTCGCGCCGGCCGCGGTTGCAGCCGCCAATCTTCTGTTCAAACAGAACGATGTGCGCAAAGGCTCGAAGATCCTTGAGGCAGCCTGGAAGGCTGAGCCGCATCCCGAGATCGCCGAGCTCTACACCCATGCAAGGCCGGGAGATGCCGTGGTCGATCGTCTCAACCGGGCGAAGAAGCTGCAGGAGCTGAAGCGCAACAATGCCGAATCGTCGATGACGGTGGCGCGCGCCGCGCTCGATGCGCAGGATTTTTCCACCGCCCGCGGCGAGGCGGAAGCGGCGATCCGCATGGATCGCCGGGAAGGCGCTTACCTGCTGCTGGCCGATATCGAGGAGGCAGAGACCGGCGACCAGGGCAAGATCAGGCAATTGCTGTCCAAGGCGGTCAGGGCGCCGCGCGATCCGGCCTGGGTCGCCGACGGCGTCGTCTCCGAACGCTGGGCGCCGGTATCGCCGGTCAGCGGCAAGCTCGATGCTTTCGCCTGGCGCGCGCCGATGGAGCGGCTGGGCCAGCTCATCGACAGCCATGAAGACGAAGCCGATGTGCCGGTGCTTGCGGCACCTGCCAAACCGGCAAAGGAAGCCGAAGTGATCGATCATCCGGCCATCGCCAGGACGAGCAGCGAGGCGCCGATCGAGCCGAAGCCCGCTGTGGGCGATGACCAGGTCACGCCGGTCACCGCCGCCGCTTTCGCCGCAATACCAAACGACGCCGAACCCGTCGAACCTGCCGAGGAACTGGCGCGGCTGCCCGACGACCCCGGCGTCGACCCCGATGACGAAGCGGAGAAGTCACCGCGCCGCTTCCGCCTGTTTTGATCCCTGAAGCATGATCCCAAAAAGTGGATACCGGTTTTTGGAAAAGATCATGCTCCAATAATGTGAAGTGAGCACCATGTTCGAACGCGTCCTGGCCTTTCTGAAAGACCTGCCCTCCGGGGCTGGGGCTCGCGCCAATGCGGACGATCCGCGCGTTGCGGCGTCGGCTTTGCTCTATCATGTGATGAATGCCGACGGCGTGCGCCAGGATGTCGAGTGGGAGCGGTTCAAGCAGGTGCTGGCGCAGAGCTATTCGATCAGCGGCGACGAGCTCGATGCACTGGCTGCCGCCGGCGAGCGCGCCGACAATGAGGCGATCGACCTCTATGCCTTCACCAGCGTCTTGAAGCGCCATCTCGACGCCGAGGCGCGCAAGGCTTTCATCGGCCTGATGTGGGAAATCGTCTATGCCGACGGCGAACTGCATGAACTGGAGGACAACACCGTCTGGCGCGTTGCCGAACTGATCGGCGTCGAGCGCCAGGATCGCGTCGAGGCGCGCCGCAAGGCGGCGGCCGCCGCGCCCGACGCCAGCGGAACGTCGAGCGACGAATAGGATTCCGCCTTTCCATGCCGCCCAGACCGAGCTCGAAACCAAAAGTCCTGATCGTGCTGCATCAGGAGACTTCGAGCCCCGGCCGGGTTGGCCACATGCTGCTCGAGGAAGGTTTCGACCTCGACATCCGCCGGCCGCCTCTCGGCGACAGCCTGCCGGAGACGCTGGAGGGACACGCCGGCGCCGTGGTGTTCGGCGGGCCGATGAGCGCCAATGACGAAGATGAGTTCGTCCGCCGCGAGACCAACTGGCTCAATGTTCCGCTAAAGGAGAACCGGCCCTTCCTCGGCATCTGCCTTGGCGCGCAGATGCTGGCCAATCATCTCGGCGGCAAGGTCGAGGGGCATGGCGAGGGGCTGGTCGAGATCGGCTGGTATCCGCTGAAGCCGACCGAAGCCGGCAAGAAGCTGCTGCCTTGGCCCGACATGGTCTACCAGTTTCACCGCGAAGGCTTTTCGCTGCCCAGGGATGCGACGCTGCTGGCGACGGCGGAAACCTACCCCAACCAGGCTTTTCGCTATGGCGACAATGCCTGGGGCATCCAGTTCCATGGCGAACTGACCCGGTTGATGATGCAGCGCTGGGTGGTGCGCGGCGCGCACCGTTTCGAATTGCCCGGCGCGCAGCCCGGCCGCGACCATCTCGGCGGCCGGCTGATCTGGGATATGCACCTCAAGCGCTGGCTGAGCGAATTTTTGAGCCTGATCTTCGGCAAGCCTACTGAGGGATAGAGCAAAATCCAACTACTCTGAACGGCCGAGCTTGCCCAAAGACGACTTACCTCTGGGAGGCGTGTACGATGGATCCGGGACCTTAGCCCGTTCCCGCAGATTTGGATTGCGCCCCAAACACTCCGATGGATCGAAAAACTCCGTGGCGCATTTAAGCTTCGGCTAATAACGGCCCCAGGAGAGAACCAATGAAGAAGACGCTGCTCATTTTGAGCCTACTCATTCCGCTCGCGGCATGCTCCCGCACCGAACAAGGCGCTGCCGTCGGTGGTTTGGGTGGCGCAGCTGTAGGCGCAGCAGTGGCCGGCGACCCGGTAAAAGGGGCGGTTGTTGGCGGGGCGGTCGGAGCGCTGGCCGGGGCGGTCATCGGGCACGCCAGCGAAGCCGGCCAGTGCAGATATCGCGGTCGGAACGGTCGAGTTTACGTTGCTCAGTGCCCGGACGGCTACTGATCTCAAAGACGCGTGATCTCTTTCGATCACGCGTCTTTTCGGGGTAGGATAACTGAATGGCATATAACAGCAAAAGACTGCGGGCTTTCTGGTTCGCCGTTGTCAGCGCTGTCGCGATAAACGCCGAACTTTCGACCGCGGCCTTGGCCGCACCTGTAGAAGCGAAGACGATTGCCGATCACTTCTCATCGGTAAAGTCCATGTCCGGGGACTTTGTCCAGTCGGGCCCAAGAGCGGAAAGGACCAAAGGGAAATTTTTCCTCCAGCGGCCGGGCAAGATCCGGTTCAACTATGCAGGCCAATCAGGGGTCAGCGTAATTGCAGATGGAAAATCCTTGGTGGTCTATAACAAGAAGCTCAAGACATCGCGGCTTTATGCTCTCTCGAAGACGCCGCTCAAGCTGCTCCTCGACAATCACGTCAACTTTTCCGGCAATCGCCTCAAAAGTATCAAGGACGATGGCGCCCAGGTGATCATCAGGCTGGCCGACAAGTCGGCCTTCGGCAATTCGAATATCACTATGGTGTTTGACAGGGAATCGCTCGATCTACGCAGATGGACCCTGACTGACGAGAGGGGCCTTACCTCGACAGTCACCATATCCAACGTGAAGCAGGGCGTTCGCGCTCCTGCGGGCACCTTCACTATCGACTATGCCGCAAACCGTGAATTCAACACCAAAACGAAATAGTCGGCAGCGCCACGAACTGCCCGTGTAACACTACTCGGCGGCCGTCTCCGACGGCACCTCTGCCGGTGCCGAAGGCTCGGCCTCGGCATGCGGCTTGCGCCGTGAAAACAGCGACCTTAGCGTGACGTAGAACACCGGCGTCAGGAACAGGCCGACGAAGGTGACGCCGAGCATGCCGGAGAACACCGCGGTGCCGAGCGACTGGCGCATTTCCGCGCCCGGGCCTGTCGCGATCATCAGCGGCACGACGCCGAGGATGAACGAGAAGGCGGTCATCAGGATCGGCCGCAGCCTGAGCCGGCAGGCTTCGACGGCAGCCTCGGCGGCCGACAGGCCGCGTTCCTGCGCCTGCCGCGCGAATTCGACGATGAGGATCGCGTTCTTGGCGGCAAGTCCGATCAGCACGATGAGGCCGATTTGCACGAGGATGTTGTTGTCCAGCCCTCGGAACGACACGCCGAGCAACGCCGCGAGCACGCCGAGCGGCACCACCAGCACGATGGCGAACGGCAGCACCCAGCTTTCATATTGCGCCGCCAGCGCCAGGAACACGAACAGCACCGACAGTCCGAAGATATAGACAGCGGCATTGCCGGTGTTGCGCTCCTGATAGGCGAGTTCGGTCCATTCGTAGGAGGTACCGGCCGGCAACGTCTGTGCCGTGATCGCTTCCATCTTGGCAAGCGCATCGCCGGTGGAAACACCGGGCGCGGCGTTGCCCTGCAGCGGCACGGAGACGTACATGTTGTAGCGCTGGACCAGCGCCGGGCCGGTGACGTCGCGGATCTCGATCAACGTGCCCAGCGGAACCAGCGCGCCGGTCGCCGAGCGCACCTTCAGTTTCAAGATGTCGGCGCGATCGAGGCGGAACGCCTGGTCGGCCTGCGCGCGCACCTGGTAGACGCGCCCGAAAGCGTTGAAGT
The DNA here is from genome assembly GCF_040320605.1 of Mesorhizobium sp. M0659. Lineage (NCBI taxonomy): Bacteria > Pseudomonadati > Pseudomonadota > Alphaproteobacteria > Hyphomicrobiales > Phyllobacteriaceae > Mesorhizobium > Mesorhizobium sp. M0659. The sequence goes on from NZ_JAMYPY010000011.1 coordinate 199,466, forward strand.
CGTTGACGTAGGCGGTGCCCAGATTGATCGACAGCGTCTCGAAGATGTTGGGGATCGGCACGTTCAGGATGCGCGCCTTGTCGCGATCGATCGCCAGGAAGAATTGCGGGCTGGACGCGGAGAAGGTGGTGAACACGCCGGTCAGCCCCGCCGTCTTGTTGGCCTTGCCGGCAATTTCATAGGCAAGCGCCAGGATCTGCCGCATGTCGGCGCTGTTGCGCTCCTGGATCTGCAGCTTGAAGCCGCCGGCATTGCCGACGCCGCGGATCGGCGGCGGCGGCAGTGCGATAATGAAGGCTTCCTTGATGCTTTGCAGGCTGCCGAACAGATTGCCGATGACCTGGGTCGCCGACTGGCCGGCTTCCAGTCGCTCGTCAAACGGCTTGAACCTGGCGAAGATCACGCCCGCGTTGCTGGCATTCGTAAAGGTGGCGCCGGAGAAGCCGGCGAAGGCGACCGCGTAGTCGACGCCCGGCGTTTTCTGGATGATCTGCGACGCCTGCTGGATGACGGCATCGGTCCGCGATAGCGAGGCGCCGTCCGGCAACTGGACGACGACGATCGCATACCCCTGGTCGAGCGACGGAATGAAACCGCGCGGCACCGTCTGAACCATATAGACCGTGGCGTAGATGAGGGCCGCGAAAACGGCCAGCGTGGCGGCCATCGCTATCCGCGAGCCGACCAGCACGCGCACGATGCTCGAATACCAATGGGCGACCTTGTCGAAGCCGCCATTGAAGCCGTCGGCGAGCGCCCGTCCGAACCGCGCCAGGAAAAAGCGCGGCGGCGCCGCAGCAGTGTGGTGCGGCTTGAACAGCAGCGCGGCCAAGGCCGGCGAGAGCGTCAGCGAATTGAATGCCGAGATCGCCGTCGACACCGCGATGGTGATCGCAAACTGCAGGTAGAACTGCCCGGAAATGCCGGGAATGAAGGCTGTCGGCACGAACACCGCTATCAGCACCAGCGAGATCGCGATGACCGCCGTTCCGACTTCGTCCATGGTCAGATGCGACGCCGGATTGGGCGCCAACCCCCTGGCGATATTTCGCTCGACGTTCTCGACCACGACGATCGCATCGTCGACGACGATGCCGATGGCCAGAACGAGGCCGAACAGCGTCAGCATGTTGAGGGAGAAGCCGGCGGCGTAAAGCACCGCCAGCGTGCCGATCAGCGACACCGGGATGGCCACGATCGGCACGATCGCCATGCGCCACGATTGCAGGAAGACGATGATGACGATGATGACCAGAACCATCGCCTCGAGGATCGTCTTGTAGACCTCCTGGATCGACTCGGCGACGAACTCGGTCGGATTGTAGACGATGTCGTAGCTCAATCCCTTCGGGAAGTCCTGGGAAAGCTCCTTCATCTTGTCCTGGATCTCCGCGGCTGCGGCGAGCGCATTGGTGCCTGGCCGCTGGAAGATGGCGAGCGCCACCGCCGGTTTGCCGTTGAGATAGGAGTTGGTGACGTAATCCTTGGCGCCGAGCTCGATGCGCGCCACGTCCTGCAGCTGGATCAGGCGGCCGTCTTCGGCCGATTTGACGATCACGTATCGGAAGTCGCGTGCGTCGTTGAAGCGGCCTTGCGTGGTGACCGTGTACTGGAACGCCGTGCCGGTATTGGTCGGCGGCGCGCCGATGGAGCCGCCCGACACCTGGACGTTCTGGTCGCGCAGCGCCTGCACCACATCGCCCGAGGTCATCCCCAAGGCGGACAGTTTTTCCGGATCGAGCCAGATGCGCAGCGAATATTCGCGTTCGCCAAAGATGATGAGGTCGCCGACGCCGTCCAACCTGAGCAGTATGTCGCGCACCCGCGAGCGGGCGTAGTTCGAGACGTAGAGCTGGTCGTAGGTATTGTCGGGCGACAGCATGTGCACGACCATCATCAGGTCGGGCGAGCTCTTGATGGTGGTGATGCCGAGGCGGCGGACTTCTTCGGGCAGGCGCGGCTCGGCGACCGACACGCGGTTCTGTATCAGCACCTGCGCCTGGTCGAGATCGGTGCCTAGCTTGAAGGTGATGGTCAGCGCCATCGCCCCGTCGCCGGACGAATAGGACGACATGTAAAGCATGCCCTCGACGCCGTTGATCTCCTGCTCGATCGGCGTTGCCACCGTCGCTGCGACCGTCTCGGCGTCGGCGCCCGGGTACTGGGCGCGAACGACGATGGTCGGCGGCGCGATCTCGGGATATTGCGCGATCGGCAGCTGGGTATAAGCAATCCCGCCGAGGATCAGCAGGACGATCGAAACGACCGATGCGAAGATCGGACGGTCGACGAAGAAATGGGCGAACCTCATTGCTGCAACCCGGCGGTGTCGACCTTGGGCGGCAACGTCACCATCTCGACTTTCACCTTGGTGCCGGGCCTGGCGTGCATCAGCCCATTTACGATGATCGTCTCGTCGCCGGTCAGGCCCGCGCGGATCACCCGGTAGCCGTCGAGAAGCGGGCCGGTGCGCACGGGCTTCGCCGACACCATCCCAGCCTCATCCACCAGGTACACGATGCGGCGATCCTGATCGGCGCCGACCGCCTCGTCGGGCACCAGGACGCCGCTATGCGGCAGCGACCCCGGCACGTTGATGCGCCCGAACATGCCTGGCTGGAGAACGCCGTCGGCGTTGGCAAACCTTGCACGCACCCGCATGGTGCCGGTCGCGTTGTCGATCCGGTTCTCGGCAAAATCGAGCTTGCCCTTGAATACCGCCTCCGCGCGGTCAGCGACGCGAACCACCACCTCGAGCCCGCCGGCGCCTTCCTGCATGCTGCCGCCGCGCTCCTTCGCGTCGCGGGCGTAGCTGAAATACAGGCGCTCATCGACGTCGAAATAGAAGTCGATCGGATCGCGCGTGACGATAGTCGTCAGCAAGGTGGAATCCGGCTGCACGAGGTTGCCGACCGACACCAGCCGGCGGTCGATGCGGCCGGACAAGGGCGCCTTGATCTCGGTGAACTCCAGGTTCAGGTTGGCCGTCGTCAGCGCAGCCGTCGCGCCTTGCATCTGCGCCTGCGCCGAAAGGTATTCCCGCCGACGGTCGTCGACCGTCGCGGCCGAGATATTGCCGGTCTTGGCGAGTTCATCGGCGCGATCCAGCTGCATCTTGGAGAATTCGAGCAGGGACTTGGCGACGTCTACTTGCGACTTGGCGGCATCGTAGGCCGCCTGGTACGGACGCTGGTCGATGGTGAAGAGCAGGTCGCCCTTGTTGACCAGTGCGCCGTCCTGGAAGCTGATCTTGTCCAGATAGCCGCTGACGCGCGAACGGATGGCGACCTCGTCGACGGCTTCGAAGCGCCCGACGAACTCGTCGTCTTCGACGATTTCACGCACCACCGGCTTGGCCGCCGTCACCACCGGCAGCTGCTGGTCCTGCGCAAACGCGTTGCTGCTGAAAGCCATACCGAGCAGGAATGCCACTGGGACGGCGGCGCGGGCCAGCCAGCCGACCGATCGGCTGGGTCGCCCGCTTGCGTCGCGATGCGATTGCCGATTCCCTGAAGTGTCCATTTGCGTCCCCGCTAGCTGGACCCGGAGGTCGGGTGGTTCTCTTCTATATTTAAGGTTTCTCGTCGAGACCAGAGCACTGCAGTATTGTGCATGGCAACATGATCATTTTCCATACGGACTGAAATGTCCACCCTGTGGCTGCCCCGCCATCTGGCTAGTTCGCCCAGAACCGGCCCATCCGCTTCCGGCCCATCTCAGCCGTCATCGGCGCAAGCTGATTTGGACCGAGCGCCGGATCCTGCGGCTTACTCGATCAGTTGCGGCTGTTGAGATGCCGCACCCTTCGCAGTTGCGGAAACAGCACCGCCCACAGTCCGGCGACGGCAATCGCACCGACGCCGCCGATCACCACCGCCGGCACGGTGCCGATCAGCGCCGCCATGGTGCCGGCGCGGAACTCGCCGACTTCGTTGGAGGCGCCGACGAAGACCTGGTTGACGGCGTTGACGCGGCCGCGAACCTCGTCGGGTGTCCACAGTTGGATCAGCGTCTCCCGGATATAGACGCTGAACATATCGGTGGCGCCGAGGCCGGCAAGGGCCAGGATCGACAGCCAGGTGATGGTCGAGACGCCGAACAGCACGGTGAAGGCGCCGAACCCGGCGACGAAGCCGAGCATGATCTTGCCGGCACTGTCGCGCAGCGGATGCCCGGCAAGCCAGACCGCGACACAGATGGCGCCGATGCCGGGCGCCGAGCGCAGCAGGCCGAGGCCCCACGGGCCGAGTTCCAGAATATCGCGGGCATAGACCGGCAGCAGCGCCGAGGCACCGGACAGAAGCACGGCGAAGAGGTCGAGCGAGATGGCGCCCAGGACGATCTTCTCGCTCCAGATGTATCGGAAGCCGGCAAACAGCGTCTCCATCGTCGGCTTGTCGGTGGCGCTCTGCTGGGCCGGTTTCGGAATGGTGAAGATCAGCAGACCGGCCACCAGCATCAGCACGGAGGCAACGGCGTAAGCGGCTTCGGCCGAGACGCCATAGAGCAGGCCGCCGGCGACCGGGCCGACAATGGTCGCCGTTTGCCAGGCGGACGAGTTCCAGGCGATCGCATTGCCGAAATCTTCCGGCGGAACAAGGTTGGCGAACAGCGACGACGAGGCCGGTCCGTAAAAAGCGCGCGCCAGGCCGAACATAGCCAGCACGATGAAGATCGGCAGCGGGCTGACGAGACCGCGCAGCGTGAAGTACAACAGGACAAGCGCACAACCTGCCTCGACTACCGTCGCCAGCGCCATGATCAGGCGGCGGCCGAAACGGTCGGCGACAACGCCGGTGACCAGCACCAGCAGCAGCGACGGCAGGAACTGGACGATGCCGACAATGCCGAGATCGAAGGGATCGCGCGTCAGATCATAGATCTGCCAGCCGACGGCGACGGACACGATCATGGTGGCGAAGGTGGTCAGGAAACGCGCCGCCCAATAGCTCAGGAAGGAGCGATGGCGGAAGGCGGCGTAACGCCGGTCAGGCGGTGTATGGGAATGGGATGTCATGGATACAGGCCCCGTTGCTTGCATTGGCCGGCGGGGCACTTCCCGGAAATGGGCGCTGTTCCGGCCAATGAAACTTATCAAAGTTCGGGGCGCGTATGCGTGAAAATCGGGCCTGGATCAAGTGGTTTTCCAGCCGCTCGCCCGATTGCACGCGGACGTTACTGCCTCAGCGCGGCGGTGATGGCGTCGAGGCCGCCCTGTAATTCCGCCTCTTTCGGCCAGCCGAAACCGACGCGGAAGAAGCGCTTGGGCATATCGAACCAGTGGCCGGGACCGACATAGGTGCCGTGGTTTTCCAAGAGATTGACGTAGAAACGGTCGAGGTCGAAGTCTGGACTGACATTGAGCCTTGGAAATCCGACGACGCCGCCTTGTGGCCGCACCCAGTCGACCAGCGGCTCGCGGTCGATCCAGTCTTGCACGATGTCGCGGCGTTTCGCCATCTCGGGCAGCAGCGCGCCCAAGAAAGCGTCGCGGCGCCCCAGCATGCCGCGCGCAATGCCTTCGTCGATGACGCTGCCGCAAATGCCGATCTGCTCCTTGGCGGCGAGGAAGCGCTCCTGCAGTTCGGCATCGCTGGTGATCAGCCAGCCAATGCGGATGCCGGGAATGCCGAAGGCTTTCGACAGCGAAGAGACGCTGATCGCTTTGGGGCTGAGAGAAGCCGCCGCCGGCAGGCGCTGTCCATAGGAGAGGTCGCGATAGGTCTCGTCGACCAGCAGATGGCAGCCGCTCGCTTCGGCCAGCGCAATCAGCGCGTCGAGATCGGCCCGGCCCATCATCGTGCCGGTCGGGTTGTGCGGGCAGGTGACGCTGATCAGCTTGGTGTTCGGTTGCATGCTGGCGGCGACGCGGCCGAAATCGATGGCAAAGCCTGCGTCGAAATCGAGATCGACATAGGAGATGGCGCAGCCGATCGCCTTGGGGGTCTCGATGTTGGTGGCGTAGTTCGGCCGGACGACGACAAGGTGGTCGCGCTCCGACAGAAGCGAGGTCGAGATGATGAACAGCGCGCCCGCCGCACCGGCGGTCACCAGAACATCGTCAGGCGAAATGCCTTTGTCCTGCGCCGCGATCAGCGCCCGCAACTCCTTATCGCCGCGATGCTCGCCGTAGAATAGCGTGAGATCCGGCAGCGACAGGCCAATGTCGGAGAGTCTCTGATCGGCGATCGAGCTTTCGGAGAGATTGAACCGAATGCGATCGTAGCCGTATTCCTCCGGCGCCTCTTTCTCGATCACCATTCTGGCGTAGTTCATGGCTGCTCCCCCAAAGTCCTGACACTCAGAGGTACAAGCCATAAAAGCACGAAGCCTGCCAAGGCTCATTCGCCGGCAGGCTTCTGTTCCAGTCGTCCAAACGATTGGCTCAGGGCCGAGGCGCTGATCCCACTCAGGCCGGAACTTTGGCCTTCCGACCCTTGGCTTTCGCCGGCGGCGCCACTGCGGCCTTACGACCGAGGCCGATCGACTTGGCCAGTTCGGAGCGCGACGCCGCGTAGTTGGGGGCAACCATCGGATAGTCGGCCGGCAGGCCCCATTTGGTACGATAGGCTTCCGGCGTCAGGTTGAAATGGACGCCGAGATGGCGCTTCAGCGATTTGAATTTTTTGCCGTCTTCGAGGCAGATGATGTAATCCGGCGTCACCGACCGCTTGGGATTGACGGCCGGGATCTGCGGCGCCGCCACTGGGGCCGGCGGCTGGCTGAGCCCGCCGATCGACGCCGCAACGCTGGCGATGAGATCGCTCAGGCCGGCAACGGGCAAGCGGTTCTTCTCGACGTAAGCGGACACGATATGGGCGGTAAGCTCGAGCAGGTCGATGTCCTTGTCAGAGTCGTTGCTGTCGTCGGCCAATTTATCTCTCCGTCGCTAGGGGGGTGGCGGAAACTCCCAGAGCGGTCCCAGCGGAGCTGGAAATCCGCTCTAGTCATTTGTCTTGCCGCATATGTGCGGTTGCGCCAGATGATTCCATCCGGTGCCACCGATCTAATCGCCAAATCTGCGTAACGCAATGACTTCGTATCGCGCCACACGTCATTTTGAACAACTATACTGAATTTTAATACTATCAGACGATGAGCGCCTTGTCGCGCCATAGTCGAAAACCGCCCTCGAAAGCGCGCGTATTGTCGCCGCGCCTGGATGTGGCGGGCAATTCATCCAGTCTGTCGACATTGCCGCCGCCGATGACGACATAATCCGGCTGCAGCGCCGCACGCAGCCGCCCGACGACGTCGAAAACGTATTTGCGCCATTTCTTCTTGCCGTATTTCTCCAGGCCGCGCTCGCCGACATAATCTTCGAAACTGCCGCCCTTGCGGTACGGCAGATGCGCCAGTTCCATCGGCTGGCCGACATTGTTGAGGATCATCGCCGCGCCCAGGCCGGTACCGAGGCCGAGGAACAGCATGCGCCCGCCATCGTAGCTGCCGATCGCCTGCAGCAGCGCGTCGTTGACGACCTTGACCGGCTTGCCGAAGGCGGCGGCAAAATCGTAGCCGTCCCAGCCCTTGCCGAGATTGGCGGGATCGAGCGAAGGCCTGTTGTGCCTGACCGGGCCGGGATAGCCCATCGAGATCACGTCATAGGCCAGCCCTTCGGCCAGCGTCTTCACCGTGGCGACCATCTGCTGCGGTGTCAGGTCCGGTCCGGAATCGGCGCGGCGCATCTCGCCGCCTGCGCTGGTGAGGATTTTCACATGCGAGCCGCCGACATCGATCGTCAGCACGATCGGTTCAGCCTTGGCCTTCGCGGGCCTGGCTGCCTTGGCCATGTCGTTTCCTCCGCTCACTTGGCGCATTCCCGCGTTTCAGGGAAACGGGGGAATGCTCCAACTCTTTGTTTTACCCAATTTCGGACGGAAAGACCGCTCGCACTTTTCCTGGAATTGCTCAACTCGGATTGATCCAGCCGTTGGGCGGCCCGAAGCTGGCCATGGCGTCGGCAGGCCCCCAGGTCTTCGGCTCATACATATGCGGCGGCGTGGTGTCGCCCAGCACCGGGCCGACGATGCGCCAGGCAAGCTCGCTGGCATCCTGGCGGGTGAACAATTGGCCATTGCCGTTCATGGCATCGCCGATCAGCCGCTCATAGGGCGGCATGTCGCCCTTCGAATCGTCCAGCGCGGTGAGCTCGACCTGCTCGCCGACCATGTCGTCGCCGGGCGCCTTGCGCTGCGCGCCGATCGAGATCGCCACCTGCGGGTCGATGCGGAAGCGCACGTAATTGGCGTCGCTGGGCTTGATCGGATCGAAGACGTCGAGCGGCGGCCGCTTCAGCCGCACGATCACTTCGGTCACATGCACCGGCATGTTCTTGCCGGTGCGGATGAAGAAGGGCACGTCCTGCCAGCGCCAGGTGTCGACCATGAAGCGCACCGCGGCAAAGGTTTCGACCGGCGAGTTCGGCTTCACGCCGGGTTCAGCGAGGTAGCCGGTGAACTGGCCGCGCACGACGTCGTCCTTGGTCAGCGTGCGGATGGCGCGCAGCACCTGCACCTTCTCGTCGATCAGATCGTCGGCCGAGCGGCCGACCGGCGGTTCCATGGCGAGCAGCAAAAGGATGTTGAGCAGATGGTTCTCGATCACATCCCGGATAGCGCCGACATCGTCATAGAATTTGCCACGGCCTTCAACGCCGAAGTCCTCGGCCATGGTGATCTGTACGCTTTCGACGAAGTTGCGGTTCCAGATTGGCTCGAGAAAGGAATTGGCAAAGCGGAAATAGAGCAGGTTCTGGATCGCCTCCTTGCCGAGATAGTGATCGATGCGGAAGATCGACTGCTCTTCGAACACCAGATGCAGCACGCGGTTCAGCCAGCGCGCCGATTGGAGATCGTGGCCGAACGGCTTTTCCACCATCAGCCGCGCGCCATGCGCGGTACCGGATTGCTCCAGCCCCTGGACGACGGTCTCGAACATGGTCGGCGGCACCGCCATATAGTGCAGAGGCCGCTGCGCCGAGCCGAGCGCCGTCTTCAGCTTCTCGAAGGTCGCGCCGTCGCGGTAGTCGCCGCTGACATAGCGCAGCAGACTGGCGAACTTGGCGAAGATCTTTTCGTCGATCTTGCCGAGCGCGTTGACGATGCCGTCGCGGGCCCGCGCCTGCAATTGGTTGATGTCCCAGGCATCGAAGGCGACGCCGATCACCGGCTCGGTCAGCGTCCCCTTGGCTACCATCTGGTAGAGGGCCGGAAATATCTTCTTGTGGGCAAGGTCGCCGGTTGCTCCGAAGAGCACCAGCGTGTCGGACCGTTCCGGGCTCATCTTGCGCGTCTCCCCTGCGGCCTTCACTTGCCGGCCTTCGGCTTTTCGACATGGCCGCCAAAGGCATAGCGCATGGCCGACAGCAGCTTGTCGGCGAATTCGGATTCGCCCTGCGAGGAGAAGCGGTCGAACAAAGCCGAGGACAGAACCGGCGCCGGCACGCCGGTGTCGATCGCCGCCTTCAGCGTCCAGCGGCCTTCGCCGGAATCGGAGACGCGGCCGCCGAACTGGGCCAATGCCGGGTCGCTCTTCAGAGCGCCGGCGGTGAGGTCGAGCAGCCAGGAGCCGATCACACTGCCATGGCGCCAGACCTCGGCCACCTGCGGCAGGTCGATGTCGAACTGATAGTATTGCGGGTTTTCCAAAGGGCTGGTCTCGGCGTCCGCAGTGCGCTGTCTTTTGCCGGCATTGGCCGATTTCAGGATGTTCATGCCTTCGGCGTAGGCGGCCATGACGCCATATTCGATGCCGTTGTGGATCATCTTGACGAAATGACCGGCGCCGCTCGGTCCGCAATGCAGGTAGCCAAAGGGTGCGGTTCCGCCCGCCTTGTCGGGCGTGGCGCCGGCATCGGCGCCGGGCGCCAGCGTGGCGAAGATCGGATCGAGGTGTTTGACCGCCGTATCGGGGCCGCCGATCATCAGGCAATAGCCGCGCTCCAAGCCCCAGACGCCGCCGCTGGTGCCGACATCGACATAGTGCAGGCCCTTGGCCGCAAGCTCGGCCGCCTGGTCGACAGCGTCGTGATAATAGGAATTGCCGCCGTCGATAATGATGTCGCCGGGCTCCATCAATGCTGCCACCTGGTCGGCGATCTTGCCGGTGATCGCCGCCGGCAGCATCAGCCAGGCGCTGCGCGGCTTGGAAAGCTTGCCGACGAACTCCTCCATCGATGCGGCGCCGATGGCGCCATCGGCAACCAGGGCGGCAACGCTTGCCGGGTTGATGTCGTAGACGACGCATTCATGGCCGTCGCGCATCAGGCGGCGCACCATGTTGGCGCCCATCCGGCCCAGTCCCATCATTCCAATCTGCATGGTCTTGTCCTAGTCGCTTGAGGAAAGAAAATTGTGGGCGAGTTAGTTCTCAATGCCGACGGTGAAGTCGACATTCTCCCAACGGTCGCCGTCGGGCCAGAAAAAAGTGAAGACGATTGTATTACCTCGCGGAATATCGGCCACCGGCAGATCCGCCAGATGGACGCCAAAGACATTCACGGACGTGTTGATTTCATGGCTGGTCTGCCACTGGTCGCCGCTCCAGCGGATCAGTGCCGGCTGCAGCAGTTCAACCCGCAGCGTCTTGCCGGCTTCCATGGTGCGCAGCCTGTTGTTGAAGCGCCATATCCTCAGCGGCGAGCCGGTCTTGTCCCTGACATAGCGCTTGACGCCTTGCGGCGGCATGTCGAAGACGGCGCCGTCGCGGAGCGAGCGCAACAGCTTGATGTGTTCCGAATGCGCCCAGACCAGCGGCATGGCGCTGCCCGACGGCTTGCCCAGCCACAATTCGCGCTCCGGTATGTCGGCGCCGTCCCAGACCTGTTCCGGCAGCAGACCGCCCACGCCAGCCGAAGCCTCGAATGTCCTGAGCAGGCTTGCCGCCTTGTCCTTGTTACCGGCGGCCAGCTCGTAGTGGGCGCGTTCGCCGGCCAGCAACGGCCAGGGCCGGCCCTGGCCGTTGCCGTCGAAGGGGGCGCCGTCGGCGTGTTCGCCATAACCGTCGCTGGTGTAGCGATACCAGAGAGGCCCCTGCGGCAGGTCGCAGCGCAGTTGCGCGTCTATGATCTTGACCGTGCCGACGATGCGCGGATCGTCCGCGGCCCTGAGGCCGAAGCGGACCAGCGCCAGCGCGTCCGGGCTGACAATCGCTTCGGCCGGCTTGTCGGTATCGCCCGGCGGACGGTTCTTGATCGGTACGAAGCCGTCCTTCGGCGATGCGGCGCCTGAACCGTCGGCCGGCGCGATGCGGATGTAGTAGCCGTCGACGCCAGCCTCGTGGCACTCCGGTGTGCCGCTGACATAGGTCCAGCGCTCGATCTGGTCGTTCCAGCAATCCGCGACCTCGCGCAAATAGTTAGCCGGCTCCGGTTTGCCGTCTACGTCGAACAGATCGGCGGCGCCAAGCAGTGCCGATATTTCGACGGCGAGCGTGAATGGGCTGTAGCCGGCATCCTCTTCCCAGCGGTCCTGCCCGGTGACGGGACCATTGCGCACGACATAGGACACGGCCTTCTCGACCATCGGCATGAAGGCGGCGAGCTTGGCGCGCGGCAGGTGGCCGGCGCGGTGCAGCGCATCGGCAAGCAGCAGCGGGAAGGCGCATTCGTCCATCTGGATGCCCGGCCAATAGAGTGAGCCGTCGAGCCACACATTTTGTGGCCAGTGGCCGTCCGGCTGCTGGATGGAACAGAGATAGGCGAGGATCTCAAGCGCCTGCGCCGGATCGCCGGCGGCGAGGAAGCCGCCCGCGGTTTCCACAAGGTCGCGCGGCCAGACCAGATGATAGCCGCCAAGGTCGTCGTCGCCCTTGCTAAACCCCCAGGGGATCGACAGGCTGGCGACGGCCGCACCGGGCCTCGCCAGCGACAGGTGTGTCGCCAGCACCGCTGTGCTGACGCGGTAGGTGTTGAGGCCGGATGCATCATGGTGGTCGAGCGCCGTCAGGCCTGCCTGCCATTTCCGCCATTTCGCGACATAGGCCTTTGCCGCCGGCTCAAAACCGCGTTTCAGGCTGGCGGCGGCCTTTTCGGCCGCTTCATCCGGCGTTGCCCCAAACCCAAGCGCAAGCAAGGCTTTGCTGTTGCGTAAGGAAAAGCCGATCTCGCCGGTCAGCGCGACATTGCCGTCCTCCGCCCTTTGGCAGGCCGGATCGAGCCGGCCGGCGCGGCTGAGTTGCTGCCAGCCGTCGGAAAAGCCTGCATAGCCGGCCGAGCAGTCGCCCCAGGGCAGCGAGGAGGCAAGCGCCAGGCAGGTGCCGCGCCCGGACGCAAACAGCATCGGCTTGCCCTTGTGCTCGCCGATCCAGGCGGTGTTGCCCATGCCGGCATTGACCAGATGCGGCGCCAGCAGGGCGTAGACGCGGTAGTCCGTGGCCACGCCCTCGAGTGCCGTGAAGCTGGTTTCCTGCAGCAAGGCCGGGCGCGCCGGATCCGCCAGGATGCGCTTTTCGACCCGGTAACAGGCCGTCGCGTTGACCAGCCGGTAGGCGGGCACGCCGTCCTCGAACGGCTCGATGGCATGTGTGGCGTCACGCTTCTCCTCGGAAAACCAGCCGCCGGGACCGGTGACCAGCAGTCCCATGTCGCGCGTGCAGGCGCTGTCGAGGCCGGGATAGTAGACTTCATTGACGATGCCATGGCTGAGCGCGAACCAGACGCGGCTCGCCGTTGAAAGCGCGGCACCTACGCCGCTCTTGGCGCTTGACGTCCAGCGCGCCGGAATTCCGGGCGCGCCCATTCTTTTGGGTGCACTGGGGGGAAGGGTCGGCGGCGTCGCTGCCATGCATGGTCTCCTGGGCCCCTCCCTAAACCAGCAGGCGAAGGCTTTTCAATCATCGCACCTGAAGTTGATCGCCAAAGCGTAACCGATCGCAGTTGACAAGCGAGCTCATCTGCATTTGTCTGACAATAGATAAAAAACAGGCAGCCAACGCCAAAACCATCAGCAACAGTCGGCGGGGCCGACAATCCATGGGAGGATTATGACATGAAGAAACTGCTCGTCCTGAGCGCTCTGGCGGCGATGCTCGCCTCGGGCACGGCGCTTGCCGACACCAGCGGCAAGAAGATCGCCTTCTCCAACAATTACGCCGGCAATTCGTGGCGCCAGGCGATGCTCGACAGCTACGGCATCGTCACCAAGAAGGCGGTGGAGGATAAGATCGTCGGCGCCGCCGACATCTTCACCACCGCCGACAAGGAAGTGCCGACCCAGGCTGCCCAGGTGCAGAACCTGATCCTGCAGGGTTATGACGCCATCGTCATCAATGCCGCATCGCCGGATGCGCTGAACGGCGCCATCAAGCAGGCCTGCGATGCCGGCATCGTCGTCGTCTCCTTCGACGGGACGGTCACCGAACCTTGCGCCTACCGCGTCGTCGTCGACTTCAAGGACATGGGCAAGCAGGAAGTCGAGCAGATGGCCAAATTCCAGCCCAAGGGCGGCAATCTCCTGGAAATCCGCGGTCTTGCCGGCACCTCGATCGACGATGCCATCCATGCCGGCATCCTCGAAGGCGTCGCCGCCCATCCCGAGTTCAAGATCGTCGGTTCGGTGACCGGCGACTGGGACCAGACGACGGCGCAGAAGGCGGTCGCGACGATCCTGCCTTCGTTGCCCGACATCGTCGGCATCGTCGACCAGGGCGGTGACGGTTATGGCGCGGCACAAGCCTTTGCCGCCGCAGGCAAGCCGCGTCCGACCATCATCATGGGCAACCGCCAGGACGAGCTTAAATGGTGGAAGGAGCAGAAGGACAAGGATGGCTACCAGACCTGGTCGGCCTCGATCGCGCCCGGCGTGTCGTCGCTGGCCTTCTGGGTGGCGCAGCAGGTGCTCGACGGCCGCACCGACATTCCGCATGACCTTTTGGTGCCGTATCTCGCCTTTACCCAGGACAATTTCGAGACCGAGCTGCCGAAAATCAAGGAGGGCGGCGTCGCCACCCACGAATACAGTCAGGAAGACGCAATCGCGGCGATCAAAGCCAATATCAAGTGATGCATTGCATTCATTGCCAGCGGCATGACCGACCGGATATCGTTGAGCATGCCTGAGGCCAATACGGACATCATCAGACTGGGCGGCGCCGAAAAACATTTCGGCGCCGCCCATTTGGACATCATCAGGCTGAACGGCGCCGAAAAACATTTCGGCGCCGTTCGGGCGCTTAACGGCGTCGACTTCCATGTTGTATCAGGCGAATGCGTCGGGCTGGTCGGCCACAACGGCGCCGGCAAGTCGACGCTGATGCATATGGTGGCCGGTACGCTGCAGCCCGATGGCGGTGAGATCGCGGTGCGTGGCAATGCCGAAACCGACTACTCGGTGGCGCGCGCGCTGAAACTCGGCATACGCTGCGTGTTCCAGGAACTGTCGCTCTGCCCTAACCTCAGTATCGCGGAGAATACGCGCATCAACCATCCGGCGCTCACCGGCTTCGGCTGGCGACGCAAGGCGGCTGCTCTCATTGCCGCCAAGCTGGACGAAATCTTTCCGGATCACGGCATCTCGGCAGACGACATTGCCGGCGATCTCTCCATCGGCCGGCGGCAGATGGTCGAGGTGGCGCGCGCCTTCACGGTGACGCGCGATCCGCTCGACCTGGTCATTCTCGACGAGCCGACCTCTTCGCTGGACGCGCATACTGCGGGCCAGCTGCTTGCCTTCGTGCGCCGTTTCGTAGCCACCGGGGGCAGCTGCATCCTGATCTCGCATGTGCTGGGCGAGGTGCTGCAGAATGCCGACCGCATCGTGGTCATGCGCGACGGCAAGGTGGTCGCCACGGACGTTGCAAAAGCGTTCGACCGCGACCGGCTGGTGGCCACCATGGGCGGCGCGGAAGCGCGCGAGAAGATCGCGGCGGAGATCGCCGCCAGGCCGGCGGCGGGCCCGCTCAGGGTGCGGGCGCGGCCCGAGCGGCAGCAGGACGGCAAGGAGCTTGTCGCTCGCGCCGGCGAGATCATCGGGCTTGCCGGGCTTGCCGGCCATGGCCAGACCGACCTGTTGCTGGCGATCTTTGCCGCCGCGACGCGTAGAAGGCTTGATATCGAGGTGACCGCCCCGGTGGCGCTGGTGGCCGGAGACCGCCAATCGGACGGCATTTTCCCGCAATGGTCTATTGCCGAAAACATCGGCATCCGCTCGCTGGCGCGGCTGCGCGAAGGGCTGCTGATCTCGCCGCAGCGCGAGGCCGAGCTTGCTGAGTTTTGGAAGCAGAAGATCGGCATCCGCACGCCTGACATGACCAACAACATCTTCTCGCTGTCCGGCGGCAACCAGCAGAAGGCGCTGTTTGCCCGCGCACTGGGTTCCGATGCGCAGATCGTGCTGATGGACGATCCGATGCGCGGCGTGGACATCGGCACCAAGCTTGAGGTCTACGATCTCGTGCGCGAGGAGGCGGCCAAGGGCCGGACCTTCCTCTGGTACACCACCGAGACCGAAGAGCTCGACAATTGCGACCACATCCATGTCTTCAAGAACGGCCGCATCGTCGCCAATCTCACGCGCGACGAGCTGACCGAGGAAAAGATCATCCAGTCCTCATTCGGCGACGCGGCCTGAGATGACGGCAGTCGCTCCCGGCCCGACGTCCTCGCCGCGCAGCAGCGCGGCCCGCGCGCGCCTGCTGCGCAGCCTGTTGCCGGCGCTGTCGCTGGCGCTGGTGGTTATCGCCATCGCCTGGCTCAACCCACGCGCCATCAGCTATTTCGGCTTCAGCCTGATGTTGAACCTCGCTATTCCGATCGCGCTGGCGACGATCGCCCAGATGTTCGTCATCGCCGGTAATGAGCTCGATCTGTCGATCGGCACCTTTGTCGGCTTTGTCGGCTGCGTCACCGCGACCTGGCTGAAGGACGCGCCGCTGCTCGGCGTGATCATCCTGCTCGGCTCCATAGGCGTTTATGCGCTGCTCGGCGCACTGATCCATCTGCGCAATCTGCCGTCGATCGTGGTGACGCTGGGCATGAGCTTCGTCTGGCAGGGGCTTGCCATTCTGGTGCTGCCCAAGCCCGGTGGCAAGGCGCCGGACTGGCTCTTGTCGCTGATGGCCTTCAAGCCGCCCTTCATTCCGTTCCCTATCATCGCCGCGCTGGCGATCGCAGCGGTGGTGCATTTTGGGCTGATGCGCACCTCCTATGGCGTCATCCTGCGGGGATCCGGCGGCAATCCGGCGGCGCTCAGGCGCGCTGGCTGGTCGCTGCTTCGAACCAAGATCGTGCTGTTTGCGCTGACCGGCCTATTCGGCGTTCTGTCCGGCATGGCGCTGATCGGCATCACCACCTCGGCCGACGCCAATATCGGCAATGGCTACACGCTGCTGGCGATCGCCGGCGTCATTCTCGGCGGCGGCGAGTTCGTCGGCGGCCGGGTGTCGCCGATCGGCGCCGTGCTCGGCGCGCTGACACTGGCGCTGGCGGCATCGCCTCTGCTCACCTTCATGCACATTCCGCCGGACTGGCAGGTCGCGGCCAACGGCGCCATCCTGATCATCGTGCTGGCAGCCCGCGTCCTGATCAGCCGCAGGGAGAGGTAGCGATGACATTTGTGAAATCGCTTGTCGCCAAACCCTGGATCTGGTCGTTCATCGGCGCGATGTTCGTCTGGCTGGCGACCATCGCTTTCACCGGCGGCTATGGCGGCGGCGGCATGATCACGGCGGCACTTTCGCTTGCCGTGTTCACCGTGATCGTCGGCGTCGGCCAAATGTTCGTCATCACGCTCGGGCCAGGCAATGTCGACCTGTCGCTGCCGGCCAATATCGGGCTCGCCAGTGCCGTCGCCATGAAGGTCATGGGCGGCAGCGATTCCATGATCGTGGTCGGGCTGCTCGCCGCGCTCGCCTGCGGCGCCGCCATCGGTGCCGTCAACTATCTCCTGATCTGGGCGCTGAGGATCCCGCCGATCATCGCCACTCTGTCGGCCAGCTTCATCATCCAGTCGATCGACATCAGCTATGGGCGTGGCCTGCAGATCAAGCCGCCGCCCGGCTTTGCCGATTTTGCGAACTGGCAAATCCTGGGCATTCCAGTGCTGGCGATCCTTACCGTGTTGTTCAGCATCGGTGCGGCCATCGCCTTGCAGCGCATGATCTATGGCCGCTCGGTGCTGGCGATCGGCCAGAACATCCGCGCCGCGTGGCTTGCCGGCGTCAATGTCGGCCGCACCCGCTTCCTCACTTACACGCTGTCGGGCGCGCTCGGCGGCATGGACGGGGCGCTGCTCGCCGGCTATTTCCGCGGCGCCAATGTCGATATCGGCAACGAGTACCTGCTGGCCTCGATCGCCGTCGTCGTCATCGGCGGCACCTCGGTCGCCGGCGGCAAGGCCAATGTTCCCGGTGTCTGGGGCGCGGCGCTGTTCCTGGTGCTGCTTCTGACCATGCTCAACACGTTCGGCGTCAGTGCCGGCGTTCGGCTGTTGCTGACCGGGCTGATCATTGTCGGCGTCATCACCGTAGCCGGTGGCGAGAAGGCGGTACGCTAGCGCCGGCTCCTGCCAGCGACGCCGCCAAATTTGACCATGTGGACAAAAGTCCGCACCCGTTCCATAGTTCCGCGTCTGATTTCGGAACAGCCGGCTCGACACGGCTGTCAAACAGAGGGGCACTAGATGGAAAACCGGAAAAACAAATCGCAATCGACCGGCCTGTCGCGGCGCGACGTGCTGGAACTCGGCGCACTTGGCCTGGCCGCAGCCATGCTGCCGGGTGCAGCCCTCGCCAAGGACAAGAAGCTGAAGGTGGCGGCGATCTTCGCCACGCCGATCGAGGAGCCGTGGGACAACCAGATCCACGTCGCCCTGCAGAAGGCCGAGAAGGAACTCGGCATCGAATACAAATGGTCGGAAAAGGTGCAGACCGCCGATTTCAGCCGCGTCATGCGCGAATATGCGCAAGGCGGGTACCAGCTGGTGCTGGGCGACGCCTTCGCCGCCGAGCGTGAATCGCGCCGCACGGCAAAGCAGTTCCCGAAGACGGCATGGCTGTTCGGCTCGGGCGCCGGCCCGGCCGAGCCCAATTTCGGCGTCTTCGACAACTGGATCCACGAGCCGGCCTATCTCTCCGGCATGATCGCCGGCAAGATGTCGAAGTCGGGCACGATCGGCGCGGTGGCGGCGATGGGCATTCCGGAAGTGAACCGGCTGGTCAACGCCTTCTTTGCCGGCGCCAAGGAGGTCAATCCCAACATCAAGAAGAAGGTCGCCTTCATCGGCTCGTTCTTCGATCCGCCCAAGGCCAAGGAAGCGGCCGTCGCCCAGATCGATGCCGGCGTCGATGTCATCTATGCGGAGCGCTTCGGCGTCATCGAGGCGGCGGTGGACAAGAAGATCCTCGCCATCTCCAATATGTCCGACCAGTCGAGCCTCGGCCCCGACACGGTCATAACCGGGCCGGTCTGGGACATGTATCCGACGGTCGAGCAGGCGATCAAGCTGGTCAAGGCCGGTGTCTTCACCGCGCAGGACTATGGCGATTTCTCGCGCATGGCCAAGGGCGGGTCGTTCCTGGCGCCCTACCATAAATTCGACAAGACGCTGCCGGCGGATGTGAAGGATCTGGTCGAGAAGAAGAAGGCCGAGATCCTGGAGGGCAACTTCCGCGTGGATGTGGATGAGAACACGCCGGTTTCGGATTAGCTCGGCGTACCCCTCCCCCTTGAGGGGAGGGTGGCCCGCAGGGCCGGGTGGGGTCCCCCGCGAAGTGCTCCATCCTGCTAAGTCATAGGTTGAGGCAGTTGAGGTGACCCCACCCGCCTCGCTTCGCTCGGCACCCTCCCCTCGAGGTGGAGGGGTATCTCCGCAGGAGCACCTTTGTCCGCCCCTCTCATCGAAATGCGCGCCATCACCAAGAGCTTCGGCGCCGTCAAGGCGAATGAGGCTGTCGATCTAAGCGTCGCTCCAGGTGAGATCCTCGGCCTGCTGGGCGAAAACGGCGCCGGCAAGACGACGCTGATGAATGTGCTGTTCGGCGCCTATGCGCCGGATGCCGGCGAAATTCTTATCCAGGGCAAGACCGTGCGGATCACCAGTTCGGCCGATGCGCTGGCCGCCGGCATCGGCATGGTGCACCAGCATTTTCATTTGGCGCCAAGGCTGACGGTCCTGGAAAACCTTCTGATTGGCATTCCCGGCAAATCCGGCCGCATCGACCGCGCCGGCGGACTTGCCCGGTTGTCCGACATCAGCCGTCAGCATGGGCTGACGCTGGACCCCAACCTGCCTGTCTCCGCGCTGTCGGTCGGCGAGCAGCAGCGGCTCGAAATCGTCAAGGCGCTGTTTCGCGGCGCCAGGCTGTTGATCCTTGATGAGCCAACCGCGGTGTTGGCGCCGGGCGAGGTCGACGGGCTGTTTTCGGCGCTGCGCTCGATGGCGGCGCAGGGGCTCGGCATCATCTTCATCTCGCACAAATTAAACGAGGTGCGGGCGCTCACCCATCGCTGCACCGTATTGCGGCATGGCCGCGTCGCCGGCCGTGTCGACGATCCGGCGAACACGACATCGGCAGAAATGGCGCAGCTGATGTGCGGCCATGAGATCGTGCCGCCGGCAAGAGGACCTTCGACCCCAGGCGCGGCGGTGCTGACGCTCGACGGTATTTCCACCTCACGGCATTCGGGGACGCCGCTGCGCGATGTATCGCTTGCCGTTCGCGCGGGCGAAATCCTCGGCATTGCCGGGGTCTCCGGCAATGGCCAGCGGGCGCTGGCCGAGGTGATTTCCGGCACGCACGCGCCCGACGCCGGCGCGATGACGATAGCCGGCAAACCTGTTACGCGGTTCTCGCCGCGCGAGGTGCAGGCGCTCGGCCTTGGCCGCATCCCGGAAGACCGTATGACGACCGGGCTGGTCACCAATCTGCCGCTCGCCGATTCCATGGTGTTGCCGCGCATCGGCACCGAGGCGTTCAGCAGCAAAGGCCTGCTCAAGCCCGACGCTATCCGCGCTTTCGCCGAAGAACAGATCAAGGCTTATGATATCAGGTGCCCCGGGCCGATGACCCGCGCCGGCGCGCTGTCGGGCGGCAATCTGCAGAAGGCGCTGCTGGCGCGCGAACTGGCTTTCGACCCGAAGGTGCTGATCGTCTCGCAGCCGACGCGCGGCCTCGACATCGGTGCCGCCCGCTTCATCCACGAAAAATTCCTCGACATGCGCGCCAAAGGCTGCGGGATCATCGTCATCGGCGAGGATCTCGAAGAGCTGCTGGTGCTCTGCGACCGCATCGCGGTGATGTATGAGGGCCGCATCGCCGGCACGCTGGGCAGCGCCGATGCGACGATCGCGCGGCTTGGGCTGCTGATGACCGGGGCGGAGGGCAGAGCCTAGATGGACTTTCTCACTCGGTCCCTCGCAGAAACTTCAAATAATACTGCCCGCTTTTGGCTGACTTTAAGCGTCAGCGCTGCCCCTCACCTGCCTGCCGGCATCCTCTCCCCGCATAGAGACGGGGAGAGGGGCTCTCACCCATGGTTTCGCCAATCGCCACAGCTGCAAAGGGGAGCTGCCATAGGGCCCAGATCCCTTCTCCCCGTGTCTATACGGGGAGAAGGTGCCGGCAGGCGGATGAGGGGCGGCGCGACCGTCTGGGCGGCGGAGGGGCATAGCTGATGTTCCGCCTCGAAGCCCGCAGTTCCACCCCCGCCTGGTTCAATCTCGCTTTGCCGCTGCTGGCCATCGGCGCCACGCTTGCCCTGTGCAGCGGCCTCATCGCGCTGGCCGGCGCCGGCGTGCTTGAGGCCTATGGCGTGATGCTGTCGGCCTCGTTCGGCGACAGCTATGCCATCACCGAAACGCTGGTGCGCGCCGCCCCGATGATCTTCACCGGGCTGGCTGTGGCCGTAGCCTTCCGGGCCAAATTCTGGAACATCGGCGCCGAGGGCCAATTGCTGGCCGGTGCCGTGGCCAGCTGCTTCGTCGGCGCCATCCCAATGCCGGGCGCGCTGGCGATCCTGTCGATGGCGCTGGCGGGCGCTGCTGCCGGTGCCGCGGCAGCGCTGGTGCCCGCGACGCTCAGGGTCAAATTCAAGGTGGACGACGTCGTCAGCTCGCTGCTGCTCAATTCGGTCATCTACTATGCGCTAATGGCGCTGATCGAGGGGCCGTGGAAGGACTCGTTCAGCGGCTATCCGATCTCGCCGCCGATCGAGGATTCGGCGAATTTTCCGGTGCTGCTTGAAGGCACAAGGCTGCATCTGGGTGTCATCGCCGCGTTGATCGGGGCCCCGTTGATCTGGTTCCTGATCGTGCGCACCACGCTCGGCTTCCGGATCAGGGTCACCGGCGAAAGCCCGGAAGCCGCCCGCTATGGCGGCATCCATGTCGAGCGGGTCCTGATTTCGACGGCGCTGCTGTCGGGCGCGCTGGCCGGGCTTGCCGGCGTCGGCGAGGTCGGCGGCGTGCATTTCCAGGTGATGAGCGACATTTCGCCGGGCTATGGCTATTCCGGCATCGTCGTTGCCATGCTGGCCAGGCTCAATCCGCTCGGCGTCGTACCGGCGGCGATCTTCCTGGCCGCCGTGATGACCGGCGCCGAAGCGATGTCGCGCGCCACCGGCGTGCCGGCGTTCCTCAGCGATGTCATCCAGGGCACGGCGCTGCTCGCCATGCTGGTGGCGCTGCTGTTCACGGCCTATCGCTTCCGCCGCGTCGGTGCCGCCTTATGAGCGCGGTGTTCGAACAGATTTTTCAGGTCGGCTTCCTCGCCGCCATTATCCGCATCGCCACGCCGCTGGCATTTGCCACGCTGGGCGAGATGTTCTCCGAGCGGGCCGGCGTGCTCAATCTCGGTATCGAAGGCATCATGCTGCTCTGCGCGATGACCGGCTTTACCGCCGCCAGCCTCAGCGGCAGCATGTGGCTCGGGGTGCTGGCCGCGGTGTTGACCGGCATGGCGATGAGCGCGCTGCATGCGCTGTTCACGGTGGCGCTCGGCCTCAGCCAGCATGTCTGCGGCATCGGCGTCACCCTGTTCTCGTCGGGCCTTGCCTATTTCCTCTACCGTCTGACCTTCGGCCAGCAATCGGTGCCGCCCAGCATCAAGGGTTTTCAGACGCTGCCGATCCCGCTGCTGTCGGATATTCCGGTTCTGGGGTCAGCGGTTTTCAACCAGTTTGCGCTGGTCTACTTGGCAATCATTGCCATCCCGGTCGCTGCTTTCGTGCTCTACCGCACGCCTTGGGGGCTGTCGGTGCGGATGGTCGGCGAGAACCCGCGCGCCGCTGATTCCGCTGGGGTCAGCGTCATCGCCACGCGCTTCCAGGCGGTCATCCTCGGCGGTGCGCTGATGGGGCTTGCGGGCGCCTTCCTCACCATGGCACAGTTCAACGCCTTCACCTTTGGTGTCGTGTCGGGCCGTGGCTGGGTGGCGATCGCGCTGGTCGTGTTCGGCCGCTGGGACCCGTGGCGCTCTGCGGGCGCGGCGCTGCTGTTCGCCTTCGTCGATGCGCTACAATTGCGCATGCAGGCGAGCGGCCTCGGGCATATTCCCTATGAGGCGTTCTTGATGCTGCCCTTCATTTTCACCATCGTCGCGATGGCCGTGATGTCACGCAACGCGGTTGCGCCGTCCGCGCTGCTGAAGCCGTTTCGACGAGAAGAGCGGTAAGGCGAGTAGCCTGGGATACTCACATCGCCGTAAAACCATTATCGACAAACAGATGCGTCCCGTTAACGAAGCTGGACTCATCGCTGGCGAGGTACAGCGCTGCCTTGGCCACTTCCTCCGGCTCACCGATGCGGCCCTGCTGTGCGGCCAATGCGGCGTCCGACACGTCGACGCCGAGCTTGCCGAGATCGGCGACCTCGCGCAGGCCGTGCGGCGTGCGGATGAAGCCGGGACAGACGGCGTTGCAGCGTATGTTGCGGTCGCGGAATTCGACTGCGATGGCGCGCGCGAACATGTGGCAGGCGCCCTTGGTGGTGTCGTAGAGCACCTCCATGGGTGTGGCCGCCACAGCCGAGATCGACGAGGTGCAGACGATCGAACCGCCACCGGCAGCGATCATGCCCGGCAACACGGCGCGCGTCATCAGGAACATCGAGCGGACATTGACCGCATGCAGCCAGTCCCATTCCTGCACTGTCGTCTCCAGGAACGGCTTTATCACGATGGTGCCGGCATGGTTGAACAACACCGTGGCCGGGCCGAGCCTGGCAGTCGCCGCCTTCACTGCGGCCTCGACCTGCGCCTCGTCCGAGACGTCGGCCACCCAGTGTTCGGCGATATGTCCCCGCGCGCGTATCGCCGCCGCAGTGGCTGCCGCCGCCTCGCCATTGCGGTCGATGATCGCCACCTTGGCGCCTTCGGCGGCGAACAATTCCGAGGCCGCTCCGCCCATTCCGGTCGCGCCGCCCGAGATGATTGCAATCTTGCCGGCTAGTCTTGTACCCATGTTCTGTTCCCCGTTCCCGATCGAAATAATCCGCATTTACGCCGGAATGGCGATGCTATCGCCTATGCAGACGTCGGCCAAGCTTGTCGCTCGCTTGTCTCCAACAGGGTCTCCCAGCAATGCCAAACCAAATAATAAGGAATACTGAGAAAATCATTCTACATATCTCCAAAAAATAGCACTCGACAAAGTCTACTGATTTTATAGATTAATCCGCAAGACGGAGGTCGATATGTCCTATATCCAGAACGCCGAGACGGACCGCACCAGCCAGAGGCTGGCCAATAGCCAGGCTTTCCGCCCGGCCTATGCCGGCGCTTTCGCCTATCTCGTCTTTGCCCTTGCGTTCGTGTTCACCGGGGCAGTCGTGCTCGGCTTGATTCCCTGACCGATCAGGCCGAAAGGGTGGCGACCTAGCGCTTTCAGTGAGTGACCGGAGTTGATGAACCGAACGCGGACGCGCTTTGGCGCTGATGCTTGTTTTTACGCATGTCGTCGTCTCAAAACCGGGGGCGACATACATCCAACGTGATGGAGGAGATGGCAATGCCGATCGAGTTCACGCATGTTCCCGGTAAAACGCACGCCGCCGATGCCGGTTCGGCCGTACCGTTCTTCTATGATTTCGTCGAGACGGCGACCAAGCTGTCGCTGATCGAGGATTCCGGCTTCCAGAACATCGTCGTCGACGACCCGGCCGGGCTGTTGACCAATATGGACATCGCCGCCCAGGCGCTGGACCGCACCTCGTCGCTGGAAGTGGTGCTGACGCACTGGGCCGGCGTGATCGCGCCAGCCGTTGCGGCGCGGCAACTGGCGGCGCTCGATGCCAGGAGCGGCGGCCGGCTGGCGCTGAGGATGCTGAGCGAGCCGCTGGATGACGACGATGCCGAGACGCGTCCGGTCGGCCACACCGTGGTCTGGCAGCGCATCGACGAATATCTTGTGCTGCTGAAGCGGCTGTGGTCGAACGACCGGCCCTTCGACCATGAAGGTGCATTCTACAGCATCAAGGGTGGCTATGTGCCGCGCAAGGGGCCGCATGGCGTCGACGTGATCATCCGCATGGGTGGCCAGTCCGGCACCGCGCTCAAGGTCGCCGGCCGCCATGCCGACGTGTTTGAACTCACGGCTGGTTCGCTCGACGAGATCCGCCAGCTGATGGAACGGGCGCGCAGCGCCGCCGCCGAGCATGGCCGCGCCGGCAAGCTGCGTTTTGCGCTTCCGGTCCGGGTCCGCTCGGAGGGTGGCGCCTCTACCGTCGGCCACAAGGCGGTCGAACTTTCCGGACCACCGGCGCAGATCGCCCTGTCGCTGCTGCCCTATGCGGCGCTGGGCATCAGCGAGTTCATGATCGTCGGTGTCGACCGGCCGCGCGAGATCGCCAGCGTCGGCCGCGAGACGATCGCGCTCTTGCGCAATTCGCTGGCACGCCGTGAGGCTGAGGTGCCGCAACCAGGGGCGTTTGCCTCGCGGGGCGGGTCGGATATCCACGCAGGGTGAATTTGCGGGTGGAATGAAAGCTAGGTAGTGTGCTGAGAGTTCTTCAAATTCGCTGAGAGGGGGCGGTCATGGCAGGCTGGTGATTGTTCACGTCACCTGATTCCCGCGAAGGAACGCCACCATGACCAAGACTGAAGTT
>NZ_JAMYPY010000012.1:0-177892 GCF_040320605.1 Mesorhizobium sp. M0659
TTACCTTCAGGGCATGCATCGTGAGATACTCGGCGATGAGGCGCCGCATTGCGGCATCATCGTCAATGACAAGAACATGTTTCAACGGCACACCTTCAATCTTGAATCCCCTTGTCTAAACCTGTTGCCGAGCAACCCTGGGGCACCGACCCAGAACAGCTGCTCCTTGATACCACTCGCCGTTGCGTGCGGCCAATGTGAGGCCGTGCTCGTCCTGTTCTTTTCATCCCCAGCGAATTGACCGCACCAAGGCAGCCCGTGGCCACCAGACAGGTCCAAGCGCCGACATGACCCTGCCGTGTGGTCCTTCGCTTTTTCGATTCGAGCTCCCCCGTTGGTGCAGGCCTGCCAATATCGACTCAAGTTCGACCTCATGGATGCCAAGTTTCCTGCTATGCCCTTGCATCCTGGTCATCCTGGAGTTTGCGGACCTGGATCATCTCGATATCCTCCGGCTCGTGGATCCAGCTCGGACATGGTTGAGCAGCGCGGCGTTTGGCTTGATCGGAGAGGCGGTCGGCGGAAGAAGACCGTGATTCGCTGCAGCGGCCTTGTGCAAAATAGTGTGTCTCCTGCCAAGCCGGCTTCGTCCAAGGTGGCCGGCGGCCTCAAATGCTGTTCGGCGACCGGCAGGTCGCCGGTTGCGGTGAACGTCCGGGCTAACATTTCTCAGTTACTGCAACTCCTCCATCCTGAGCGTGTCACTATGCTTGTCCATTGCGCCGTCGGACTCCGTCAATGACGTGCCGTTATCTGCCGATGGGACTGTGCATGATCCACCCTTTGGCGGCGGCGGCCGAACAGCTGAACGAGGCTCGCACCAGGATGGGCTGCGCCGCCACGTCTTCCCAGTTGACCCTCGCCCCCCCGCGGATTTGCGCCTTCGAGCCAGCTTCGCGGACGAGCTCGCGTCTCAAGCAATGATCTGAGTGTGCAGGGCCGCGCATGGCTGCTCTTTAAGCACCGGCAGCATACCGGCAAAGTTGGGCTGCTTTATCGCCTTCGTCGATTCCCCACGGTGATCCCGAGCCTGAACAAACCCGCCAAGCTCCCCATTTTGTCCTTGGCTTGGCGCTGACAGAAGTACCATCCATGACGCCGAAGTCGCGGCCCACAGTCTAGGAGCAACGGACGGCCGGGACGAGCAATCCTGTACAGGAGTCATTGTACCAAGATGCTCCGGATGTCGCTGGCTGATCGGGCCCGCGCCACCCACGCATGCGCAAGATGCTCACCCAACTGATACGAACACGGTCTTTGCTTCAGTTGAAACCGAAAAGCTGAACTTGAACATCACACGGTAACAAACCTCCCCGATAAGCGCGTGCCGGACAGGGCCAGAACCCGTCCGGCGGCTTGGAAAGGTAGGTGATAGGGAATGTTTATTGCAGCTTGGCCGCTGGCCATCGTCCTGTTGACATCCATGTCACTCCCAGCCGAGCCCGCGCCACTTTCTCCGCGTGAGTTCCACAGCCTGTCGCGCAAATGCGCTCCCTGGGTTGCGCCGTCCACCCTCGCCGCGATTGCCAAGATTGAAAGTGGCTTTGACACGCTGGTGGCTCATGACAACACCACAGGTGAGCAGCTTCGCTGGATAGACCACCTGGCAGCCACGCGGGGCATCAAGGAACGCCTCGAAGCACAACATTCTGTCGATGTTGGATTGATGCAGATAAACAGCAAGAACTTTGCCATGCTCAATCTTACGCCGGAAAGGGCTTTCGAGCCCTGCGCCTCGCTTTCGGCTGCCGCCCACTTGCTTGAAAGCCGGTATGCCGGCGGCACCACTGCTGTGGCACAGCAACTGGCGCTTCGCCGTGCCATCTCGGCCTATAACACGGGCGACGTCACGCGTGGCTTCGCCAACGGTTATGTACGCAAGGTCGAGTCGGCCGCAAAGGACATCTCAAGTCTCCTTGAGCGAACGCTGGAGCCGACTGCTCGAGATGTGCCGCACCTTGAGGCACCCGGTCGGAAAGCCGTGCCGCCTCTGCTCCAGCAGAGCCAACAGGCCAATAGAAAGAAGCAGCCCAACCAAGATTCTTGGGACATTTGGGGCTCGTATCAGCCAGACCGCTCCGGGGCCGATCCCTCCGGTCCGACAGGCAGCCAGGCTGCGAAAGCACGGGAACCCGCGAACCCGAACAAACTCGTATTCGATTGAAACATGGAGATGCAATGATGACGCCACTCAAGATACTTCGTGCGCTTAAAACGCGTGTTCCTTCGCCTTTTTCCATGCTGCGCATGGCGGCTGAATATGTACCGGCCGCTGCTGCAGGCGCGGCGTGGACGGTCTTCTACAGCGGGCCAGCCGCGGCTCAGGTGACCGGAGGGACGGATCCTGCCAAGATGGTCCAGAATATCTGCACGTTCATCCTTGGCCCCTTTGGACAATCACTGGCCGTGCTCGGGCTCGTAGCCATCGGTATCTCTTGGATGTTCGGTCGTGCTTCACTTGGCCTGGTTGCGGGTGTCGTTGGAGGGATCGTCATCATGTTCGGGGCCAGCTTCCTGGGCAAGGCGCTCATAGGCGGTGGCTGATGAGCGACCGGTTGGAAGTGAGCACCCTCTATGTGGCGGCGACGCGCCCCGCACTGTTTCTGGGGGTGCCGCTGACGCTGGCCGGATTGCTCATGATGTTGGCTGGGCTTGTTATCATTATCCTTCAGAACCCGCTCTACGAAATCGTTCTCGCGCCACTCTGGTTCGGAGCACGGCTGGTTGTTGAGCGTGACTATAACGCGGCAAGCGTCGTGCTGCTCTATTTGCAGACGGCCGGCAGAAGCGTGGACGGGCCGGTCTGGGGAGGCGCAAGCGTCAGCGCCAATCCGATCAGAGTGCCGAAACGCGGAAGAGGAATGGTGTAATGTTCGGCGCCAGCGGCCGGACCGAGAGGTCTGGCGAGATCTACCTTCCGTATGTTGGTCACGTAAGCGATAAGGTTGTCCTTCTGGAAGACGGATCGATCATGGCCATGGCACATGTGAACGGTGTGCCCTTTGATTTGGAAGACGCTGAGATGCGCAACTCGCGCTGCCGCGCGTTCAACACTCTCTTGCGCAACATCGCCGATGACAATGTCTCGATATACGCTCATCTTGTGAGACACAACGATGTGCCGGCGCCGGCGCCGCGCCAGTTTCAAAGTGCATTCGCTGGCAGTCTGAGCGAGGCCTACGAGCGTCGTGTGCTGTCGGGAAAGCTCTTTCGCAACGATCACTTCCTCACTTTGATCGTGTCCCCCCGCACCGCAATCGGCAAGATCGGCTTGCGGATTGCCAAGTCCCGCAGACGGAATGAGCACGATCTAGCCACCCAAATACGGAGCCTGGAAGACCTCTGGCACATCATTGCTGGCGCACTCGGCGGTTACGGTCTGCGCCGGTTGGGCATTCGTGAGAAAGGCAACGTGCTCTTCACGGAAATCGGCGAGGCGCTTCGGCTCATGATGACTTGCCGGTTTCTTCCGGTTCCGATGGTTACCGGCTCACTTGGCGCCTCGATCTACACTGACCAGGTCATCTGCGGGAAGCGGGCGCTTGAGATTCGAAGGCCCGGGGATAGCTCCGTCGGATCGTTGTTTTCGTTCCGTGAATATCCGGCGACGACGCGGCCGGGCATGCTAAATTCCTTGCTGTCCGCCAACTTCCCGCTTGTCCTGAGCCAGAGCTTTTCCTTCCTCACTCGCCCACAAGCTCATGCCAAACTAAGCCTTAAGTCCAGCCAGATGATGAGTGCCGGCGACAAGGCTCTCACCCAGATCAATGAACTTGCCGAGGCAGAGGACGCACTTGCAAGCAACGAATTCGTGATGGGTTCGCATCATCTGAGCCTGTGCGTCTATGCCGACAGCCTCAATAGCCTTGCAGATCGCGCAGCAAGTGCCCGCGCACGGCTGGCCGACGCGGGCGCCGTTATCGTCCAAGAGGGCATCGGCATGGAGGCCGCATATTGGTCCCAACTTCCGGGGAACAACAGGTGGCGCACGCGCCCGGGGGCGATCACCTCACACAATTTTGCCGGGCTCGTCTCATTTGAGAACTTCCCAAGCGGTTCCAGTTCCGGCCACTGGGGCAATGCTGTTGCGCGCTTTCGCACAAACGGTGGAACTTCTTTCGACTACATCCCCCATGAGAATGACGTCGGCATGACGGCAATATTCGGGCCCGTTGGCAAAGGCAAGACGACGCTGATGACCTTTGTCCTCGCGATGCTTGAGCAAAGCTTGGTCGATCGCAATGGTGCGATCGTCTTCTTCGACAAGGATCGGGGTGGTGAACTGCTGGTGCGAGCCACGGGAGGGACATATCTTGCGTTGCGCAGAGGCGCTCCGAGCGGCTTGGCCCCTCTGCGTGGACTGGACAACACCTCCGCCTCTCGGGACTTTCTGCGCGAGTGGTTGATGGCCCTGATCGAGAGTGACGGCCGTGGTCCGATCTCGCCGGAGGAAAGCCGTCGGCTGGAACGCGGCATTGTTCGTCAGCTTTCGTTCGAACCCCCTATGCGCTCACTTGCGGGCCTGCGCGAGTTCCTATTGCACAGCCCCTCCGAGGGCGCAGGAGCACGGCTGCAGCGGTGGTGTAGAGGGGGGGCGCTTGGATGGGCCTTTGACGGCGACGTGGACGAAGTAAGGCTGGATGCCTCCATTACGGGCTTCGACATGACGCAGCTCCTGGAATATGAGGAGGTCTGTGCACCGGCCGCCGCATACCTTCTGCATCGAGTGGGCGCTATCGTCGATGGTCGTCGGTTCGTCATGAGCTGCGACGAATTTCGATTCTATCTACTCAACCCCCAATTCTCGGCCACTATCGACAAGTTCTTGCTCACGGTCCGCAAAAACAACGGCATGTTGATACTCGCAACGCAGCAGCCTGAACACGTTCTGGAATCGCCTCTCGGAGCTAGTCTCGTTGCGCAATGTATGACGAAAATTTTCTACCCATCACCGACGGCGGACCGCTCTGCGTATGTCGATGGCTTGAAGTGCACTGCGCAGGAGTTCGAGGCAATCCGCCAGGGAATGGCAATCGGCAGCCGCAAGTTTTTGCTCAAGCGCGATAGCGGGAGTATTGTTTGCGAATTCGATCTTGGGCAGATGCGCGAGTACGTAGCCGTACTCTCGGGGCGGGCCAACACAGTGCGCTTTGCCGACCAGCTTCGTAACCAGCACGGAGACGCCCCAAGTGGGTGGCTCGACAAGTTCATGGCCCGGTACCATGAAGTTCAAGACTGACGGAGGAATATTCATGAAACTTGCCAAACTTGCAGTAACGACCCTTGCTGCTTCCCTTCTGCTTCACGGACAGGCCCGGTCGCAATTTATCGTCACCGACCCTGGAACAGAAATACAAACGACCTTAACAGCGATTTCCAATGCGGCGATCCTTGAGAGGTCAATCGAGACGCTCGCTACCACGATCGAAATGGTGACAATGCTAACGTCGTCATTCGCTGTCACGGGACTGCTAAGCTCACTGAACCAAGGAAATCACTACCCGTCGAGCAATAAGCTGGAGGGGCAGATGTTTGATGCTCGGGCGCCAGCTTCGATTATGGCCCGTAACATTGCGCAGGACCCGAATCGGATAGTCAACGGCACCGATTCAGAAGCGAAACTGTTACAGGGACAAATCGCTGGGGCCGCCAATGCCGCAGCTATTGCAGCCGACACTTTGGGCATAATGGACAAGCGCCTTAAGGATAACGCCGGCACGCTTGGTCAGCTTTCCCGCTCGGGAAATATTATGCAGGCCACCGTGACCAACGGTCTGGTCCTCAAGCAGATTCACGATGCGATGATCCAAAATGTCCAGGCCACGAGTCTGCTGACGATGGCCACTGCACAAGGGAGCCTTCACGCCGCTGAGGAGGCCGCCACGCAGCGTCGCGAACATCGGGACACCGCTCGCATTTTTGACCCCCTCCCGTGAACGCTGAGTTCATCAGGCTCAGCTGCGCTGATCAGGGACACATCAGGCTCACGCCATGAATTTCAAAATTCCCGCGCCATTCACGACTATACACGCGATCTTTCATGGGGCCTTCACGTTGGGGCTGCACAAAGTGCTTGGAAAGATCCAAGCGGCGGTCAGTGCGCCTCTGGTGGCGTGTGTCACGCTTTGGATAATAATCCAAGGCTTTCTGGTCATGCGTGGTCAAGTCGATGCGCGCGGGGCTATCTCGCGCGTAATCATGGTGTCGATTGTCGTCGCCCTTATCTTAGGGCAGGCCAACTATCAGTTGTACATTGAAGCGCTCTTCGACGACACGATTCCGAGGTTGGCTCACGACATCAGTGGCAGCGACTTGCCCTTCACCGGAATCCCCCAGAAGCTCGATCTCATGTTTGCTTCAAGCCAGTATGTCTTTCAGCTGATTGCTTCCGAAATTGGGCCTATGAACGGCCAGGACATACTTGCTTTCGAGGGAGCGCAATGGATTTTCTATGGCGCGCTGTGGACAGCGTTCGAGATCTACGATGCCGTTGGAATTCTGACGAAGGTGCTCTTGACGATCGGCCCCCTGGTCCTTGTAGGCTACCTTTTTGATCACACTCGAGACATAGCCACCAGATGGATCGGCCAACTGCTCTCGTACGGGCTGCTGCTTCTCCTCCTCAACATCGTGGCAACGATAGTAATCGCTGCCGAAGCAGTCTCGCTGGCAGCCATGCTTTTGATGATCAAATTCTCGGGCACGACAGCAGCCAAGATCATCGGGCTTTACGAGCTCGACATGCTTTTCCTAGCTGGTGACGCTCTGATCGTCGCGCTTCCGACGATCGCCAGCAGCATCGCCGGCGGCTCTTGGGGAGGTGCGAACCGACCTCTTAACAGCCTCAATCGCCACTTTGCCAAAACGGCGGGTGGTTAATCAATCGACAAGCTCGGTGCCAAAAACATGAAATATTGCCTACTTCTGTCAATCCTCGCTTTGGCCGCCTGCAAGACAAGCCATGGGCTTGCGACGTGCGCGGGTGCCCCATTCCAACTGAACGTGGGACAATGGGAAACCACCCCTGAGGATCTTCGGGTCGAATGCGCGGAAGAGCCAAAGTGAAATTTCCTGAACATGCCCTTCTGGTGGAGAGAGAAACGCTAGCCGCCCACTATAAGAAGGTGGAAGCGTTTCAAACTTCACGAGCGAAGTCTGCGCGGCGCCTGTCAAAGGCCCTGATAGCCTTTGCCGCAGCGGCGGTCCTAGGAAATGTTGCCCAGGCATTTACCATCGCTGCCATGGTCCCGTTGGCCAAGCTCGTACCTGTGTTCCTCTGGGTCCGGCCGGATGGGACCGTCGACAGCGAAGTGTCAGTCTCTCGACTGCCGGCAACCCAAGACCGAGCCGTCATAAATGCTTCGCTGTGGGAATATGTACGCCTGCGCGAGGGGTACACAGCAGATACAGCCCAATACGCCTATGACCTCGTATCCAGTTTCAGCGCGCCGGCTGTGCGACAGCAATATCAAGATTTCTTCAACTATCCGAATCCCACCTCGCCGCAAGTCACGGTCGGCAAGCGCGGCAAGCTCGAGGTCGGGCATATTTCCTCAAACGACATCAGTCCGGACGTTCAACAGATCCGTTACAAACGTACGCTTGTTGTCGATGGGCAGATGCCGATAGTGACCACCTGGACAGCTACCATCCGCTACGAGCGCTTGACGGGTCTGCCTGGGCAATCGAGGCTCACCAATCCGGGAGGTCTACTCGTCACTTCCTATCAAGGCTCGGAAGATAGCGTATCGAACCTGGGCTATGTGCAGCCATGACAAAAAGAGCGTTTCTCGCGCTGGTCTGTTCACTCTTCTTAACGATGGAAGCGTCCGCGGAAGACACACCACTTGCCGGCAAGCATGATGCGCGCATGCGCTACCTGGCTTACCGTCCCGACGAAGTGGTGCGCCTGTCTACCGCAGTGGGGGCAACGCTGGTTGTCACATTCGCGGCCAACGAGACAGTCGCAGCCGTGGCCGTTTCCAATAGCAAAGACCTGGCTGCGCTCCCGCGCGCCAACTATCTCTTTTTTAAGGCTAGCCGGATGCTCCCGCCGCAGCCGGTCATCGTGCTGGCCGAGAGTGAGTCCGGTACACGGAGATACGTCTTCAGTATTTCAACGAGAGCGATGCCAAAACTCGATGAGCAGCAACCTGACCTATACTACAGCGTGCAGTTCACCTATCCTGCTGATGAGGCTGCTGCTCAGAGAAAGGACGCAGAAAGGCGCTCGATTCTTGGTCAGGCCCGGGCGAAAGTGCTGCACGACGAGAGAGTTCAGGATTTGTTGAATCGGCCCGCCGCAACTACCAGTCCGGACGAAAGCAATTTTCACTACGTCGCAAAGGGCGATCGATCGCTGTCGCCGCTGGAAGTTTTCGATAATGGCTTTACCACCGTATTTGGCTTCGCAAGCAATTCCCGCATACCCTCCCTCTACATTATCAATCCCGACGGCAAGGAAGCCGCTGCCAATTACACGGTCAAAGGGGACTATGTTGAAGTATCCGCAGTCGCCCGGGAATGGCGTCTGAGAGATGGCAATACGGTCTTGTCCATTTTCAACAGGGCTTATGACCCTGTGGGACGAGCGCCAGGGACCGGTACAGTGACACCCGACGTGTGGCGCGTTTTGAAAGGCTCGGCCGATGAATGAAACCGGCCCACAGTCGGGACATGATGTCCATGCCTCCGGATCGATGGTCTCGGAGCCGGCCCGCCGGCATGTTTCGGGATTGCAGAAGTTGGCCGTCGCTGCACTTGTTCTCATCTCATCTCTATCGCTCATCTGGCTCGGCGGTCGTCCCAGCACACAAGACGAGCCAACTCAGCCAAAACCTCCAATTGTCGCCGACGCCGAGCCATTCCGCCCCGTGCCGATTGAGATTGCTCCCGAAGCTCCAGCACCCGTACAGGCGGCGCAGGCAGGAGATCCTGCGCCATCTACGCCGCCTCCGGCGCCAGCTGATCCGCCGCCGGAGGAAACACCAATTTTCGCCTACAGTGGCAGCAGTCAAATGCCCAACGACGGTCAGCGGAGCGAAGACAACCATAGGGATGCTCCTGCAACCTCGGATGAGATTTCAGACGCTGGCGATCTGTCGGGGCGATTGAAGCCAGATATACAGGAGGCGAGCCGGGCCACACTTTTGCCGCACCCTGATCTCGTGATTACTCAAGGAACGATAATTCCCTGCATTTTGCAAACGGCAGTCGACACAAACTTACCGGGTTATGTGAAGTGCGTCTTACCTAAAGACGTCCGCGGCGCCACCAACAACGTGGTGCTTTTGGATCGCGGGACGACCGTGATTGGCGAGATCCAGCGTGGTCTCCAACAGGGGGATGCGCGTGTCTTCGTGCTGTGGACGCGCATCGAAACGCCTGACCATGCCCTCGTTTCGCTAGCATCGCCGGGCGCTGACGAGCTCGGCCGCTCCGGAATGCCTGGCACGGTGGATAATCACTTCTGGCAGCGCTTTGGCGGAGCAATGCTCATGAGCGTCATTCAAGGCGCGTTTCAGGCCGCCGGTCAATACGCTGGCAGCTCAGGTGGAGGAAGCGGCATCAACAGCTTCCAGAGCAACGCCGGACAAGCCGTTGACACAACCCTTAGAGCAACGATCAACGTTCCGCCAACTCTAAAGAAAAACCAGGGAGATGCTGTATCCATCTTTGTGGCTCGGGACCTCGATTTCTCGGATGTATACGATCTTAGAGCGACCGCCG
The DNA here is from genome assembly GCF_040320605.1 of Mesorhizobium sp. M0659. Taxonomy (NCBI): domain Bacteria; kingdom Pseudomonadati; phylum Pseudomonadota; class Alphaproteobacteria; order Hyphomicrobiales; family Phyllobacteriaceae; genus Mesorhizobium; species Mesorhizobium sp. M0659. The sequence continues at coordinate 9,730 of NZ_JAMYPY010000012.1, forward strand.
TGGCGCCAGCCCCCCAACATCGCGAACGCCGGAGAGACAACAATGCGACCGGAGGCTGACCCTCAATTGCGTTTGCTTCTCAACCCTGTTTTGAAATGGCTTGAGGAGCCAAGGACCGAAGAGGTCGCTATCAACCGGCCTGGGGAAGCCTTTGTCCGACAGGCCGGCGTTTTCACGAAACATCCGCTACCGCTATCTTATGACGATCTGGAGGACATCGCGATCCTCGCTGGAGCGCTGCGCAAGCAAGATGTCGGACCGCAAAGCCCCCTCTGTGCGACTGAGCTGCCGAACGGAGAGCGGCTGCAGATCTGTTTGCCGCCCGCTGTTCCCTCAGGAACAATAAGCCTGACGATACGGCGTCCCTCAAGTCGTGTGACCGAACTCAAGGAAGTTTCCTCTCGCTACGAATACTCGCGTTGGAATCAATGGCGGTCACGAAAGGAGCGTCAAGAGCGGCAGGACGAAACGATTCTTCAGCACTACGACAATGGTGACTTGGAGCAATTTTTGCGAGCGTGCGTTTGCGGGCGGCTCACGATGCTGCTTTGCGGACCTACTGGAAGCGGCAAAACGACAATGAGCAAGACTTTGATCAACGCTATACCCCCGCAAGAGAGACTGATAAGTATCGAGGACACGCTCGAACTTGCAATCCCGCACGAGAACCATGTCCGGTTACTCTATCCGAAGGACCGAGCAGGCGTAGGTGCGGTGACAGCCGAGCAACTGTTGCAAGCCAGCTTGCGCATGCGCCCTGATCGAATATTGCTTGGCGAGATGCGCGATGATGCTGCTTGGGCCTACCTTAGCGAAGTCGTCTCCGGCCATGCGGGATCAATATCAACGATTCATGGGGCGGATCCGGTCCAAGGCTTTAAAAAGCTCTTTTCACTCGTCAAGAGCAGCCCGCAAGGAGCTGCTGTGGAAGACCACACGCTTCTTGACCTGCTGTCGGCTGCCATTGACGTCATTGTGCCGTTCCGTACCCAAGGCGACGTGTATGAGGTGGGGGAGGTGTGGCTCGCCGCCGATGTCCGGCGACGCGGAGAGACAGTAGCCGACCTTCTTAACAAGCACTAAGGCTAGAGCACGTCGGGGATCGGTAAGTCGTTTGTGATACGATGGCGTAATTTGTTCAGATTGAACGTCCACTTTGATTTGAGGGAGGTGGATAATGGGAGGAGGACTGAGCGTAGACCTTCGGTCACAAGTCTGAAGTCTTCGGGCGCCCTGTCGGCGCGGCAAGTCGCGGCACGATTCGACTGGGTGTATCGAGCGCGTCCGCTGAATTGCGCGGGCGACGCTCACCGAGCTGGTGCCGATGCCTGCTTCAAAAGCGGCATCGACACCCGGCAGGTCGTACCCTTGATTTACGTAGCCGCGCTCAATGAAGGTCTTCAAAGCCGCCGAACGTGGTTCGGAATGACCGGTGGTAAATCGGGAAGTGCCATATAGGGAATCCTCCTGGTATTGCCTCCAGGGGGTCCTCTCAATGAACAAAGCCGCAACCTGCCCTTGCGACCTCAGCTGGAGTTTGCGACGCAACCCATAGGAGGATCGATGCGCAGAGAAATCGCAGGCAGAGTCGGTGGCATTGTGGGCTGGCCGACCGACGGTTTCAGCCCGTCAACAGGTCTTCACGTGTTCCATCCCCGACTATTGCAGGCGTGCGGCTTGCATGCTCCCGCGATCACCCATCGGAAAGAGCGTTACGAACACTACGAAGAGTTGCGCGACTTCCGCTGTCGCCCCGGTCTTACAGCGGACGGTGACCTGTCCGACCTTGATAGGACGTGAAATGCGAACGCTGCTCATTGATCATCATGTGGATCTTACGCGCGCTGTGCGAGTTGCGCTCGGGGATAGCGGTTTTGCCGTTGATGTAGTTGGCAACCTGGAACAGGCGTCGAGGGCATTTTGTTGCGCAACCTATGAAATTCTCCTGCTGGAGTTGGCTCTGCCAGATGGCGATGGCTTGGGCTGGCTGAGACAGCTAAGGAGCAACGGGCATTCAGTTCCAACCCTCATTATGAGTAGCATCAACGATCTCGAGAAGCGGATTGCAATTTTCAACGGTGGCGCGGACGACTTTCTGCTCAAGCCCGTCTCTTTCGATGAGCTCATCGCCAGAATGAGAGCCATTCTGCGCCGGTCGACACAGGTGACCGACCCCATCGTTGTATTTGGCAATCTCAATTTCGATCCGATCGGCCGACAGGTTTCCGTCTCGGGTCATCCTCTGAAGATCGCACGCCGCGAACTATGTATTTTAGAGCATCTGCTTATCCGTGCAGGCCGCATCGTGCCTCGTGCGCAGTTGGAAGATCACCTCTATTCGTTCAACGACGAGGTATCTGCCAACGCGCTTGAAGTCGGAATCTATCGCTTACGTGGACACCTGAGTAGGTCAGGTGCAACGCCACGTATCACGACCATGCGCGGCATTGGTTACATTCTTGAATTGACTGAGGCGGCATCCGCATAGTTGGTCTAAATTGAAAGAACAGACTGCCTGCCCGTCGTCAGGTTGAGCTTGTGGCCATAATGGACACCGCGGCCGCCCTTGACGATGGTGTCGGCATGCGGTTCGAACGGCTCTGTCGCAAACCTTTTTGTAAGCGAGCATGGCAAGAAAAACGCCTCAGCTGTGGAGGAGCACGTGATGTTCAAGGGCCGCCATTTCGACCAGTCGGTGATCCTGCTGTGCGTGCGCTGGTACCTGGCCTACACTCTGAGCCTGCGCGATCTGGAAGAGATGATGGCCTAACGCGTTGGAGGTCGACCACTCCACTGTGCATCGCTGGGTCGCCCACTTCTCGCCGCAGCTGCTGGAGCGCTTCAACCGGCGCAAGCGTGTGGTCGGCAGCAAGTGGCATTGGACGAGACGTACATCAAGGTCCGCGGCGGTATCTCTACCGCGCTATCGACATCCTCGGCGATACGGTCGAGTTCTTCTTTCGCGAAAACCGTAACCAGGTGGCGGCCCAACGCTTCCTCCGCAAGGCGCTGACGCGCCATGGCCGGCCGGAGCGCATCGTCATCGACGGCAGCCAGACCAATTACGAAGCAATCCTTTCCTGCGACGCTGAAAGCCGGCTGCGGCAGCGATCGCGGCGACCGCTGAAGCCGATCCGCTCCACAATAGCCGGCATCTAAACAATCGGATCGAACAGGATCACCGGCGTATCAAGCCGCATTCGATCCATGCTCGGGTTCAAGTCGCATGCGAACGACGTGGTTATCCTCTCCGGCATCAAGATGATCCACATGATGGGCAAGCGACAGGCGAGGTATGCCTACAAGTCTGTCGATCGCTGTTGCGATATCCTCGCTGGCTGACGGACAGGCCAAAATGGCCGTTCACAACCCCATTTCAGGTTTGCGACAGAGCCTTTTGTCGGCGTTGCCGGCTTCGAGGGGCCGGTGCGCGCCGAGCGGATCAAGATCACCCCCGGCCACCTTGGTGCGGCCACTCGCCGAGTACGAAGCGGCGGCCGGAGGGAGCTGGTGATGACGACCCTAGATCATGACCTGCTGATCGCAATCCTGGATCGGCTGAAGTTGACGGCGATCCGCGACCAGCTCGACACGCTCATGTCGAGCAAGATCGCGCAGTTCCCGTTTGTCCGCGACGCTGCTGGAGCCCGGTTGCAAGGGCTGCCACAGATGGCCTGAACCTGAATCCGCCTTTCTTGAGGCGTTGCGACTATCATCGCGGCGACACGCAGCTCTTGATTTGTGTGCGAAATCCTCAGCAGATCCATCGGGCTGAGCCGCTCAGCAATATCAACGAGAATGTCCAGCGGCAGATCAAGGATACTCAGAGGAGGAAACGCTCTTGAGGCTCAGAGCGCGTCTGCTCCACTATAGATCAGGATGATTCACCGGGTCCTTCAACGCCAGCCGCCAGGTTCCGATGAGAGAATTGTCCCTGATATCACGCTCGATGGAGTTAAATGCCGAGATGGGCGCCTTGCCACGCTCCTCAATACCCCTCATGATTCACCGCCTATAGCCCCAACTGAATGAATCATCGTGATTGTCGCGCAGCGGAATCCTCAAGGATCGGGCAGTTCGTAGGGGGCGCCGGTTTGACCAGGTTGAGCCCGCGAATTGCTCGATCGGACAAGATCCTAATTCTCGACCATGCGGTGAGGCTCGAACGAGATCCTCGGGACGCACTCCAAGGTTTCGATCATATTCGGCACACAAGGAAAGGGCGGCATTGCTGCCGCCCTGTCCGCTGTAAGTTGATAGGGGCTGGATTAAAAATCCATACCGCCCATCCCGCCCATGCCGCCCATACCGCCGCCGCCCATGCCGCCAGGCATGCCGCCGCCAGCCGACTCCTTCTTGGGAGCCTCCGCGATCATGGCTTCGGTGGTGACGAGCAGGCCGGCGACCGAGGCCGCGTCCTGGAGAGCGGTGCGAACGACCTTGACCGGGTCGACGATACCCATGGCGATCATGTCGCCATACTCGCCGGTCTGGGCGTTGTAGCCGTAGGTCGCACCCTTGTTGTCAAGGATCTTGCCGGCAACGATCGAAGCTTCCGCACCTGCGTTCGAAGCGATCTGACGGGCCGGAGCCTGCAGTGCACGACGAACGATGTTGATGCCGGCAGCCTGGTCGGCATTGACGCCGGTGACCTTGATGTTGGCCGAAGCGCGCAACAGTGCGACGCCGCCGCCTGCAACGATGCCTTCTTCCACGGCCGCGCGGGTCGCGTTGAGGGCGTCGTCGACGCGGTCCTTCTTTTCCTTGACTTCGACTTCCGTCGCGCCGCCGACACGGATCACCGCAACGCCGCCGGCGAGCTTCGCCAGACGTTCCTGCAGCTTCTCCTTGTCGTAGTCCGACGTGGTCTCTTCGATCTGCTGCTTGATCTGGGCAACGCGGCCCTGGATCTCGTCCTTCTTGCCGGCGCCGTCGACAATGGTGGTGTTCTCCTTGGAGATCGACACCTTCTTGGCGCGGCCGAGCATGTTGAGGCCGACATTCTCGAGCTTGATGCCGAGGTCTTCCGAAATGACCTGGCCACCGGTGAGGATGGCGATGTCTTCCAGCATGGCCTTGCGGCGATCACCGAAGCCCGGCGCCTTGACGGCGGCGATCTTCAGGCCACCGCGCAGCTTGTTGACGACCAGCGTGGCCAGAGCCTCGCCTTCGACGTCTTCCGAGATGATGAGCAGCGGCTTGGAGGTCTGCACGACGGCTTCGAGAACCGGCAGCATGGCCTGGAGGTTGGAGAGCTTCTTCTCGTGCAGGAGGATGTAGACGTCCTCGAGCTCGGCAACCATCTTGTCGGCGTTGGTGACGAAGTAGGGCGAGAGATAGCCGCGGTCGAACTGCATGCCTTCGACGACTTCCAGCTCGGTCTCGGCGGTCTTGGCTTCCTCAACCGTGATGACGCCTTCATTGCCGACCTTCTGCATCGCTTCGGCGATCATCTTGCCGACCGACTCGTCGCCATTGCCGGCGATCGTGCCGACCTGGGCAACTTCCTCGGAAGTCTTGATCTTCTTGGCAGCGTTGCCGAGAGCCGCGACGACTTCGGTCACGGCCAGGTCGATGCCGCGCTTCAGGTCCATCGGGTTCATGCCGGCGGCAACCGCCTTGTTACCTTCCTGGACGATCGACTGCGCCAGGACGGTCGCGGTCGTGGTGCCATCACCGGCGATGTCGTTGGTCTTCGAAGCAACTTCGCGGATCATCTGCGCGCCCATGTTTTCGAACTTGTCGGAAAGTTCGATTTCCTTGGCGACGGTGACGCCGTCCTTGGTGATGCGCGGTGCGCCGAACGACTTGTCGATGACGACGTTGCGGCCCTTGGGGCCGAGCGTGACCTTCACCGCGTCGGCGAGGATGTTGATGCCGTGAAGCATGCGCTCACGGGCATCGCGGGAGAATTTTACGTCTTTGGCAGCCATTTTTTAGCTCCTGGCAGGGGCTTGCGATTCAAGCCCGGGAATTCAGTTGACGGTGAGGCCGATAATCAGCCGATGATGCCCATAATGTCGGATTCCTTCATGATCAGAAGGTCTTCGCCATTGAGCTTGACTTCGGTGCCCGACCACTTGCCGAACAGGATGCGGTCGCCGGCCTTGACGTCCAGCGGGACCAGCTTGCCGGCTTCGTCGCGAGCGCCGGAGCCGACGGCGATGATCTCGCCTTCCTGCGGCTTTTCCTTCGCCGTATCCGGGATGATGATCCCGCCGGCGGTCTTGGATTCGGATTCGACCCGGCGTACGACCACGCGGTCATGCAGCGGCCGGAAATTCGACTTTGCCATTTTTTGGATTTCCTTGGTGCGGATGTTGAACGGTGCTCCGTTGCCGGAGCATGCCTAGCACTCAGCCGAAGCGAGTGCTAACGCGGCAATGAGATAAGCCGCAGGCACCTGCTAGTCAAGACGGAAGAGCAAAGAGCAAAGAGAAAAGAGAAGACAGCAAAGAGCAGCCAGAAAAGAACGTGTAAGCATCGAGCCTTTTATGTGAACAATGTCGGGTATCCGACATATATGGGGCGGCTCACCCTTTGTAATTGAGCTTTATTCAGATGGTACGGTTGGTGCAACGGGTGTTGCATTTGAACTCATCCAGAGGCTCGCACGGGTCGTGCTGCGTCAGCTTGGTCATGTCGAGCTTCAGAAGGCCATTTTGGCATTGGTTCTGTTGCACCTATTGCCATTCATGACCAGTCCTGCGCGCGTGAGCCGGCCGACTACATTCCAACCACGAGAGCGCCGCCGCTGAGACCCGCACCGGCCGCCGCCAGAAGGATTTTCTCTCCTGGCTGGAATGGCTTCGTCTGGTTGGCGAGCGAGAGCGACAGCGGGACCGTCGCGGCCGAAGAGTTGCCGTATTCGGCAATCGTCTTGACAATTGCTTGGTCCGCAATGCCGAGGTTTCTTCCGACCGCGCCGAAAATCCGAGTATTGGCCTGATGCGGCACAAACCGGCCGACATTGTGTGGCCGCACTCCCGCAGCGGCTAGCGCGGTTGTCGAGCAATCGGTCATCATCTCGACGGCCTTTGCGAATATTTCGGGCCCGTCGGTCATCGTCATCCGGGTCTGCCCGAGGTCGAGGTCGCCATGGAACGGCGTGTTGCTTCCTCCTGCGGGAATCTGGATCAGCCCGTAGCGCGAGCCGTCCGAAGCCACCGAGGCACCGAGAATGCCCCGATCAGCATCATCGCACTGACCGATCACCAGGGCGCCGGCGGCATCGGCGAACAAGACTGAGCTCGCGCGCTCGGCTGGATTGATGCGGCGGCTGAGAATGTTGGCGGCGATGACCAGCGCTGGTTTGCCATGCAGGCGGGTGAACCCGTCCGCAAACATGAGCGCATAGATGAAGCCAGCGCAGGCGCCGGTCAGATCGACCGCGCCTGCGCGGCCAAGGCCAAGCTTGTGTGCGACCAGCGGCGCGCTGGGCGGCAGAAGATGGTCGGGCGTCGAGGTGGCAAGCAACAGCAGACCGATGTCGTGGCGCGCAATACCGGCGTTCACCAGCGCCATGTCGCCAGCCCGGGTGGCAAGACCCGACAGCGTGTCTTCGTCCGTTGCCCAGAAGCGCGAACGGATTCCGGTACGCCTTTCGATCCAGCCCGGCTCGAGGCCGAGATTGCTCTCGATCTCGGCATTGGCCACCTTGCGCCCAGGCACGTGATGGCCAAGTCCGAGAATGCGCGACGACTTGCTCATGGCCTGGACCCGAAGCGTTCCCCGGCCTCCTCGATGGCGTCATAGACTCGTTCGAGCTCGTCGTCTGCGATGCAATAGGGTGGCAGAAGGTAGAGGACATTGCCGAGCGGGCGCACAAGCAGGCCGCGCTCGAGGAAGAAAGCGCGCAGCTTCGGACCAATCTCGGCGAGATAACCTGCGGAACCGGTTCGCAGGTCGAGCGCCGCGATCGTTCCCGTGGCTCGACAGCCGGCAAAATATGGATTGTCCCGAAAGCGTTGCAGCCCGACGGCCTGCATCACGCTCAAGGCCGTGATCCGCTCGGCCACTGGCTCGTCGCGCCAGATCTCGACATTGGCGAGTGCTGCCGCACAGGCAATCGGATTGGCGGTGTAGGAGCTCGAATGGAAAAACGTCTTCTTCCGGTCCTCGGAATAGTGCGCCCGGAAGATGGCATCGGTGACAAGCGTTACGGCCAGCGGGATGGTGCCGCCGGTCAAGCCTTTGGAGGTGCACAGGATATCTGGAGAAATCGATGCCTGCTCGCAGGCGAACATGGTTCCGGTGCGTCCCCAGCCGGTCATCACCTCGTCGGCGATCAGCAGCGTGCCGGAGGCCTCAGTGATCTTCTTCAATTCGGCCAGAACCGATGCTGGATACATCAGCATGCCGCCGGCGCCCAGCACCAGCGGCTCGACGATCAAGGCTGCGGCTCGTCGATCGCGGGTCACAGCCTGGAAACGATCCAGCGTCTCCTGCTCGTGCCCCGCGGCCGGAAAGGGGATTATGTCGACCTCGAACAGCAAGGGTTCGTAGGCGGCGTTGAACACGCCACGCGCACCGACGCTCATCGTTCCGATCGTGTCACCATGATAGCTGTGCTCCATGACGACGATGCGCGAGCGCGGCGCGCCGATGTTGCGGAAATAACCGAGCGCCATCTTCAGCGCGACTTCGACTGAGGTCGAGCCACTGTCGGAATAGAACACCCAGTCGAGTCCAGCGGGAGCGAGGCCGACAAGCGCCTTGGCCAAGCGCTCTGCCGGCTCGTGCGTGAAGCCCGCAAAGATAATCTGGTCGAGGCTCGACGCGGTTGTCTCGATTGCCTTCATGATGCGGGGATGGCGGTGGCCATGTGTGACGACCCACCAGGAGGAGATGGCGTCCAGGATGCGGGCGCCGTCGGCCCTGTGGAGATAGGCGCCCTCAGTCAGGACGATTTCTGGGATCGCAGGCTCGAGCGCGTGCTGGGTGAAGGGATGCCACACATGAGACTGCGACATCAGTCACCTCCAGCAATCGAGGCGAAGGCGAAGCCGGCAACCATTGCGTCCCTCAGTGTTTTGCCCGTCAGCACATCCAGGTGCGGCAGCCTGCCGAGCTGCGGCGCACCGCTGAATTCCACGATGGTCCGTTGCGTATCGGCCATCTCATCGCCGATGAAAGCGATGCCCGCCAACGGGATGGAGCGGGCGCGGAGCGCCTCGACCGAGAGCAAGGTGTGGTTGATGGTGCCGAGCGTGGTGCGGGCGCACAGAATAACGGGCAGCCGCCATTCAGCGAAGATGTCGATGAACCTTGTGCGCCGGTTGAGCGGCACCATCAGGCCGCCGGAGCCTTCGATGACGAGCGGCGTCGGTAGGACGGGAAAAGCAAGATCGGCAGCCTTGATCGCCACGCCGTCGATCTCGGCCGAACGATGCGGCGACAGCGGGCTCCGCAAGCGGTAGGCTTCCGGCAGCACGCGCTCTGAGGGCAAGCCGGCAAGCCGCGCGACAACCTCGCGGTCGGTCTCGCCGTCGAGGCCCGATTGCACCGGTTTCCAGTAAAAGCCGTCCAGCAAACCGGCGAGCCCAGCCGCAAACACGGTCTTGCCAACTCCGGTATCCGTTCCGGTGATGACAATGCGTTGGGTCATATCGCCTCCGGTGATGTTTGGGCCAACACCTCGACCAGCGCCTCGACCATGGCGGAAATGTCGGCTTCGCCAATATTGAGCGTCAGTGAGATGCGCAGCCGCGACGTGCCCTCGGGCACGGTCGGAGGACGAACGCCGCGTATGTCGAAGCCGCGGGCCTGCAGGCGCGCCGCCACTGCCATGGTGCGCCTGACATCGCCGATTACTAAGGGCTGGATCTGAGAGCCACTTGGTGTCACACCCCAGCGATTGACCAACCGGCCGGCGCTGGCGACGCGTTCATGCAGCTGAACACGCCGCATAGGCTCGTCGGCCAGCATTGCGAGTGCCTCGCGCGCCACGACCGCCATCAGTGGCGATGGCGCGGTGGCGTAGATGAATGGCCGGCAACGGTTGATGAGATAATCGCACAGCGTTCCCGGTCCGGTGACCAGTGCGCCGGACGAGCCGAGCGCCTTTCCGCAGGTATGGAGGGCAATGATGTTGTCGCGGCCCTCGAATGCGGCGGCCAGCCCCCGGCCGTCCGGTCCCCAGACGCCAGTGGCGTGCGCCTCGTCGACGACGATGAATGCCTCGTGCCGATCGGCAAGCGCCATCAGGCTCGCCATCGGCGCGCGGTCGCCATCCATGCTGTAGAGGCTTTCGACCGCGATCCAGATGCGCCCCATGCCGCCTTCAGCGCGCCAGCGCGTGATCGCATCCTCGACAGCATCGACGTCGTTGTGCGCGGCCAGCACGAATTGCGCGCGTCCGGCCTGCGCACCCTCATGCATGCTGGCATGGGCGAGCTCATCGAGAACCAAAAGATCGCCCTTCTGCGGCAGGGCGCTCAGCAGAGCGAAGTTGGCGATGTAGCCGCTGCCGAAGAACAGCGCGCGGTCGGCTCCAAAGAATGCCGCCGCATCTGCCTCGAGCTGCTCGTGTTCCGGTGCATTGCCGCGCAACAGCCGCGACCCGGTGGCGCCAACCGGCGTGCCCCGCGCAATCGCCGCTACAACCGCATCGCCAAGTCTTCTGGACGCGGCCAGCCCGAGATAGTCGTTCGACGAGAAGTCCAGCCCGGCGCGGGGCGAAAGCGTCCGCAGCCGGTCCTTGCGCGCTAGCCCCTGCAAGGTCGCATCATAACGGGCAAGCGGCGCCCCGTTCATTGCGCCTCGAGTTCCATCGGATCGATGCCAAGGCGCCGGAACAGCAGGGTATCCTTGTCCTCACCGGGATTGTCCGCCGTCAGCAGCGTGTCGCCGAAGAAGATTGAGTTGGCGCCGGCAAAAAAGCACAGCGCCTGCATCTCGTCGGTCATCGCGGTGCGGCCGGCGGACAGACGGACATGCGATTTCGGCATCATGATGCGCGCCAGCGCGATCACGCGCACGAATTCGATCGGCTCAATGGGCTTGGCGTCTGCAAGCGGCGTACCGGCGATCGGGATCAGCATGTTGATTGGAACGCTTTGCGGATGTTCCGGCAGATTGGCCAGCGTCACCAGCATGTCGATCCGGTCCACCGGCTCCTCGCCCATGCCGACAATGCCTCCACAGCAGACCTTGATGCCGGATTTGCGAACGTGCTCAAGCGTCTCGAGCCGCTCGGCAAAGCTCCGCGTACCGATGATCTCGCTATAGTAGCGTTCTGACGTGTCGATGTTATGGTTGTAGTAGTCGAGACCCGCCTGCTTCAGTCGAGCGGCTTGCTCAAGATCGAGCATGCCGAGTGTCATGCAGGTCTCCAGGCCCAGCGCCTTGACGCCTTCGACCATCGCCACCACGGCATCCATGTCGCGCGCCTTGGGGTTTCGCCAGGCCGCGCCCATGCAATAACGGGTGGCGCCGGCATCACGCGCCTTGGTCGCTTCGGCGATGACGCGCCTGACATCCATCAGCTTGGACGCCTCCAACCCGGTTTCGTGACGCGCCGACTGGCTGCAATAGCCACAATCCTCCGGGCATCCTCCGGTCTTGATGCTGAGCAGCCGGCTGAGCTGGACCTTGTTTGGATCGAAATTCTGGCGGTGCACGGTCTGCGCCAGGAAGAGGAGATTGTTGAAGGGGGCATGGTAAAGTGCCTGAGCCTTCTCCAAGGTCCACGCTCCAGCGTCAGGCGGGTCAGGCGATTGAGCGTGCGGCGATGTCTGCGTTGAACTTGCCGTTTGCATCTCCATGCTGTTCCTCCGGTCTGTCTTGCGGGTCTTGCTATCTGACTATGATGATCGGAAAGGATAGTTGACCCAATCCTGTTCGTTACTCAGACAATCATGAGCCCCGATGGTCGAGGCCGATATCCAGGATCGGCGCGCTGTGGATGAGTCGGCCGACCGAAATCAGATCAACGCCGGTCGCGGCAACCGCTCGCGCTGTATGCGACGTGATCCCGCCAGAAGCCTCGGTGATAGCGCGGCCACCGACCATTGCGACGGCGCGGCGAAGATCGGGGAGGGACATGTTGTCGAGCAGAACCGCATCGGGAGCGAAGCCAAGTACCTCCTCCAACTGGGCCAGAGTATCGACTTCGACTTCGATCTTGACGAGATGACCGGCCGCTCTTCGTGCTCGCTCGAGCGCTGGCCGGACGCCGCCTGCGATGGCGATGTGGTTGTCCTTGATCAAAATTGCATCGTCCAGGCCGAAGCGGTGATTGGACCCGCCACCTGCGCGCACGGCATACTTTTCGACTGCCCGCAATCCGGGCGTTGTCTTGCGGGTGCAGACGATCTTCGCGCCATATCCACGAACCGCAGCGACGATCGATGCCGTCGCTGTGGCGATGCCGCTCAGATGGCACAAAAAATTGAGTGCCGTCCTTTCCGCTGTGAGAATGGCTCGGGCCGGGCCAACCACTGATGCAATGACCTCTCCATCCACGACATTGCAGCCGTCTGCCCGCTCCACGGAGATTTCGACACCAGGATCAATCATGCCGAAAGCGAGCATCGCCAGATCGATGCCGGCGACAACTCCGGACTTTCGCGCCACCAACACGGTTCCCGCTTGGTATTCCTTCGGGACGATGGCGTCCGTGGTCAAGTCGCCGGCTCTGCCAAGGTCTTCAAGAAGAGATGCCCGGACAAGCGGCTCAAGCAGGACCGTGGGGAGCGGTGAGAGCATCATCACTTTGCACCTTCGGAGCTTGGCGAGTGTCCGAGTGCCCGCGCAGCCGCCAAGGCGGCTTCGAGCGTGATTTCGGACCGTCGGGCGGCAGTCGCATGATGAGGAAAATCTGTCCGGTAATGAGCGCCGCGGCTTTCTTCGCGCAACAAGGCGGCAACAGCAATCATTAGCCCGACAGCCGCCGGATCCGAGACCGCATCCTTGCTTTCGGCGAGCGGCAATAAGGCACGCGCGGCTGCTTTCAACCCTTGACCATCCCGGACGATGCCGAGTGCGCGCGACAGAAAAACGCGCACGGCTATCGGAGCGGGCGGTGGGTAGACGTTCGCAAACGCAGGCCTTGTTCTGCGCGCAGGCGTTCCGGCGACGCTTTCAGCGACCCAGCGGGCGCACACGATTGCCTCGGTCAAGGAATTGCTGGCGAGCCTGTTGGCGCCATGCAGTCCTGTCGAAGCGACTTCGCCGCAGGCCCACAGCCCCTTGACGGAGGTCCTGCCCGAGCTGTCCACGGCAACGCCACCCATGTGGTAGTGTTGGGCCGGACGAATGGGGATGAGATCGCGCGCGGGATTGATGCCCGCTCCAAGGCAGGCTGATGCGATTGTCGGGAAATGTCGAGCGAATGCCGGGCCTGGCCGTTGTCGGGCATCGAGAAAAACATGGTGGCCGTCCGCAAGATGGTTCCACACGGCGCGGGCCAAGACATCGCGAGGCGCAAGTTCCGCCCCTGGCACGCTCTGGAGAAAAGCCTGGCCGGTTTCATCGATCAGGGCAGCACCTTCGCCTCGCACAGCCTCGCTGACCAGCGCCATAGGGCGTTCTGGGCCGTCAAGGGCGGTCGGGTGGAACTGGATGAATTCGAGGTCGGCTAGGACAGCTCCAGCGCGGGCCGCAAGCGCAAGGCCTTGTCCGCAACTGCCCCAAGGGTTCGTGGTGTCGAGAAACAGTCCCCCGATGCCACCGGTGGCGAGGACGACCCGCCGTGAGCCGAAGAAGAAAGGTGCGATCGAACAGCTCGCCCAGACGCCTCGGATCGCATTCTCTCGCACGGCGAGCCGGCGCGCTTCCACGCCCTCCACGACAACTATCGACGGAGTGGAACGCACAGCCGCGATCAGCGCACGCATGATCTCACGCCCGGTGCCGTCCCCATGCGCATGAACGATGCGACGTCGGCTGTGTGCGGCCTCCAATCCGAGGCACAGTGATCCTTCCGGCGTGCGGTCAAAGCGAACCCCAAAGCCCGCAAGCCCCTCTATGGCCTTGGGCGCGGCTTGGAGGATGCGGCTCGCCACGTCTCTGTCGCAGAGACCATCCCCTGCGGCAACCGTATCGGCCAGGTGCATTGCCGGATCGTCGTCTTCGCCGAAACTTGCAGCCAAGCCCCCCTGGGCCCAGTTGCTCGAGTTGTCAGCTCCCAGCAGCGACCTTGACAGAAGAAGCACCGGCTCCGGCGACAGTTGAAGCGCGGTCATCAGTCCGGCGATGCCGCCGCCGATGATGATGGGCCGCCCGAAGAAGCTGCGGAGGTCGGCGCTCAAACTGCCAGCATCCGTTCGACCGCTAGCCGCGCGCGCCCGGCGATCCCGGGTTCGACCGTTACGATATGGTGGTTCTGCTCGAGCGCGGTGCGGATGTTGGCAAGCGTGATCCGCTTCATGTGCGGGCACAAATTGCAGGGCCGGATGAACTCGACCTCTGGGTGCGCTAACGCGACGTTGTCGCTCATTGAGCATTCCGTCATCAGCACGACACGTGGCGGCCTTTGCCTTTCGACATAGTCGGACATGGCAGCCGTCGAGCCGGAAAAATCTGCTTCAGCCACGACGTCGGGCGGGCATTCGGGATGGGCGAGCACGACCACGCCGGGATGGCTTTCGCGCAACTCGCGGATGTCGGCCGGTGTAAAGCGCTCATGCACCTCGCAACGCCCTTTCCAGGCGATGATCTGCACATCTGTCTGGGCGGCGATATTCTGGGCCAGATATTCGTCCGGCAACATGATCACCCGGAGAACCCCAAGGGATTCGACGACCGCCTTGGCGTTGCCGGATGTACAGCAGATATCCGACTCGGCCTTCACTTCGGCGGACGTATTTACATAAGTGATGATCGGAACGCCGGGATAACGCTGGCGCATCAAGCGCACGTCTTCTGCCGTGATTGAGTCCGCCAACGAGCAACCGGCGCTGAGATCCGGAATGAGCACGGTCTTGCCCGGATTAAGGAGCTTGGCCGTTTCGGCCATGAAATGGACGCCGGCCAGCACGATGACTTGCGCCTCGACCGTCGCAGCCGTGCGGGCTAGTGCCAAGCTGTCGCCGACGATGTCGGCCACGCAGTGGAAGATCTCGGGCGTCTGATAGTTGTGCGCCAGGATGATCGCGTTGCGCTCGCGCTTCAGCGCAAGGATCGCCTCGATATCCTCGGCGAAAGCCGGCCATTCGATCGGCGGGATCACTCGTCGGACGCGCTCGTAGAGCAACGCGGCCGTAGGCAGCATGGCGCCCATCGACCCCCTCCCGCTTATACTCTAATTGAAAATAACCAGCATATACTTGCTGTGAGTATAAGGGATGTCAACCCCGCGCCAGCGGCAATTTTGTCCCGGCGATGAGCCTATCGTCGAGAACGGCGTGGCGGAAACGGAAAAGCTTCGCTGGCCGGCCGCCGGTCTCAGTGGTGGCCTCTCCGGTCTCCTCGACCAGCTCCTGCTGTTCGATCAGTCGGCGAAAGTTCGGCTTGTGGATGAGCCTGCCGGCGAGCGCCTCCACGGTTCGCTGCAGCTGCAAAAGCGTGAAGACCGGCGGCATCAGCTCAAAGACGACTGGGCGGTATTTGATCTTGGAGCGCAGCCGCGCAATGCCGGTCGCCACGATGCGGCGATGATCGGCGACCATGGACTTGCTGGGCACCAGCGGCGGGGGTCCTGCGTCCCGCCCTCTTACGGCCTCTTGGACCAGGCCTGCTTCGTAGACTAACTCATAGCGTTGAAGCGTGAGTTCCTCGTTCCAAAGGCGGTCGTCGAAGCCAAAGGCTATCGTCGCCCGCTGCCAGCGTTCACGTCGCGTGGCCGAATCGCCAACGCCGTTTGCCCATTCGATCAGGCGCGGCCGCAGAACGTCCAGCACGACCGCAGGCGTGCCGGAGCGGTGGTCCTCCCATGGAAAATATTCATACCAACTCTGCCATCCGCACTTGGGCGAGCCCGCTGCCTGTTCCTTGCGCGTCAATGCGAGATAGCTGATGGAGATGACGCGCTGCTGGCGCTCGGCGCCGATGCGATCCCGATCCGCGAACGTGTAGAGTTGCTCAATGTACCCCAGCCGATGGCCGGTTTGCTGCTCGACCCACCCCCTCAAGCCGGATTGCAGCGATCGGTGCTCAAGCGCAAAGGGACCGGAGGGCAAGGTGTCCGCCTGGCCGATGGTGAGGACACAGGGTTGACTGCCGTTTACGGCGACCACAAAGGCGATCAAGTCCACTTTGACGTTGTCGGCCTTGCCGGCGGCTCTGTCTTTCCTGAGTCCTATTGCCTGATCGTCCATTATTTGGCCAGCTCGGGGGCACCTTAATCGATTTAGTGTAAGCGTGCCAATTGGCACGTCAACACCCCGCAGCTGCATGGCCATTTTTTTGCTCTTCGCACCTGCACAAAAATGTGCCAAAGGCGACAGCTGCAGCTGGTAACGTAGGGGAAGGAGGGTCCCATGAGCGCTTATGGTGACACCAGGGCGATCACACCGCCGGATATTCGTTCGCGCAAAGGTGGGACGCCGCTCGTCTGCCTTACCGCCTACACCACCCCAGTCGCCCGGCTTGTCGATCCCCATTGTGATGTGGTGCTCGTCGGCGACAGCGTCGGCATGGTTCTCCACGGCCTGCCCTCGACGCTCGGTGTCACGCTGGAGATGATGATCACGCACGGCCAGGCGGTGCGCCGTGGCATCAAGCAGGCGCTGATGGTGGTCGACCTGCCGTTCGGTTCCTACGAGGAAAGCCCAGAGCAGGCTTTCCGCAATGCCGCGCGCGTCATGGCCGAGACCGGCTGCACGGCCGTCAAGCTCGAAGGCGGCGAAGCGATGGCAGAGACGATCGGCTTCATCGCCGCACGCGGCGTGCCCGTCATGGCCCATGTCGGATTGACGCCGCAGGCCATCAACACCATCGGTGGCTACCGCGTACAGGGCAGGGGCGGGGATGCCGAGCGCATCAGGCGCGACGCAATTGCGGTGGGCGAAGCGGGCGCCTTTGCGGTCGTCCTGGAGAAGGTTCCTGAGGCGCTCGCCCGCCGGATCACCAAGGAGGTGGCGACCCCGACCATTGGCATCGGTGCCTCGGCAGCCTGTGACGGCCAGATTCTCGTCGTCGACGACATGCTGGGCCTCTTCGGCGACTTCCGGCCCAAGTTCGTCAAGCGCTATGCTGAACTCCGGGAGGCGGCTGCGGCTGCGATCGCTTCCTATGCGCGCGAGGTGAAGGAGCGCCAGTTTCCCGCCGCAGAGCACGTGTTTGCCGATGCGCGCAAGCCCGCCGACACGGACGCCACCAAGAGCGGAGAAGCAGCGTGAGCGTGCCGATCGTCAGGAGCGTTGACCAGCTTCGCGAAAGCGTCGCCGCATGGCGCTGCGAAGGTGTGAGGATAGCCCTGGTGCCAACGATGGGCGTCCTGCATGAGGGCCATCTCAGCCTGGTGCGCGCTGCACTCGAGAAGGCAGACCGTGTGATAGTGACGCTCTTCGTCAACCCGAAGCAATTCAACAGCCAGGCCGATCTTGCCGCGTTTCCCCGCACCGAGAACGAGGATGCCGCCAAACTGGCACCGGTTGGCGCGCACCTGCTTTATGCGCCAGATGCAGAGGAGATGTATCCGGCGGGCTTCGCCACCACCGTTTCGGTTTGCGGTGTCAGCGAAGGCCTGTGCGGTACATTCCGGCCGGGGCATTTCGACGGCGTGGCGACCGTCGTCGCCAAGCTCTTCCTGCAGACCAGCGCTGACTTCGGCTTCTTTGGCGAAAAGGACTTTCAGCAAATTCACCTGGTCAGGCGCATGGCCCAGGATCTCGATATTCCAATCACCATTGTTGCCTGTCCGACAGTCCGTGAAGCCGACGGTCTTGCGCTATCATCGCGCAATGTGCGGCTCTCGCCAGCGGAACGCGCTGTTGCTCCCAAGCTATCATCGGTCCTGCTCAAGACGGCTGAGCGGCTTGAGCGCGGCTCACCCATCATGCCAACGCTTGCAGAATCTCGCGCAGCAATTCTGACTGCAGGCTATCGCGAGGTCGAATACCTGGAACTTCGCGATGAAGCAGATCTGCAGCCGATAACAAGCCTCGATCGACCGGCACGGTTGCTTGCCGCCGCCTGGCTCGGCGGCACACGGCTCATAGACAACGTCAGACTATTTCGGATTGGTTCAACAGATTAGCCACGTTCTCGGCACGCGCCGTATTCGTCCGGGATCATCTAAAACAAGGTCTCTGCCTGGCATTGAGCGTTACGGAGGTTACGCACAGGACACATGCATCGCGTGTTTGAGAACTTCGTCGAGCAACTGTCTGCAAGTGTTGATGCTGCCGATCTCTGTGAGGCAATGGCCTCCGCTGCAGCCGGCTTCGACTTCCCGCTATTCGCCTATTTCACCTACCCGTCAGCCTCCGGCGACGCCCCCCAATTGATTTCAAACTATCCTTCATCCTGGACGTCACGTTATCTGCAACAGCGGTACCACAGTCTCGATCCGGTCATCCTGCGCGGGCTGCAAGGCTGGGATACATTCGATTGGGGTGTGGATCGCGCTCGGCACTGTCTGCCGAATTCGCAGCAACAAATTCTAGAGAGTGCGGCTGAGTTTGGCATCTGCGGCGGCCTGACGATGTCCATGCATGATCATCTCGGCCGGTTTGCTGCCCTGACCTTTGCTTCCGACGAGTCCCGTCCGCCTCTGTTGCGGTCACTGGCACGTTACGAAAAAGCATTGCAGCTGGTGGCCATCAACTTTCATATCCATGTCCGGCGCAGGCTCGCCGATCATCGCGTGGTGGATGGTGTAACGCTCACCCCGCGGGAGTTCGAGTGCCTGAAATGGGCGGCGCGCGGCAAGTCGGCTTGGGATACTAGCCAGCTTCTCGGCGTCTCAAAGCGCACCGTGACCTTTCATCTGGAAAACGCCAAGGCAAAGTTTGGCGTTCGAACGATCAACCAAGCCGTTGCACGAATGGCTGCCTCCGGCCTGACGAGATCCTGATTCTCAGCCACGATACCTGTAAACCTCTACAGGCTGCATCGATGTCAGCTTTGCCCTTCGATGGCGGGAACACATCCCACATGGAGGCGACCATGATGCAACTGATAGCACCAGACTTTTACAACGAGTTTGCAGGCGAACTCAAAGAGATGCATGGGCTCAGGTTTCGGGTCTTCAAGGAAAGGCTCGATTGGGAAGTTGATACCGAAGACCAGATGGAATCCGATCCGTTTGATGCTCTCAAGCCTGTCTATCTGCTCCTCAAAGGATCCGACTGGCGAATTCGCGGTTGCGTGCGTCTTTTGCCCAGCACCGGACCCACAATGTTGCGCGACACCTTCCCGGTGCTGCTGGGTGCTGACGTCGTGCCCTCGACCACCGACATATGGGAGAGCAGTCGTTTCGCGCTCGATCTTCCTCCGTCGGCGCCCAAGGCAGCGGGCGGGCTGGCCCAGGCGACCTACGAGCTCTTCGCGGGCATGATCGAGTTCGGCTTGGCCAAGGATCTGACCCGGATCGTAACGGTGACGGACACGCGCATGGAGCGGATCCTCCGCCTTGCTACGTGGCCATTGTCGCGCATCGGAGAACCCAAGTGCGTCGGCAAAACGGAGGCGGTGGCTGGGTTTCTCGAGATTTCCCACGCGAGCCTTTTGCGAATCCGCAGCAGGGGACGTCTGAGCGGACCGGTACTGTGGCAACCGGTTCTAGGCCCGTCAGCATAGCGCCATTGTGGACACCTGTGCCATGAAGGATGCTGGTTTGCCCAAGGAAGCGACGGTCGGCCTTGTATGCTGGCCGGACTGGCGTCGCCAGGACGCTTACCACTACGCCAGACGATTGCCACGGACTGGCTGGGCCTGGGAGTTTCTTCGGCGCAATCCACAATTCCAGCGCGACCACGCCAAAATGGCACCGTCCGCCTGCTTTGTCGGAGCCCAGGCCGACATGAAGATAATCGAGTTGACGACAGAATCAGCTTTCCTAAGACAATGGAGCCTCCTTTTTCGCGGACGCGCCACAGTCGGACGCTACATCGGCGAGGGTCTTTTGGGATCCGCGCGATTGCGCCTGTATTCTACGAGCGGCCGCGGAGCCGCTGGGGCTCGACCACGATTTTGAACCGCTTCACCTTTCATCGCTCTCATGCTGCAAGGACATCCTGCTGACAGCTGCGGGCATGCAGCACGTGCTGCTGAGGGAGAACTGCCGGAGTCTGCAGATCGCCGTTTCCGGTGCGTCCGTCCTCCGCCCGTTGCGGCTATATGTCGACGCAATCCTTCAGCCGCAGCACCTCAAGTTCCATGTCGCTGCCCTTCAGTTCCTGAACGACATCAATGATTGCCGCCGCGTGTCAGCTGCTTGCTTTCCGCCGGAACACCGCGGAGCGCGTCTGCGTA
Source organism: Mesorhizobium sp. M0659 (assembly GCF_040320605.1). NCBI lineage: Bacteria > Pseudomonadati > Pseudomonadota > Alphaproteobacteria > Hyphomicrobiales > Phyllobacteriaceae > Mesorhizobium > Mesorhizobium sp. M0659. The sequence continues at coordinate 30,091 of NZ_JAMYPY010000012.1, forward strand.
TTGTACTGCAGGCTTTGGATGGCTCGCTCGCGGGAGCATCTCATCAGGAGGTCGCCATTGCCTTGTTCGGGAGACGCCGTGTCGAAGAAGATTGGCGTCATCCAGGCGGCCATCTTCGCGATCAGGTACGCCGCGCCATCCAACGTGGCCGCTACCTGATGGGCGGCGGCTACAGACAGTTCCTGAGGTAATTGGGGTGGTTGCGATTGTCTTATCCGAACGCGCAACCTCCATTTCTCACTGCAATGGTGCGTTGCACAAAACGTGGCAAGCGCCTAGTTCTTCCGCGGCGAATCGGGTTTCGGCGAAACACCGGGACCCAACTTCGTCGATAAGTGCATTCATGACCTGAGGACCCCGATGACCGTTATGAACTCCGACAAAGCCGGCGCTGCAAGCCTTGAGACAATCGCGCGAAACGGCAGCATGCTGCGTCGCATAGCCGTACGCATTCCGACCTACCTGTCGGATATTCGCGAAAATCCGGCGTGGCTGCCCATGTTCATGTTGGCGCGCACCATGCCGGCACGGAGAATGCACTGGCGTGGTGCAAAGCCGGTCCGAAGGCCGCAAAGAGCCCAGGACACGATGTTTGCCGGTGTCAATTGCCACGACGTTGTCGACGCGCTGCGGATGGATGGGCTTTTTCCCGGCCTTGTCCTGCCTGCAATGGTGGCTGAAGATGTAGCCGCATTCGCAAGGTGCACACCTTGTTTCGGCAATTTCGATCGCCGACTCGAATTCATGCCGGCGGAGCATGCGGAGGCTGAGGCGCGATTTGGCCGTCCGTTGCTCAGCGGCCATTATTTCGAGCGCATTCTGGGCTGTAAGTCGGCCGTTGCCATCCAAAACGATCCGCTGCTCATGGATATCGCCGCGCACTATCTCGGCGGCCAGGCGACGCTGATCACGACGCGCGTCTGGTGGAGCTTCCCGACCGGCCAGGCGTCGGACGCCGACAAGAACCTGGCTTCGCTCGGCAAATACCATTTCGACCTGGACGACTGGCGGATGTTGAAGTTCTTTTTCTATCTAGTGCCCGTCGACGAGGGGACCGGCCCGCATATCTATGTTCGCGGCAGCCATGATCGCCGCGCCCTCAAGCACCAATTTACGCTTGTCGTCGGCCATCCAGCGCAAGAGATTCTGGACGTCTACGGCAAGCAGAGTCCGGTCACGCTGACCGGCAAGGCCGGTTTCGGTTTCGTCGAGGATCCGTTCGGGTTCCATATGGGCACCGTGCCGTCGCACAGGCCACGGCTGATGATGGAAGTTGGCTTCGGCGTTTCTCCTCCATCGCGCCGCCGCTTCCATGGCGAGCCTGTGATCCGCTGATTTCGAAAAGTCCCGAAACAGCCTTCCCGTTGTGAGGCAAGATAAGGCTATGCGGCTGGCGCAATGAGTCTCGCCATTGCTCCAGCTTCCTCGAGATCGCCTGCCGCGCGAAGCCTCAGATGCTCTTCGAAAACCTCCTCTACGGACCGAGTCATCTCGGGTCTCCTTTGGAGTCACCGGAAGGTGGTGCACAGCCGTATCGTGCTTCGCAATCCTGAACGACTGCGAGGGGCGGTTTGTTCCTCGCGTGGCGCATGCAGCGGTGCCGGCATGACAGCTTCGTCTTGGATCCCGATGCTCGGCAACGTCGGCGGTGAAGGCTCTGTCTAGGCGGCTTACCCGGACATGACTCCAATGCAGGAAATCGACCATCTCCTGTTCGAGCACATTCGTTGGCGATCACCGTCGCGGCGCTACGGACGCCGCGGCGCCTGCGGTCAATGCAGTTTGCCGACTAGCCGAGCGTATTCGGCTTCAGCCCTGCCATATGACCCATCTGCCAGCGCAATTAGACGCGCGCGATCAAGAATGACTACCTCTCCTCGCCTTGAGCGTATCAGACCTTGGCCCTCCAAGGTTTGCAGCGCTATGGTGACGCCGGGCCGCCTGACACCGAGCATAACTGATAAGAACTCGTGCGTAATCGCAAAGCTGTTCCCCTCGACGCGATCATCACACATCACCAGCCATCTTGAGAGCCTATCGACGATGTTCATCCGGGCATTGCTGAGCGCGGTGAAGCTTGCCTGGAGGTGAAAGTAGTGAACGTAGCGGAGCAGAAAACTTCGCAGGGTTGGGCTTGTCAAAAGCGCCTTGGTGAAGAGGCCCGCGTCGATAACAAAGGCTCGGGCTTCTAATTGGACGTAACAATCGTGCGTTGACCGGTCATCGCCCATGATAAGCGCTGAGCCGGTCATACCCTCACAACCTATGATTCCGATCTCAGCTTCAATACCAGGCCGCAGTTCGCCCACCACTGACCCGAGACCGCTCTCGAAGAAGTACACGGTTCTGATTGGAGACCCCGCCACTTCGAGATGCGTCTTCAGTCCAAGGGAGACGCTTTCCAAATGAGGTTGCAGCAAGGCCAAATCTGCCGAGCACATTCGAAGCAGCAGCGAATCGCGATAGATGGAATTTTGGCCGGTGTCGCATTGCGCGGCAGTGTGAGTTTGTGAACTGGAATCTGTCATAGCTCCCTCTCCCTATTGGGGCGGAAGCATGTTGATCGCTCACACCGACGGACGCCCTTAGAGTTGCCGTCGATGCCACACTGTATGCCTGCGGACCGCGGATGTCCCATTTTAACTGCGTTGATCGGCGCCAGCCAGGGTTTGGCGCACCCGCTCTAAGGGCGCATTCAAATGCTCCAGAAATTCGTCATCGCTTTTGGTCGCCAAGCCGACTTGTCGAGCGCGAGTTACAATGCGCTCCTGGAGTGAAACCGCTGTCTCATAGTGGTCGACGATCATCTGAAATGAAGCGCTCATTGGGGCGGATTCAAAGAGCTGTGCCATTGTGGCAATGTAGTTCCACGATGATGAGAGTCCATGCGGCCGCCGCTTGGGTAACAATCGTACAATATACCCAAGACTGGCCGCGCTCTTTGGTTAGCCTCCCAGTAATCCAGTAGCCTTGCGAGGCGCAGCTTCTCGTCGCCCTTCTCCTCGTGACCCGGCCGACCAGTCCCGGCTTCAGCCATTCCGCCTTGTCCTTCTTATGCTCCTTCGGGACCGGGACGCCGACCTCGCCCTGCACACGATCCCATAGCGTTTGCCTCTTGTCGGCCTTGAAGGCTAACATCGCCCGCCCTTGTAGGACCGCTTTTCAGCCATGATCACCTCGGGGCGCTGAACGAAGCGCGTGCTTGTCGACTCTGTCGGTCGTCGCAGACGCTTACGGAGGCCTCACCGAAGAGGGCGATGCGCACTCCGGCTCGACGACGGCTGTCGCAAATCAGACTGCTGTGGGATGCACCACCATCGATCGGTACTAGGATTCTCAACCTCGGCAATAAGCTCCTCTGTACAGCAAGCGACCTTCCTGCCTAGCAATACCAAAAGCCAAACCCCGCCGCAGATGCATATCCCTGGCAGCACGCGTCGGTCTTTGGCCACGCATCTGCCAAACCGAAATCAAGTAGCCCGCCATCGCGCGACCCTCAACGCGATCTTGATCATTGCAGTCGGGCAATAACTCATCTCTTTGGACTTGGTGGTGATATATAGGCGCCCAAGCCAGCGCTAATATTGCATGGAGCTAAAATGCCCGCTAAGATTTCTTGGGTGTTAGCTGGCGGGTATTTGATGGGGTTTGGTCGTCTAGGCGCGGTCGCTCTGGTTCTGGCGTTATTCATCAGCAGCGCTCATGGCCAAGAATCCTGCGACCCTAACTACACAGGCGCCTGTGTTCCAATCGCCAGCGATGTCGACTGTTCCTCCGGAAAGGGCAATGGTCCCGCATACGTACACGGGCCGGTCTCTGTCGTAGGCACCGATATCTATGATCTTGACCGAGACGGCGACGGAATAGGTTGCGAAAACGGCTAGAGGAGGCAAGTCGCCCTCCAACTTCATGACGGCACCAGCCCATCCGCTGTTGATGGTAACGGTCATCTCCGAGTTGAGGGTGAGCAACGTTCCCAGCCATTTGCATCAAATATTAGGACCTCGTAAATGCGACTTATGGCGACTCTGCGGTACGACGGTCGAACACCGTCCACGTCTCATCCGTCTCCTGCCATACGTTTGTCAGTTGGTAGCTGATTGTAGAATGTGCCAGTAACCGGGGATGCTCATCGCGTTCCACATGCGCGAGCCCTGATGCGCGTCAGTTATTTTTACTCTCCGAGAGACCACTGGCCCGGGCGATGTTTCTCCGAGAAGAACAAAGAGGTAGATGGTTCCGGCATGGTCCCACCAATGCTTTCCCCTTGTGAACGGCATCCAAACTTTTCGGCGGGCTTGAACAGCGGCCGCCTTTGGCGGCTGTCGTAGGGCTGATGATAGACTCCATTCCAGCTCTTTCTAATGTGTCGTCCGAACAGTGAACGAAAGTAGAACATGTAATTCAACGCGAATTGACCGTGAGAGGGATGAGCTCCAATTTGGGTCATGCCTGACGCTGCTGGAAGACGAAATTGCGGTGGCGACTGGAAGCTCAGCGATGCCCCAAATGAAATTGGGCAGCTGGTGCTGTCCGCTGCGGCGCTATGACGTCAGACGATGGTATCTGCCGAATGACCTGGGAATCTTCGGGGACGTCGAGGCCGGTCGTGGTCGGAAGCAAACTGAGTTGCAGGCGGTGCTGTAGGAACGAGTATATGCAAGCTGAGACGCCTGTCGCCGTCTCCGCGTTCCAGGCCGACGTTCTCCTCGTTCCGAGGCTTGGTGAGCGATACGGGTGCGCCTGAGTGTCAATGGCGCATTTAGCAACGGCCTGGTACACGATTCACCGCCCTGCGAGCTGATCGAAACTGGCTTGGTCGATTGCATCGTAATAGCGCCGCCCACCAGGAAAGATTTTTCTATCGTTTGCGGTTGGGGTCGCATGACGCGATTGTCGGACGCAACAAGCCAGCTTGGCAATAGGCAGAGGCTGTCCACACTGTACTCCCTAGTGCCCAATCCATACCTAACGAGACCGCCATGCCGTCACCTCCAGATTTCACCGACGATTTTCGCTCCGGGCTGATCACGCTGCTGCGCTGGCGCAGGGATGTGCGGCGCTTCGAGCCAACGGCTCTGCCAGAGGGTACGCTGGAACGCCTGCTCGAGCTCGCCAGCATTGCGCCCTCCGTTGGCCTCAGCCAGCCCTGGCGCTTCGTAGTGGTCGAGAGCCTCAAGCGGCGCACTGCCGTGAGAGACTGCTTCGAGCGCTGCAATGCCGAGGCGCTCACGCGCTTTTCGGGAGAGCGCGCCGCACTCTATGCCCGGCTGAAGCTTGCCGGGCTCGACGAGGCGCCCTGTCAATTCGCGGTCTTCGCCGACCACACGACCCGACAAGGCCATGGGCTCGGTCGCATGACCATGGCGGCGACCATCGACTATTCGGCCGTCATGGCAGTGCACACACTGTGGGTGGCGGCGCGGGCGGAGGGCATCGGCATGGGCTGGGTGTCGATCCTCGATGCGACCGAGATGGCCGAAATTCTCGACACGCCGCCCGAATGGACGCTGATCGGCTATTTCTGCCTCGGCTATGCCAGCGAGGAGCACGACATGCCGACCTTGGAACGCGAATGCTGGGAACATCGGCGGCCGCCGGTGGTGATCAGGCGGTAGTGGGGCTGCCTATCATTCGCCTCTTCCGTGGCGATGAGCTTGACGCAGATCGGGTCGCCCTTCGCCACGTTGCCATTCCGACCGAAGCCGAGGTTCGTGTTCTTGCAAAGGCTAGGAAAGAGCAGCATGACAAGCGCGACCGCAGCGAAGATGGCGCTTGCGACAACCGGGCTGAAGCCGGGCATGGAGGTGGTCGACCTCTGTTGCGGGGCGGCTGTGCCGATCGCCACAATCGCCCGCCATGTCGTCGCACTACGCCGACCAGCTGGAGGCCGCGCAGCGCCGGCTGACCGGCGCCGGCGCGACCAATTGCGAATTCGTCGCCGGCTATGCGCTATGAACTCGCTACTCTGGTGTCACGCCCCGTCGACTTCGTCTTCACGGCCAACGCCTTCGACGGCGTCCCGGACCGACCGCGGCTGGCACGTGCCGTGCGCGAGGCGCTCGCCCCCGGCGGACATTTTGTTATCGTCAACTGACACCGGCAGCCGCGCGAGACGACGACGGTCCTGAAGCGAACTCAGGCTGTCGCCAAGACAGACCATCGCCGATGCCCAAGTCGGCGGCACAATGCTCCTACCCGCAGGCCCGTCGTCCGTCCACTGTCCAAGGCCTCCTGGCCTTTCTGAGGCCGTGATCCTGCCGCGGGTGTGAGTTTGCGATCCTCATAAGAGCGTCAGGCGCGAATAGAAGTTTGGGTCGTGGCCCCACAGCGGCCGACCTATCCATCGGGTGGATGGTAGTTATCACAACAATCGATTTTACCAATATTATGGATTACTACTACAAGGCCGCCACTTAAAGCGGCCGGACGGTATCCGTCTCGCGTGGGCTGGTGCTGCCCGCAAAGATGCGGAGACGAACATGTGCGGGATTGTTGGCATCGTTGGGCAACAGCCGGTGTCGGATCGGTTGATCGGCGCGTTGAAGGGTTTGGAATATCGCGGCTATGATTCCGCCGGCGTTGCGACGATCATCGAGGGTGCCTTGCACCGCCGGCGCGCCGAGGGCAAGCTCGTCAATCTCGAGACGCGACTGAAGGAAGAGCCGCTGAGCGGCAACGTCGGCATCGGCCACACGCGTTGGGCAACCCACGGGGCCTCGACCGAACGCAATGCGCACCCGCACTTTAGCGACGGTGTCGCCGTAGTCCATAACGGCATCATCGAGAATTTCACCGAGCTGAAGGACGAATTGGCGGCGGATGGCGCCGAGTTCCAGACCGACACCGACACCGAGGTCGTTGGGCATCTCTTGGCAAGATACCGCCGAGAGGGCATGAGGCCGCAAGAGGCCACGCGTGCCATGCTGAAACGCGTCAAGGGCGCCTATGCGCTTGCCATCCTCTTCGAAGATGAACCGACGACCATCACGGCGGCGCGCAACGGACCACCGCTCGCGATCGGTCACGGCGACGGCGAGATGTTCCTGGGCTCCGACGCGATCGCCCTTGCTCCTTTCACCAATGAAATTACCTATCTCATCGACGGCGACTGGGCCGTTGTCGGCAATTCGGGCGCCCATATCTTCGATATCGACGGCCGTCCCGTCGAGCGTCCGCGCCATATCTCCACGGCCGCGGCCGATCTGGCCAACAAGGGCAACCATCGCCACTTCATGGAGAAGGAGATTTACGAGCAGCCCGAGGTCATCGCCCATGCTCTCCGTCATTACATTAACATCATAGACAGTCGCGACATGGTTCCTGGCATTGATTTCGCCAAGGTCCCGAGCTTGGCGATCTCTGCCTGCGGGACCGCCTATTTCGCCGGACTGATCGGAAAATACTGGTTCGAGCGCTATGCGCGCCTGACGGTTGAAATCGACGTTGCGTCCGAATTCCGTTACCGCGAGATCCCGTTGCCGCCGCAGTCGGCGGCTCTTTTCATCTCGCAGTCCGGCGAAACCGCCGATACGCTTGCGTCATTGAGGTACTGCAAGGAGCGTGGGCTGAAAATTGGCGCTATCGTCAATGCCTGCGAATCGACCATCGCTCGGGAGGCCGATACGGTTTTCCCGATCCTTGCCGGACCGGAGATCGGCGTCGCCTCTACCAAGGCTTTTACCTGCCAGCTTGCCGTTCTAGCAGCACTCGCCATCGGCGCGGCCAGAGCCCGCGGGACCGTCCCCGAAGACGAGCTGCAGGGGCTCGTCAGGAGCCTCGCCGAATTGCCGCGCGTGATGGGCCACGTACTCGAGAGCATCCAGCCGGAAATCGAGTTCTTGTCGCGCGAACTGTCAAAGTGTCGTGACGTCCTGTATCTCGGCCGTGGCACCAGTTTCCCGCTAGCGATGGAAGGTGCGCTGAAGCTCAAGGAGATTTCCTACATCCATGCCGAGGGCTATGCAGCGGGTGAATTGAAGCACGGGCCGATCGCATTGATAGACGAGAACATGCCAGTGATCGTCATCGCGCCCCATGACCGTCTTTTCGACAAGACCGTTTCCAACATGCAGGAAGTGGCTGCCCGTGGAGGGCGGATTATCCTCATCACCGATGAAAAAGGGGCAGCCGTATCGAAACTCGAAACCATGCACACGCTCGTGCTGCCGGTTGTCGACGAGATTATCGCGCCAATGATCTTCTCGCTCCCGATACAGCTTCTAGCCTACCACACGGCGCTCTTCATGGGGACGGATGTAGACCAGCCGCGCAATCTCGCAAAATCGGTCACGGTCGAATGATTGTGAACCTGTACAGGTGGCGATGCGCCTCCAGGAAAGCGGTACCCCTTGTCTGGATCCGAAGCCCGGATCAAACCAGATGACCATTGTTTGCTGCAATTGCGAAACTCGGTAGCGGTTACGAGCGGGTCTTTCGCTGCCTCGCCGGTGGAGATTGCCGAAGCTGGCAGTGTCCGTGCCGAAAGTTCGAGTTGCTGTTCAAGAAAGCCATCGGCGAGAATGGTCCACGAAGGATCGCAGGTCGCATGCGCTACGCCGACCAGGCTCTCAGCACGGGTAGCCTTGATACTTGATCAGAAGCAGGTGAGCCGCCATATTCCGGCCCGGCGAGTTCAGCGGCCCATCCCATGCATGAGGCCGGTTCGGCCGAATGGACGACCATTTTTTTTATTTGCTAGGTGTGCGCCGCGGGGAGGAATCTCCGAGGGAGCTCCCAGTTCTTGGAGATGTTTATGAAGGATTCGCGCATTCCCGAACCAGTCTTGACGGCTATGTCCCAGGGAACCCACATCGTCCGCGCTTATCGCGAGCACCTTGGATATTCGATCGACGACCTGGCGGTCGCGTGCGGGCTGGCCGCTGAGGAAATCCAAAACATCGAGCGAGGTCTGAGGTACAGCAAGGGCTATCGGGATCGGATAGCGAAATCGCTTTCCATACCTGTGGGAATTCTTGAGTCGGAGTTGGACATTTCGGACGCCGCCTGATCAGTCGGATGATCTGCAATGGGTGGACTAGCTGTTGTGATGTGAAGCTTGCGGCTGATGTCGACCCTTGATTCGATTGGATGCGAATGCCTTCTGGCGCAGCTCGCCGAACAACAAAGCGATATAGCCGCCCGGAGTGCTACGAAACCTGCACGACGGCATCGGCTCGCGACGAAGGATTGTAACGGCGAACTCTTCCTAGTTCGGCAAGGCGATGCTGGCTTGAGCATCAACTCGGCCTACGGGCTGAATCGTCCAACATGGCGAGTCGCGCCGCTCTGAAATTAACATGGCGGGCATCCTGACGTTTCCGGGTTGACTATGGGCGTTCGAACCACGAAAAGGGGCCGCTCTTCGTGAGTGGCGTGCGCCGGCAGTCTGACCCCCAAGCCCCCCGCCCAGGCTGCCGGCGCGCTTCTAGAAAGATCGAAGTAGGCACTCGCTTGCGCTCTGCCCGCTCACACCTTGTGGTTCCTCCTGCGGGTCCAGCGGACCACCATGGGTGTCGCCAGTTCTGGTGCTTACGCGCGTCCATTTGCGATCTCGTTCAGTGAGTGCACCGCAAGCACCCTCTCTGCTAGCCTGAAAAATTCATGGGGGTTGGTGGATGTGGCGCAAGCCTTGAAATGACGTAGGATTTGGTTGCTTAAGCCGATCCGAAATTTCCCGGAGACCACACCCACCATGAACGATCTTGCGCTGCCGCTGAGCGGTTTGTCATCAGTCGGCGGCAAGTCCGTCGTCGCCCGTTTCGGCGGCATGCTGTCGTCCAACAGCGGCGTTCTGGCCTTGGCCGAGGTGGAAAAGCGGTTGCGGATGGCCGAGCGTCTGCCGCGTTGCATCGACGATTCGCGCTGCCCGGACCAGGTCGTCCACAGCCTGGCGGACATGATCGGCTTTCGCATGAAGATGATCGCCGCGGGCTACGAGGACGGCAACGACGCCAACCGGCTGCGCCGCGATCCGGTCTTCAAGATGGCCCAGGATGCGCTGCCGTCGGGTCGGGATCTGGCGTCGAAATCGACGCTGTGCCGGCTGGAGAACCTACCCGGCGTGCGGGAGTTGGTCGATGGGACGGGCGATGGTCGATCTCTATTGCGCCTCGTTCCGGCAGGTGCCGAAGCGGATCGTACTCGACATTGACGACACCTTCGACGCTGTGCACGGAGGCCAACAGCTTCGCCTGTTCAATGCCCACCATGACGAGTACGGCTTCCAGCCGATCGTCGTGTTCGATGGTGCGGGACGGTTCGTCAGCGCGATCCTGCGACCGGCCAAGCGGCCGAGTGGGGCTGAGATCCGCCCCCACCTGCGCCGTCTGGTGCGGGCGATCCGGATCAACTGGCCGAACATTCGAATCCTGCTCCGCGGCGATAGACATTATTGCAACCCGCAGGTCATCGACTGGTGCCGCGCCAACGACGTCGACTTCATCTTTGGCCTCGCGCCCACCACGACCCTGCGCAAGCATGTCGCGGATCTGGAGGCCAGCACGACGGCACGCTTGCAAGCGTCGGCCAAGACAGGCAAGGTCCGCAGGTTCAAGGAGTTCGTTGACGGCGCCCGCGGCGCGGCCGGGCCGGCAGCACTCAGGCGGCTATAACGGGCGCAGAGCCGACCCTGAGGCTTCCAGACATTGTCATGTACAGCTTCGGACCCTCAAGCCGAGCCCGCAGGGCCTCGCTTACCTTTTACGGGGCGGCGGTACGTCCAAGCCGCTTCAACAGTTAAGAATTTCGCAAAGACGATACCCCCGGATCGTCGAGCTTCCGCTGCCACTTCCCGCATTCGCCGAGGCGGTCAATGACCCGCCCTTCACAATAGTTATCTGGCAAGCATCTGGATGCGAAAGATAATGTTGCCGGAGGCATCTCTCATGGCTTCTACACCTGCCTGAACGCCAGAACCGCGTTCGTGCCGCCAAAGGCGAAGGAGTTGCTCAGTGCCACGCGCACCTTGCGCTCGCGTGCCACATTGGGCGTGACGTCGAGATCGCAATCGGGGTCCAGCTCACGATAATTGGCAGTCGGCGGCACGACGCTCTCGCGGATAGCCATCACGCAGGCGATCAACTCGAGCGCGCCGGACGCGCCGAGGCAATGCGCGTGCATGGACTTGGTAGAAGAAATGGACATTGAGAAGGCGTGCTGACCGAAGACTCGCTTGATCGCCGCCGTCTCGATCTGGTCGTTGGCCTTTGTGCCGGTGCCGTGCGCGTTGAGATAGTCGACATCCTCGGCGTCCAGCCTGGCATCGGCAAGGCAGGCCCGCATTGCTGCCTCCGGCCCCTCGACAGTCGGCGCGACGATGTCGGACGCATCGGCGGAAAGGCCGGCACCGGCAATTTCGGCAAGGATGGTGGCGCCCCGAGCCAGGGCATGCTCGTAGCTTTCCAGCACCGCCATGCCGGCGCCTTCACCAAGCGATAGGCCCTGGCGATCGGCCGAGAATGGCCGGCAAGCATCGGGCGAAAGCACGCGGATCGCTTCCCATGCCTTCAGCACACCCCATATGAGCGGCGCTTCGCTGCCGCCGGCAAGCATCACGTCGGCCCGGCCGTGCCTGATCTGGTCCACCGCGCAGGCAATCGCATGGTTTGCCGAGGAACAGGCGGACGTGACGCCGAAGACCGGCCCGCGCAGGCCGAGACTCATGCTGACCTGGCCGGCAGCGGCACCCGGCATCGCCTTGGGTACAGTCAAGAGAGCGGCACGCTTACCGCCCAGCAGGATGGCGCGGTAGGTTTGCTCGATCGCATCCCACCCGCAGCCGCCAACGCCCACCGTCGCACCGAAGCGATAGCTATTTCCCTCTTTGGAGGAAAGTCCGGCCTGACGCATGGCTTCGCGCGCCGCAAGAACAGCGAGCAGGCTGAAGCGGTCCATGGAGATGAGTTGCTTGCGGTCGATGTCATGCTCCGGCAGCGCTTTGATCTCGGCACCAATCCTGACCCTCAATTCATGGAGCTCGGAGTTGACGATTGGGCCGATGGCGGAGCGGCCTTCTCGCATCTCTGTCCAAATGGCGGCGGTGTTGGTCCCAAGCCCGCAAATCCCGCCAATCCCAGTAATCACGACGCGCCTGTCCATTCACACCCCCGTAGCGAGCAAGCTGCGCACGGCTTCCACCATGTCCCCAACATTCTGGAGATCCGACCATGCCTCGGCCGTATTCATCTCGATCTCGATGCCGTAGGCCTGCTCCAGGTCCCAGAGAACGTCCGCCAATCCCAGTGAATCGATACCGAGCGAAGTCAGTCTCGTGGCAGCCGTTATCCCGCCGCCTGTGGCAGGCGCTATGCCGCCCTCCGACGCGGCGCGCTTCTTGATCATGGCGATTATTTCGTTGGCGAGTTGATCTGCCATCTTGTTCCTTTCCAGCTTGCGTTTTCGGCGTCGTTCAAAACCCGAGTCGCGTCGCGTTGCCAAAATTGCCCCTCATGGAGCCCTGTGCGCCGACCAAGCCCAATGCCCATAGGAACCGGACGAGTTCCGGCTTCTGCGGCGTCAGCCCGATGACGAAGAAAAGTCGCCGGCCTCCCGCTTTTGCGCCAGCACATCAAGAATCTGCGTGTAAATGGATAGGAACCGTCGTCAAACGTCAGCTAAACGCTGCGACGGTGGGTGCTGTCAGCGTATTCAGTCGGCACCTCATATGTAATCGAGATGTTTCATAGCTCCGGACCAGTTGCGATCAACTATTGTACCGGTCCGCCATTCGTCGGAGAGTTCGACATGATCGGAGCGCTGCCTCTCATTTCCAGTACAATCTCCACCGCACGCGACAGATTTCCTCTTTCGGGCTCTTCTCAAGGGACTCGCCACGCGATAGGGGCCGTGATCGGCGCACTTGAGATCCTGCCAGGTCCATGCGACATTCCGGAAAATTGGTAAAATCCTTTGTTTCAATCAAATTCATCCACGCTATGGATAGCTAAGACATGCGTTTCAAAGGGCTCGATCTGAATCTTCTCGTCGTTCTCGACGCGCTGCTGAGCGAGCGCAGCCTCACGGCGGCGGCACGCCGCATCAACCTAGCCAAATTCATGGGGGTTGGTGGATGTGGCGCAAGCCCGTTGAAATGACGTAGGATTTGGTTGCTTAAGCCGATCCGAACCATTTCCCGAGACCACACCCACCATGAACGATCTTGCGCTGCCGCTGAGCGGTTTGTCATCAGTCGGCGGCAAGTCCGTCGTCGCCCGTTTCGACGGCGGCATGCTGTCGTCCAACAGCGGCGTTCTGGCCTTGGCCGAGGTGGAAAAGCGGTTGCGGATGGCCGAGCGTCTGCCGCGTTGCATCGACGATCCGCGCTGCCCGGACCAGGTCGTCCACAGCCTGGCGGACATGATCGGCTTTCGCATGAAGATGATCGCCGCCGGCTACGAGGACGGCAACGACGCCAACCGGCTGCGCCGCGCTCTCGACACCTTCGACGCTGTGCACGGAGGCCAACAGCTTCGCCTGTTCAATGCCCACCATGACGAGTACGGCTTCCAGCCGATCGTCGTGTTCGATGGTGCGGGACGGTTCGTCAGCGCGATCCTGCGACCGGCCAAGCGGCCGAGTGGGGCTGAGATCCGCCCCCACCTGCGCCGTCTGGTGCGGGCGATCCGGATCAACTGGCCGAACATTCGAATCCTGCTCCGCGGCGATAGACATTATTGCAACCCGCAGGTCATCGACTGGTGCCGCCCCAACGACGTCGACTTCATCTTTGGCCTCGCGCCCACCACGACCCTGCGCAAGCATGTCGCGGATCTGGATGCCAGCACGACGGCGCGCTTCGAAGCGTCGGCCAAGACAGGCAAGGTCCGCAGGTTCAAGGAGTTCGTTGACGGCGCCGCTAGTTGGAGCCGCGTCGAGCGCATCATCGCGCGGGTCGAGGTCGGCGCCCACGGTGGCGATATCCGCTTCGTCGTCACCAACCTTGCCGGTGGGAAGGCCAAGGCGCTCTACGAGGATGTCTACTGCCGGCGCGGCGCGGCCGAGAACCACATCGTGGAAGACGCATCTTGCCGCCGACCGCACATCCTGCACCAGAGCGACGGCCAACCAGTTCCGGCTATTCCTGCATGCCGGTGCTTACTGGTTGATGTGGGGCTTGCGGGCCGCGATGCCGAGGCGCTCGAGCTTTGCCGTCGCCCAATTCGACACGCTGCGATTGCGCCTCATCAAAATCGCTGCGCGGGTGGTCGAGATGAAATCGCAAATCCGCCTGCACCTGCCGACATCGTGCCCCGACCAGCGCATCCTGCGCATCGTCCTCGATCGCATCCCCCAACTCGCGACATAACGATGGGCGCAGGCGCCCGAAACGAACCCGCCGACCGCAACCTGTAAACCCCCGCCTGCCATCACGACGGATCATCGCCGGCACCCGACGAGGCTTGTCAAAATGCACAGGGCGGCCAGATCGCCGATGCAGGCCGCCGAAAGCTCATCGCCGTGCATCAAGGCGGCTAGATGGCAACGAGGCTTATGCCGCCCGTGCATCGCAGCTCCATATGCATGAGGGGTCGTCGCTTCAAAATACTTGATACATTTGCGCTTGCGTAGCTCCTTGCATGCGCGCGATGCCAGGAGGAGACCTCTGTCTAAACGCTCGCATCGATGCAACGCCGTTGACACCATCATCGCGGCGACCGCTTTGCCACGGCCGCCGCAGCCCTTTTCGAGCATCACGATCATGCCGGCGCCATCGCAGTGATGCACATGCAAATTCAGAGATGCACTCTGGCCATATGCTAGGTGCCCAGCATATGTCCGGCATCCCGCAACGCCGCTACGAAAAGACGGGCATTGCCGTTGGCATCCATCTTGGCCTGCATCGACAGGGGCATCCTGTGCCAGCTCTCCAAGGCCGCAATGTAATGTGAGAACATACCGTTAACGATGCAATAGTGGGTAACTAGGCCGTGTCCGTCTAACGCCAGCACGCCGAATTGGCCGCCGTGATATCGGATGGCTGCGACCCGCTGGACCTGCGCGTCACCGTCGATCCGAACGTCGAAAAGCAGGCTGCCGCGGCTCCTGGTGGCTATCTCGGCGGCTTTTTCAGCGAAGCTCAACGAGAGCGAGCGGACGCTTTCGACTGCCATCTGTAAAACCATCAAGTTCAGTTCATCCACTGCCATGAGGTACCTGTGCGCAAGACATGGGTGATTGCAATCGACCACACCGCTTGTTCACAGATGTCGGCTCACGACCGGTTATTCAGGGTTCGCCGGTCATCCATTGAGGGCGTGCTCATCAAAATGCTCCTGAAGTGGAATGCGCTGCTTCTACGAAACGCAAGGAGCAGGCCAGCCAAGCTGTCGCGACAATTGACCTCATAATCCATCCCGATATCTGGATTTCGGCATCGCTGAACATCCCTGATTAGTGAGCTGTTTGCGGCAAGCCCATCTCGGCTTTGTACCCCGAAACCGTTGCACCGGCGTCGCTCGGCGCTCGGGACCGCCAGGCTCTGCTCGTCGAGAACTTTGTCCCCGAGAAGCGTTCGACTCTGAGCATTCCGCTCAAGGGTGACGTCTCGTCCGTGTCCTTGCAGCTCACCGCGAAGGCTTTTTGCGCATCGCACGCAAGCGCACGAATTGGTCTCCGTTCACTTCACAAAATGGTTTTCCTGAAGTACTTGAGCGCAGAGAAATCTCCGGTCGCAGCCTACCCGGTTAAAACAAGGACCCAACGATGAAGACTCTCGTCGTCTGCTCCGGCGGATTGGATTCCGTTACTCTTGCCCACAAGGTGGCAGCGGAGCACCAGCTTACCGGCCTGCTATCGTTCGATTACGGCCAACGGCATAGGAAGGAATTGGGCTTCGCCACCCTTTGCGCGGAGCGCCTGAGTGTCCCGCAGCGAATCATCGATATCCACGAGATCGGCGGCGGCCTTTCCGGCTCCGCGCTGACCGACAATGTGGACGTGCCCGACGGGCACTATGCCGAAGACACGATGAAGATAACCGTGGTGCCCAACCGGAACGCCATCATGTTGGCCATTGCCTTCGGCCTCGCCGCAGCGCAAGACGCTGACGCAGTGGCGACGGCCGTGCATGGTGGGGATCACGTTGTCTATCCCGATTGCCGTCCGGCCTTCATCGACGCTTTCCAGATGATGCAGGACCACGCGCTCGACGGCTACGCGCAGATTCGCCTTTATGCACCCTATGTGAACCTGGCGAAGGCGGACATTGTTACGGATGGAGCCACATACGGCACGCCGTTTGCGCAGACCTGGTCCTGTTACAAGGGCGCCGAGCGTCATTGCGGGAGGTGCGGGACCTGCGTCGAGCGGCGTGAGGCGTTTCACATCGCTGGGCACCCGGACCCAACGGAGTATGAGGACTCCGACTTCTGGCTCGGAGCGCTGCGAAGGACCACCGCGTAATGTTCCGCATCACCAAGGAATTCCACTTCTCAGCCTCGCATCAGCTCACCTCATTGCCACCCGATCACCAATGCGCGCGCCTGCACGGACATAACTACATCGTCGAAGTGGAGCTTTCAGCGGATGGACTGGACGATCACGGCTTCGTGCGCGACTACCACGACTTGGCGCCATTCAAACGCTACATCGACGAGAGCTTCGACCACCGACATCTCAACGACGTGCTGGGACACGAGCAAGTCACGGCGGAATATCTGGCCAGACATTTCTACGAATGGTGCAAGGCACGCCTGAGCGAAACCGCGGCCGTGCGGGTGAGCGAAACGCCGAAAACCTGGGCGGAATACCGGCCATGACGAATACTCATCCCGCAATCCGCGTTAGCGAGATTTTCGGGCCGACGATCCAGGGCGAGGGCGTGCTCATAGGTTTGCCGACGATCTTCGTCAGAACCGGCGGGTGTGACTATCGCTGTTCCTGGTGCGACAGCCTCCATGCTGTGGACAATCAATTCCGCCATGAATGGGAGATGATGTCCGTTGGCGCGGTGTGGAAAAATGTGCTTGCCCTTTCCGGTGGCCGCCCGCTGATGGTGTCGCTATCAGGCGGCAATCCGGCCATCCAGCCGCTCGGCGCGCTCATCGACCGGGGCCATGGTGACGGTTACCGTTTTGCGCTGGAAACCCAAGGGTCGCTTGCCAGGGACTGGTTTGCGCAGCTTGACGTGCTGATCCTCAGCCCAAAGCCGCCGTCAAGCCAAATGACGACAGATTGGGCCGCTGTCGAGGCGTGCCTCCAGGCGGCACAAGGCAAGCCCCAAGTCGTGCTCAAGCTCATTGTTTTCGACGAAAGGGACTACACCTACGCGAAAGACGCCGCTGCGCAATTTCCGCAACTTCCGATCTATCTGCAGCCTGGCAATCACACGCCGCCACACCCCACAAATGATGACGCGCCTGTCGACCTTGACGGAATATTGAAGCGCATGGAGTGGCTGGTTGACAGCGTGACCCGCGACCGATGGTTCGAGGCCCGCGTGCTACCGCAGCTGCACGTTGTGCTCTGGGGTAACAAGAGAGCCGTCTAGCCCAGGCCCTTTCCACTGGAACTGCGCCGGCAGAATTCGGGTGAACGGGTGGTTCAGGTCGAAGGGAGCTGTCGCCGACAACCATGATCCGACAGGCAGGGCTCGAGCGGACGATATCGTCGCTGCGCCAAGACGCGTCTGGTCCGCTCCGAATCTTGTCTCGACACGAGGGTCGCCGATCAACAAACGTACCGCGGTCCATGATCGACTGAGAGGCATGACCGTTCCTCTGAGTGCTCAGACTGCCGCCGAGTGCCTGGCCGTTCCAGCTTCGAAATATTTGTCGAACCTGGCCGCGATGCTTCGGACGAAAGGGCGACTTTCAGCCGGCACAACGAATCTGTCGCCATCAAGTTCAAGCAATCGAACCGGATCGTGGAGGGCCATGGAACTTGACTGAAGGAGGAGCCTCTGGCCGGCCTCGCCGAAGCGTTCCACCAGATCGATGGCCGAGAAGGCGAAGTCGCACATCAAACGCTCGATGATCCAGCCGCGAACGCGGTCGTCGTTGGAAAGTGCGATACCCCGAACAGCGGCCAGCCCGCCGTCATCAACCGTGCATCGATATTCGCTGGTCGAAGGCATGTTCTGCGCATAGCCCTGCCGAAACTGGCTGATGGACGATGGGCCTAACCCAATCAAGGTTTCGCAGCAATCGTCGGTGTAACCCTGAAAGTTCCGGTGCAGTGTTCCGGCGCGGGCGGCAAGGGCCAGGGCATCGCCGGGTTTGGCGAAATGGTCGAGGCCGATTGCTTCGTACCCCTGGTCCACGATCGCCCGCGCCGCCAGTTGCGATTGAGCAAATCTCTCCGCGGGACCGGGCAGCCATGCCTCGTCTATCATCGTCTGATGTTTCTTGAACCACGGCACATGGGCGTAGCCAAAAAGCGCTATCCTGTCCGGCTCCAGGGTCAGTGCCTGCGCGACCGTTGAGGAAACGCTCGCCCTGGTCTGGTGCGGCAGGCCGTACAGCAGGTCTAGATTGACGGATTCGACGCCGCGCGAACGAACACCGTCGACTACCGCTTTGGTCTGCAAAAAGCTCTGCTCGCGGTTGATTGCCTTCTGAACCTTCGGATCGAAGTCCTGGACGCCGAGGCTCGCACGAGTCATGCCGATTTCGGCAAGCGCATCGAGGCGGGCTCCATCCATATCGTTGGGTTCGATTTCAACGCTGATCTTGGCGCCGGGAAGAAAGCCGAAGCTGTTGCGCAGGGCGGTTCCCAGCGCCACCATATCTTCGGGTTTGAGGATGGTCGGCGAACCGCCACCGAAATGGACGGCACGGACGCGACCCTTGCCTGCGACAAGACTGGCGACGGTGGCGATCTCGGCATGCAGTGAGCGCAGATATGTGGTCACCGGTTCGTAATGGCGTGTCTGCTTGGTATGGCAGGCACAGAACCAGCAAAGCTTGTCGCAGTAAGGGATGTGCAGATAGAGCGAGATCTCGTCACCACCGCCGAGCGCTTGCAGCCAGCCACGACAAACGGCAGCATCAACGCCTGGATGGAAATGCGGCGCGGTCGGGTAGCTCGTGTAGCGCGGGACGTTCTCGCCAAATCTGGCAACTAGCTTTTGTCGCATGTCGTGGTCCACCGTGTTTGCGTCGCCCGAACTGTGGATGCTTGGATGAGCCTAAGCCCTGATTTCGATCAACCTTCAGCACGGACAAACTGCCGCAAGGATTTTTCTACCGTGGATGCTATCCTGCCCGCACGGACCGGTAGAGCGATCGAATGACATTACGGCAGGATATTCACAGTTCCGGCATCCCCGTTCTTTGCCTGTCTTGCGAGGCACGGCGCCGCGGTGTCTGTGGCGCGCTAGAGCCAGACCATTTGGCTCAGCTCGCCAAGACGTCGTCGCGGCACAATATCGAGCCGGGGGTCGAACTGATCGGCGACGCCGAGGCGGTCGACTGTTATTCGAACGTGCTTTCAGGCGTGGTGAAGCTCACGAAGAGCCTGTCAGATGGACGCCAACAGATTGTCGGCCTGCAGTTCGCCCCGGATTTTCTGGGTCGGCCCTTCAAGATGAAAAGTGCGATCAATGCGGAAGCGGCAACAGCTGTCTCGCTATGCTCGTTTCCCAGAGCGGCCATCGAACGGATGATGAAGCAGTCACCCGAATTTGTGCATCGCCTGCTCAAGCAGGCGCTGAACGAACTTGACGAGGCACGCGAATGGATGGTGACTCTGGGGCGCAAGACCGCACCAGAGAAGGTGGCGAGCTTTCTCCTCATGATTGCCCGGAACATCGGCTCCAATGTTGACCCGACGGCTAGCTCGACGTGCTTCGAGCTGCCGATGACGCGTGCCGACATTTCTGATTTCCTTGGAATCACAAACGAGACCGTGAGCCGTCAGCTGACCAGCCTGAGAATGGACGGCGTGATTCGGATCGAGAACAACCGCCGCGTCACCGTGGACAGCATGAGCCGGCTGGAACGGCGCTGCGGCGGCCGAGGCGCTACAGTCGTTTGAATGACGCAGAAGCTGCATGGCCCCCGTCACTTACTTCATTCGGGGCAGGGCATGCTCGCGTTGGGCTCAGAAGAAGTCGCGTAGCGACAGCCCGTTCTCCATACGATCGTATGCGCCAGTTGCCTTTCGGCTCGTGGGCGAAGCATCCACACTTGGCCGAAGTCAATACGGCCTCATCCGCAGGGGAAAATCGCCGTCTCCCCAAAGCCATGAATGTCACGACGGCAGCGTAACGCTGGCGCTGGCTGTTCCAAGGCATTGAACGCGGGGTTCGGTAAGGCGTCGACCTGCTTTCCAGCGTCGCAGAAGGTGCGCTCCCCCACACGCCCGCGGTCGCCTCCGCACCCGGGGCCCGACCGGGGACGCCAGGCCCCATCCATAAACGGGCGGCCGGTGGTGCGCTTCCACATTCGATCGTCGCAGTCTGATCGCACCGAACTCGATGCTGCTCGAGCAAAATGGTGCGGCTCTGACATGGATCAGGGCGAGCAGGCGACGGCTGCGCAATAAGGCACCGCGGTTTGGCATCCGCCGGAATTGGAAATCGGGGCTTGCGATGAAATTCGGCAAAGAAATCGTGCTTCTAAGCCTGTTCGCATTCGCGGCTTTGGTGGCGGCTGGCGCTGGGGTGGATGAACCCTTTCGCCAGCATATGTGGGTCTTGTTCTTCGCCTTGGCTGGCTTCACTGCGATCCTACTGCGTAACACTGAGTTCAAGCCTGCCGCTCCGATCGACCCGTCCGCCTACATGGATGGTCCAATCCGCTATGGCGCCATCGCCACCATGTTCTGGGGTGTCATCGGCATGCTTGTCGGCGTGGTCATCGCGCTGCAGCTTGCCTATCCCGATCTCAACATACAGCCCTGGTTCAACTTCGGCCGCTTGCGGCCTCTGCACACCTCGGGCGTCGTCTTTGCCTTCGGCGGCAACGCGTTGCTTTGCACGTCTCTCTATGTCGTCCAACGCACATGCCGCGCTCGGCTGTTCGGTGGCGATCTCGCCTGGTTTGTGTTCTGGGGCTACCAGCTCTTCATTGTCATGGCCGCGACCGGTTATCTGCTCGGCATCACCGAGAGCCGCGAATATGCGGAACCCGAATGGTATGTCGACATCTGGCTGACCATCGTCTGGGTCGCCTACCTGATCCTTTTCCTGGGCACGATCTTGAAGCGCAAGGAACCGCACATCTACGTCGCCAACTGGTTCTATCTCTCCTTCATCGTCACCATCGCGATGCTGCATGTGATCAACAACCTCTCGATGCCGGCCTCCTTCCTCGGATCCAAGAGCTATTCCGCATTTTCCGGCGTCCAGGACGCCCTGACGCAGTGGTGGTACGGCCACAATGCCGTCGGGTTCTTCCTGACCGCCGGCTTCCTGGGCATGATGTATTATTTCGTGCCCAAGCAGGCCAACCGGCCGGTCTATTCCTACCGCCTGTCGATCGTCCATTTCTGGGCAATCATCTTCCTCTACATCTGGGCCGGGCCCCATCACCTGCACTACACCGCTTTGCCTGACTGGGCGCAGACACTCGGCATGGTGTTCTCGATCATGCTGTGGATGCCGTCATGGGGCGGCATGATCAATGGCCTGATGACGCTGTCGGGCGCCTGGGACAAGCTGCGCACTGACCCGATCATCCGCATGATGGTGATGGCCATCGCCTTCTACGGCATGTCCACCTTCGAGGGCCCGGTGATGTCAATCAAGACGGTCAATTCTCTGTCGCACTATACCGACTGGACCATCGGGCACGTCCATTCGGGCGCACTCGGCTGGGTTGGCATGATCTCGTTTGGCGCAATCTACTTCATGGTGCCGAAGCTGTGGAACCGTGAACGGCTCTACTCGCTGCGCCTCGTGACCTGGCACTTCTGGCTGGCGACGCTTGGCATCGTTGTCTACGCCGCGGTGATGTGGGTGTCCGGCATCATGCAGGGCCTGATGTGGCGCGAATACGACGAGCAGGGCTTCCTGGTCTACTCCTTCGCCGAAACCGTGGCCGCCATGCATCCTTATTACATCATGCGCGCCATCGGTGGGGCCATGTACCTCGTCGGCGCCCTGATCATGGCCTGGAACATTGCCATGACCATCCTCGGCTACCGGCGCGAGCAGGATCCGCTGCCGCGCTCCACCCCCGCCCTCCAGCTTGCGCGATGATGAGACAGAAAATGAGGTTGATGAACAGACACGCACTGATCGAGAAGAACGCTACACTTCTTCTCCTCGGGTCGCTGCTGGTCGTGACAATCGGCGGCATCGTCGAGATCGCGCCTCTCTTCTATCTCGATAACACGATCGAGAAGGTGGAAGGCATGCGGCCTTACTCGCCGCTCGAACTGGTCGGGCGCAACATCTACGTCCGCGAGGGCTGCTACCTCTGCCACAGCCAGATGATCAGGCCGTTCCGTGACGAGGTCGAGCGCTACGGCCACTACAGCCTGGCGGCCGAGTCGATGTACGACCACCCGTTCCAGTGGGGATCGAAGCGCACCGGACCGGATCTCGCCCGCGTTGGCGACCGCTATTCCAACCTGTGGCACGTGGATCACCTGACAGATCCACGGTCCGTGGTGCCGGAATCGATCATGCCGAGCTATGCCTTCCTGAAGGACAAGCCGATCGCGGTGAAGGACTTCTCGACGCATCTGGTCGCAAACCGGCGTGTCGGTGCCCCTTACACCGATGACATGATCGCGCATGCTAACGCCGATCTGATGACGCAGGCTGATCCCAACGCCGACACGTCCGGCCTCGAGGCCCGCTACCCCAAGGCCAAGATCGGCGACTTCGACGGCAACCCGCAGCAAGTCACCGAAATGGACGCGCTGGTTTCTTATCTCCAGATGCTGGGCACGCTGGTCGATTTCAAGAACTACGATGAGACCGCCGGCTACCGCTGAGGACAATGGCGATGACGTACAATTTCATGCGGGAGTTTGCCGACAGCTGGGGCCTACTTGCCATGGCTCTTTTCTTCATCGGATCCGTTGCCTTTGCACTTCGTCCCGGCAGCCGCAGGCAAGCCGGCGAAGCAGCTCAAATTCCTCTGAAGGAGGACTGATCATGAGCAGCGATCACATTGACGAGGTTTCCGGCATCTCAACCACCGGTCATGAGTGGGACGGCATCCGGGAGCTCAACAACCCGCTTCCGCGCTGGTGGGTCTGCACATTCTACATCACCATAGTCTGGGCGATCGGCTACACGATCGCCTATCCGGCATGGCCTCTACTGCACACGGCAACCAAGGGTGTGCTCGGCTATTCTAGCCGCAACGATGTCGGGAACGAGTTGTTCGCGGCTGAAGCGGCTAAGGGTAAATATGTCGCCGCAATAGAAGCGAAAAGTGTTTCGGAGATCGCGGCGGACGACACGCTGCGCGAATTCGCCGTCGCCGCCGGCGGTGCCGCGTTCAAGCTCAATTGCGTGCAGTGCCATGGTTCCGGCGCCCAGGGCTCCAAGGGCTTCCCCAACCTCAACGACGACGACTGGCTGTGGGGCGGCAAGGCGGACCAGATTCAGCAGACGATCACCCATGGCATTCGCTTCGCCTCCGATCCGAATACGCGCCTGTCGGAAATGCCCGCCTTTGCCGACATCATCACCGCCGACCAGATCAAACAGGTCAGCGCCTACGTCGCCAGTCTGTCGGGGGCCGTCGTCAATCAAGCATTGGTCGCGCCGGGCGCAAAGGTCTTTGCCGAAAACTGCGTGGCCTGTCATGGCGACAATGCAAAAGGAAACAAGGAACTCGGCGCTCCAGATCTGACCGACGCCATCTGGCTCTACGGGTCAGGCGAAGCGGCCATCGCCGCCCAGGTAACCGCACCGAAACACGGCGTGATGCCGGCTTGGGGCGCGCGCCTCGGCGAGATCAAGGTCAAGGAACTGACGGTCTACATCCATTCGCTTGGCGGCGGAGAATAGGAAAGAAGCCTATTCTCGTCCTCCCCCTCCCGCCAAGCGACGAGGCCCGGCGCAAGCCGGGCCTCGGCATCATCCAGTACCGATGAGTCGGCTTCCGGCGAAATCGTCGCTGGTGACTGGAGCTTCTCGTGCTCGATAACACGCAAATAGAACGGATCGAACCCACGACGGTCAACTCCGCCAAAGTGCGCCAGCCAATGTATGCCGCGCGCAGGAAGATCTTCCCGAAGCGGGCCTCGGGCAGCTTTCGCCGATTCAAATGGATCGTGATGGCGATCACGCTGGGCATCTACTATCTGACGCCGTGGCTGCGCTGGGATCGGGGTCCGTTTGCCCCCGACCAGGCCGTGCTGCTCGATGTCGCCAACCGGCGCTTCTACTTCTTCTTCGTCGAGATATGGCCGCAGGAATTCTACTATGTCGCCGGTCTTCTGGTCATGGCCGGCGTCGGTCTTTTCCTGATCACATCGACTGTTGGCCGTGCCTGGTGTGGCTACACATGCCCACAGACCGTATGGGTCGATCTGTTCCTGGTCGTCGAGCGCGCGATCGAGGGCGACCGCAACGCACGCATCAAGCTCGATGCCGGTCCTTGGACCACTCGTAAGCTTGTGCTGCGGGCATCGAAACACGTCATCTGGCTGGTCATAGCCGCAGCGACTGGTGGCGCATGGATCTTCTATTTCGCCGATGCGCCGACGCTGCTCGGCGAACTCTTCACCGGCACGGCAGCGCTTGTCGCCTACATCACCGTCGCGGTTCTGACGGCGACGACCTACACGTTTGGCGGGCTGATGCGCGAACAGGTCTGCACCTATATGTGCCCATGGCCGCGCATCCAGGCAGCCATGCTCGACGAGAGCTCGCTCACCGTCACCTACAATGACTGGCGCGGCGAACCGCGCACGCGTCACGCCAAGAAGGTTCTTGCCGCAGGGCATCCCGTCGGCGATTGCGTCGACTGCAATGCCTGTGTCGCCGTCTGTCCGATGGGGATCGACATACGCGACGGTCAGCAACTCGAATGCATCACCTGCGCGCTCTGCATCGATGCCTGTGACGGCGTCATGGACAAGCTCGGCAAAGCGCGAGGACTGATCTCCTACGCGACGCTCTCCGACTACAACGCCAACATGATGCTGGCCACCGCCGGCGGCGCCAGCTCGGTCGATCCATCACTGGTCAGGACGGATGACGGCCTGTTTTCGGACAGGGTGGCGCATTTCGATGTCCGCAAGATCTTTCGGCCACGAACCTATGTCTACATGGCCATGTGGTCGCTGATCGGGCTGGGCCTGCTCTTTTCGCTGCTGACGCGCGACCGGCTCGAAATCAGTGTCCTGCACGACCGCAACCCGCAACTCGTGACGCTCTCGGACGGCTCGATCCGCAATGGCTATACCGTCAAGCTCTTGAACATGATCCCCGAACCGAGAACGATTATCGTCACCCTCGGGGGTTTGCCAGGCGCGGAGATGAGCATCGTTGGCGTCGATCTCCCCGCCGATCGCTCCTTTGCAGTCCAGGTCGAACCGGACCGGCTGAAGATGTTGAAGGTTTTCGTGCGCCTGCCCGCCGACCAGATTCATGGCCAGGCGCAGACCTTCACATTCCGGGTCGAAGACAAGGTCAGCTTCGAGTCCAACGAATACACCGCCACCTTCAATGCGCCGGAGATCGCCAGATGAACGCCACCACGCGAAAACCCCGCGAGTTCACCGGCAGGCACATGTTGGCCACCATCCTTGCCTTTTTCGGCGTGGTCATCGCGGTCAATCTGACGATGGCGACGCTTGCCAACACAAGCTGGACCGGCCTTGTCGTCGAAAATACCTATGTGGCGAGCCAACAATTCAACAAGAAGGCCGAGGAAGGCCGTGCGCAGGCAGCGCTTGGCTGGACCGGCCAGTTGACCATCGCATGGGGCGAAGTCCGCTATTGCATCATCGACGCCGCGGGCAAACCGGTTTCCCTGCATGGCGTGAAGGTGCTGTTTCGCCATCCGGCTTACGAGAAAGAGGATGAGTCCGTCACGCTCGCCCTGGTCTCTGGCCAGGAGTTTGCAGCACAACACGTGCCAAGGGATGGTGTCTGGATCATCGAAATAGACGCCGATGCCGGCCTGGCAAGACCTTATCGCGACGTGCGCAGGGTCATGATTTCCAATGGAGCGCTAAAATGAGCTGCTGTGCACCGGGCGCGGAAGTCGCGCTGGATCTTGTCAGCGCCACTTCAGTTCTGCCGTCCAGCCAGGAGGTCAGGCTGGCCAGCCGATCGCTTGGCGACGACCTTCATCAGACCGACCTTTCGGTGCCGACCGTTCATTGCGGCGCCTGCATCCAGACGATCGAGACGGCCTTGGGAAAACTCGGTCACGTCGAGGCAGCTCGCGTGAACCTGTCAACCAAGCGGGTCTCAGTCCGCTGGCGCGGCGACGAGGCTCCACCTTTGGTCGCTGTGCTCGGCCGGCTCGGCTATCAGGCGCATTTGTTCGAAGCCGAGATTGATGCAAAGGACAAGATGCTTTCGGAGCTTATCCGCGCCGTCGCTGTTGCCGGCTTTGCTGCGGGCAACATCATGCTGCTCTCGGTGTCGGTCTGGTCCGGCGCCGAGGGCGCCACCCGCGACCTGTTCCACTGGGTCTCGGCTCTGATCGCCATTCCTGCGCTGGCCTTCGCCGGCGGGATCTTCTTCAAGTCGGCGTGGAATGCGCTGCGCCACGGCCACATGAACATGGACGTGCCGATAGCCGTCGGCGTGTCGCTGGCCTACGCCATGAGCCTCTATGAGACGATCACCCATGGCGACCACGCCTATTTCGACGCATCGGTATCCCTGCTGTTCTTTCTCCTGATCGGTCGCACGCTCGATCACGTGATGCGGGAACGCGCCCGCACCGCTGTGAAGAGCCTGTCACAATTGGCCGCACGCGGTGCCATGGTGCTGCGCGGCGATGGCGCTCGGGACTATCTGCCGGTGGGCGAGATCGAACCGGGCATGCTGTTGCTGATCGCCGCCGGCGAAAGGATCCTCGTCGATGGCAAGATCGCGCGCGGGACATCGGACGTCGACTGCTCCCTGGTCTCCGGCGAGAGCACGCCCAGTAGCGTGGCGCCGGAAGACACCGTGCAGGCCGGGGTCCTCAACCTCACCGGTCCGCTGACGATTGAGGCGACAGCGGCCGCCAAGGATTCGTTCCTGGCGGAAATGGTTCGGTTGATGGAGGCCGCCGAAGGTGGTCGCGCCCGATATCGCCGTATCGCCGACCGCGTGTCGGCACTCTACGCGCCCGTGGTTCATCTCACCGCCTTGGCAACCTTCCTGGGCTGGATGGCGGTGACTGGCGACTGGCACCGGGCGATGACGATCGCAATCGCTGTTCTCATCATCACATGCCCGTGCGCGCTTGGCCTCGCCGTTCCAATCGTTCAGGTGGTGGCCGCGCGGCGCCTGTTCGAAAACGGCATCATGGTCAAGGACGGCTCGGCCATGGAGCGCCTGGCAACGATCGATACAGCCGTGTTCGACAAGACCGGCACGCTCACGCTTGGCCAGCCCAGGCTCGTCAACACGTCGTCGATCGATCCCGCCATGCTGGCAATCGCTGCCGACTTGGCCGCGCATTCGCGTCATCCATATTCAAAGGCCATTGCCGGCTTTGCCGTCAGCGGCAGCCAGCACAAATTCGATGCGGTGACCGAGCACCCGGGTTTCGGGATCGAAGCCACAGCCGCCGGTAGCACCTGGCGGCTGGGTAGACGCGGATGGGCTGGCTGGAAGGCTCGAACCGGCGGCGAAGGCAAACATGGCTATGGCGGAACAGTCCTGACTAAAAACGGCATGATTGTCGCATCCTTCGTTTTCGAAGATGCGCTGCGCCTCGACACCAGGGCAGCCATCGATCAGTTGCACAACGCTGGTATGTGCGTGGAGATGCTGTCGGGCGATACCGCGAAAGCCTGCGCCGAAGCTGCGGACGTGTTGGGTGTCGATGACTTCGTTCCTTGCCTGTTGCCGTCCGGCAAGGTTGAACGCATCGAGAGCCTGGCGAGAGACGGGCACAAGGTTTTGATGGTTGGCGACGGGCTCAATGACACGCCGGCGCTGAGCGCTGCGCATGTCTCGATCGCACCCGCCACGGCCGCCGACATTGGCCGCAACGCAGCCGACTTCGTTTTTCTGCGCGAAAGCCTCTTGGCGATCCCGCTGGCGCTGGACGTGTCGCGCAAGGCGGGAAGCCTGATCCGACAGAACATAACAATTGCGATCGTTTACAATGCTGTGGCGGTGCCGATCGCCATTCTGGGCCACGTTACGCCTCTCATCGCGGCGGTCGCGATGTCTGCCTCGTCATTGCTTGTGATTGGAAATGCCATGCGTCTGCAAGGCTTCGCAACGGGTGCGTCGTCCGAAACTGCGCGGCAGGACAGGCCCGCGCGGGCCGGCACCTTGGCCCGATCCTCATGACGACGCTCGCCTATCTCATTCCGGTGGCGCTGTTCCTTGGCGCACTCGGCCTGTCCGGCTTCCTGTGGGCGTTGAGAAGCGGCCAGTACGATGATCTCGATGGCGCGGCGGAGCGCATTCTTATCGACCGCGACGACGGCGCGGAGAATCCTCCTCGTTCCAAGTGACTTAGATCAACGCGCCGCGGGTCGGGATGTCCTATCGTCGTCACGAAAGATCAGGAGGGTGAGGATGCAAGCCGAATCCATAATGACAAAGCCAGTCATCACGACGCATGCGAACGCGACGATAGCCGAAGCGGTCGAGCTCATGCTTTCAAAAAAGGTCAGCTGCCTGCCGGTAGCGAACAGCGACGGCACCCTGGTTGGAATTGTAAGCAAAAGCGACTTCTTGCGCCGAGAGGAACTCGGGACCCAGCGTGTGCGTCCGCGCTGGCTGGAGCTTGATCTTGGCCCGGGCACAACCGCCAATGACTATGCGCGCTCGAATGGACGGATTATCCATCAGGTGATGACCACACCCGTCATCTCGGCGCCTCCTGGCGCCTCGATTGCAAATATTGTCGACTTGATGATGCAACATCGCATCAACAATGTGCCGATTGTCGATCGGGAAAGGGTCGTCGGCATCATCACGCGAACTGATTTGCTGCTTGTCCTGATCCGCGCCATGCCGAAACAGGGAACCACTCCACCCGATGACGACCTGATCCGCAACGCGATACTTGCCGAACTGCAGTCACAAACCTGGAGCGGTGGTGACTTGATCGATGTGAGGGTCAGCGACGGCCTTGTCGAACTGAAGGGGGCGATTGTCGACGAGCGTCAGCGGAAGGCAGCGATTGTTGCGGCTGAGAAGGTTGCCGGCGTCGGGCAAGTCAAGGACGGCCTCCTCCTCAGTACGGATCCGTTCGGTGACGGTTTCATAGCTGCGAAAAAAGCGGGGACGCGGAGCAGAGTCCCTTTGGTTCTGCTCCCTTCCCACATCACTTGGACATGAGGCCGTCGGCGAGTTCCTTCGGCGTATAGCGCCCGTCATGGTTGGCGAGCACGCTGTCGGCAGCGAAGACGCCCGTCCTGAGGGAATGCGATGGCCGCCGCCTGTTTTGGTGGGGCTTGGACCGGGGCTTCCTGTGGATCTTGATGAGCGGCCAATACGAAGATCTCGACGGCTCCGCCCAGCGGATCCTTATCGATCGGGAAGAGCCGCGAGGCTGAACCGGTTGGCGGCGCCAAGGACTGTGGGGATGCTGGTCGTCATCGACCGAATCTTTAGCTGGCGATCGCCCGCGTTATGACGATATCGCCGCGCGAGCGAAGAACGGATCAGCCGCAATACGTTGCCGAACTTTTGGCCAGGAGGGGCACGCGATTGGGAAGCCGACCATTCAGAATGACTAGACATGCAACGTTTTCGCGGCAATCGACCACTCGACCGTGAACCCGCCGTTGCCGGGTTTGTCGAGCCTGGTTGATCCAGATCAGCGTTATCTCTTCATCGGCGTGGTTTCATTGACCAGGCTTCCAACGGAGAACGCATGTCTATCGAGGGAGATGAGCGGCAACCGTGGGTGATTGCGATGCTTCAAGAGCGCTTCGTATCGCAGATAGCCGCTATGGCGGCACGCTGATGGCCGGCTCTGTCGAGACATTCGACATCATTGTCGTCGGAGCTGGGCCGGTCGGACTTGCCTTCGCAGCATCGCTCGCCCGGAGCCGACTCAAGGTGGCAGTGGTTGAACGGCAGTCGCTCGACAGCCTGGCGAATCCGGCTTTCGACGGTCGCGAGATCGCGCTGACCCACGCATCAGTGAGAATCCTTCGCGAGCTCGGCGCCTGGGATGCCATCCCCGCATCGGACAAATCACCGCTTCATGGCGCGCGCGTGCTCAACGGATCGAGCCCTTTCGCCCTGTGCTTCGATACTCCCAGCGGATCTGGGGAACCACTCGGATTTCTGGTCCCAAATTGTCGGATCCGCGATGCCCTGTTCAAAGTTGTCTGCTTCCAGGATCATGCCCGGCTGCTGTGCGGCAACTCGGTCGTCAATGCAACAACCAGCGACGACGAGGCGGTCATAGCGCTTTCTGATGGCAGGCAATTGGCCGCTCGGCTGCTCGTCGCAGCGGATTCGCGTTTGTCCGCGATGCGCGACCTGCTCGGCATTGGCGCCAACATCCATCCGCTTGGCCACTCCATGCTGATTTGCCGAGTGAGGCACGAGCGCTTCCATCACCAGATCGCGGTCGAATGGTTCGACCACCATCAGACCATAGCGATGTTGCCGCTCATGGAAGGGGTGTCGTCGCTGCTTCTGACTTTGCGCTCAATCGAGGCCGATAGACTGTCTGTTCTCGATGACGAATTGTTCCTCATGGAATTGATGAACCGGTGTCGAGGACGCCTCGGGCAGATGACCCTGGCAAGCACCCGCCATGCCTATCCGCTGGTCACGACCTGGGCGCACAAGTTCTCGGCACCGAGTGCGGCACTGATAGGAGACGCTGCCATCGGCATGCACCCGGTGACCGCGCATGGCTTCAACATCGGCCTCAGCGGCCAGAAGCAACTCGCTCATAAAATACTGACAGCATGTCGCGCCCGCCGCGACATTGCCGATCCCGACATGCTCGGCAGATACGAAAGCCGGCTGCGGCTGTCGGCGGCGCCGCTCTATCATGCCACCAACATGCTTGTCGGTCTTTACTCAAGCGAGCACCCGGCGGCACGGCTTGCAAGACATGCTGGGCTCCGCTTTGCCCAACATCTTCCCTTTGTCCGCCATGGCATTTCGGCCATGCTCAGGCGGTGAATCGCACAGAGCGCTACCGCTCTGGAGCGCTGTCTCGGCGCGGCCTCTTTGTCTTGCTGGCCCGCGGCGTCGCGGGCCAGGTTGCTTCCTGGTGACGTTGCCGATCATGGCATGATTCGGATCAAGGCACGCGCGCGGGCGAAGCCTTGATGATTCGGCAATGCTAAGCCAAAGGTGTGACCCGAAGCATGGTGAGCGCACTGGTTACCCTCGCTGGTAGTTAACTCGTCCTTCAGTGGGCTTGCATAGGTTTGGTCCTCGCGAACAATGACGGAAGCAAGCTGATCCATTCATGGCACCCCTAAAGAAAGAAGAATCGCTGGAGGCCAAAATCCGTCAGGATCAGCTTGCTGACCTGAGGGCCGGGCTGTTCGTGTCGATGCCGATAAGCGCGATCCTGTCAGGCCTGATTTGCGGGGTGCAGGCCCTTTCTGGCGGCGGCTTTGCCGCTGCAAGCTGGTTCCTGGTCGTCAATGCGCTAAATGCCGTCCGGCTTGCCCTCGCCCGTTTTCAGCTAAAGGAAACGGGGCGCCACCAGGATTTGCTTGGCGTTTTGCCGCGCCTTCGCATGTTTGGCGTCCTTGCCCTTCTGGCAGGGTTTGCCTGGTCCTTCCCGGCCGTGCTGACTGTTGGATACACAACACCACAAGCACCGATGCATCTGGTCATACTGGCGGGCATTTCAGCTGGTGCGGTTACATATGGCAGTTCGTATGCCGCGGCGGCGACCAGCTTCATCACACCTCCACTCCTCATCACGGTGGCGTGCCTTTTGGCGAAAGGCAATTTTGAACGCTACATTCTGGCTTTCACCGTTCTGCTCTTCATGGGCGGCTTGGTCCGAGCTTCGTTTGTTGGGCAGGCGCGCTTCCGCGAAGCAAGCCGACTGAGACATGAGGCAGAGCGACTTGCGTCGGAAATGGAGCGCAACTCCAGGGAGGACCATCTGACCGCCCTTCTCAACAGGCGGGGCCTTGAACACGCAATCGGTCGGTTCAAGACCGCGGATGGCCCCTTCGTGGCAATGCTGATTGATCTGGACGGCTTCAAATCTGTCAACGACACCTACGGTCACAGGACCGGTGATGAACTGCTTGTCATGATCGCCCGCCGCATAGAGCAGGAAGCACCGGAAGGCTCAACGCTCGCTCGTATCGGCGGCGATGAATTCGTGCTGGTTTTTCCCTCAACGAGAGCTTCGCTTTCTGCCAGTGATCTCGCCTCCAATATCATAGCCAAAATTGCTCGCCCCTATATCGAGGTCGCGTCCGTGCGCGTCGGGGCATCGATAGGGATATACTTGGCGCAGACGCCGAGCCTGACTGAAATGCTGTTGCGGGCGGATATCGCCCTTTATACGGCCAAGCGCCATGGCAGGAACGAATTTTGCCTGTTCGATGCCGAACTCGACAGGGAACTGCAACGTCGCCAGTCCATCGAACGGGATCTTCATTCGGCGATAAAGACGGGAAGATTGCAACCTTGGTTCCAGCCGATCGTGAAACTCGAAACCGAGACCGTGGTCGGTTTTGAAGCCTTGCTGAGATGGTCCCATCCGACGCATGGTGCCATCTCCCCACCCGAAATCATCACAGCCGCACGCGAAACCGGAATGCTTCAGCTGCTGACGCAAACGGTATTTGCCGACTGCTGTGCTTTTATCGACGGCTTGGTGAAAGCTGACTGTCGTAACATTCGTGTGGCGATGAATGTTTCCCCGCGCGAACTGGAAGCCGGCGATATCGACGACATGGTTCTGGATGGTCTGGCAGCAAGAGGCCTGCCTGCAACGATGTTCGAAATCGAGATTACCGAAGAATCGCCGGTGGATCCGGACAGAGTGGATGAAAAGCTCGGACGGCTTTCGCATGCCGGTATTTCCATCGCGCTCGATGACTTCGGCACCGGCTTTTCTACCTTGGCATCTCTCAAGGATCGCCGGATACGCAAGGTGAAAATAGACCAGGGCTTCATTCGCGGCTTGGCCAAGTCCAGAGAGGACCGACTGCTTGTCAAATCGGTCATCGAACTCGGTGACATGCTCGAAATCGAGGTCATGGCCGAGGGCGTCGAAACAGAGGCGGATCGGCAAACCCTGCACAAGCTTGGCTGCCGAACCGCTCAAGGCTTCCTCTTCTCAAAG
This sequence comes from Mesorhizobium sp. M0659, assembly GCF_040320605.1. NCBI lineage: Bacteria > Pseudomonadati > Pseudomonadota > Alphaproteobacteria > Hyphomicrobiales > Phyllobacteriaceae > Mesorhizobium > Mesorhizobium sp. M0659. Next base: position 63,423 of record NZ_JAMYPY010000012.1, read on the forward strand.
GCTGTGCCTTTGATGCAAGCACTGGAAATGGCAGTCAAACAGCACGCGAACCAGTTGTGACCGCTCCCGCCGCGCCGGCTGTCGCGGCCGTGCGCTGCCGAATTTGACTACAGAGACTTGCCTGCTCGAACCGTGGCAGTGGGCGCTGTGCATCAGCCGGCGAACAGTTCCTTGTAGCCGGTCGTCATCATCCAGTTCGCACGGTCGATATGGCTGCGAAGAGCTTTGCGGGCGCGGACCGGGTCAATGGACGGGTCGATGCCGAGGATGCGCTCGGCCATCTCCTTTTCGCTGGCATTGTCGGCGCAGGCATCCAGGATCCGCAGGTAGATCGTGAAATGCTCCCTGTCGTAGCTCGTGAGGTTCTCCGACCAGGGGACTTCATCGCTCAAAGTTGAGCTTCGAGTCTCATCTGTTCCCATTGGTCCATTCATGCCTGCGAACCTCGCCTGTTGAGCGCGCGCAGCATATCCCAAAATGGGATAATCCGAAACCGGGATTAGTCGCTGATCCGGTCTTTACCCGACCGGTTCGCCTCCATGCCCAAATCCCTTCGATCGCCCCGCTACCAGCGGTTTCTGGCCCAGCTGGTTTCGCTGCGCAAAGCCAAAGGCCTGACCCAGGCGCAGCTGGCTGACAAGCTTGGTCGTCCCCAATCCTTCGTGGCCAAGTACGAGGGCGCAGAGCGGCGTCTCGACGTCATCGAGTTTCTCGACATAACTGCGGCCCTTGACGCTGATCCGTGCGAGATTCTGTCCAGCCTCCGGTCCTAGCGGGCGCCCGCGCGCCTGACGACGCGCACCAGGTGCTCGTGAACCGAGCCCGCTTTTCTTCGGCAAACTCAGGCGGTCTCGGCCATTCGGCTTCGCCCCTTGGCGTGGGCAGCCCTTCGGGCTGAGACGGCCGCCGCCCTTGCGGGCGGCGCGGTTTGTCGGTTGGCCTTTCCCGGTGGGCGCGGGGTGGGCGGCACTCCCTTCTAGGCCCGCCGCGGCAGCCCGCAACCCTTCGCGTGCCGCTCAGGGTCCTCCTCTTCGTTCCGGTCCTTCGGATGCGGTCCGCCTACCACGGCGGGCCTTTCCGGTCGCGACTCGCCGCCCACCCCGCTTCCGGGGAAAGCGCGGCGATTGGTGAGCGGAGGATAACACATGCGTGCAAACAGCAAGCGTACCACCAGCACAGAGGCTGGCGCAGGCAAGGGCAGGCGCCCGGGCGCCAGCCTCTATCAGGAGATCACCGACCGCATCATTGCCGAGCTGGAGCGCGGTACCGTGCCATGGGTCAAGCCATGGGGCAGCGCAAAAGCAGGCCTTGGCCTGCCGAGGAATGCGTCCACGGGGCGCACCTATTCCGGCATCAATATCCTCATCCTGTGGGGCGCCGTCATCGAGCGCAGCTATCCCAGCCAGAACTGGCTGACCTTCCGGCAGGCGCTTGCCCTTGGCGGCAACGTCAGGAAGGGCGAGCGCGGCACGACCATCGTGCATGCCGACCGCTTTGTCCCCAAGGACGAGAAGGAGCGCGCTCGCCACGAGGGCGATGAACCACTGGCGGTGCCTTTTTTGAAGCGCTTCACGGTCTTCAATGTCGCGCAGTGCGATAATCTTCCGGAAGAGCTCTATGCCGCCGCCGAGCCGCTGCCTCAGTGCGAGATCGTGCCGCAGGCCGAGACGCTCATTCGCGCCAGCGGTGCGGATTTCAGGGTCGGCGGCGATCGCGCTTTCTACATGCCGGGCAGCGACCACATTCAGGTACCGCCGCAGCCGGCGTTCCATCAGCAGATCGACTATTACCGAACCTGCTTTCACGAGCTTGGCCACTGGACCGGCCACCCGACGCGGCTTGCTCGCGACCTCTCCGGCTCGTTCGGCTCCAAGTCCTACGCGCGTGAAGAATTGGTCGCCGAAATCGCTGCCGCCTTCGTCTGCGGCAATCTCGGTATCGAGCCGATCGTGCGTCACGCCGATTACATCGGCTCATGGCTGAAGGTGCTGCGCGAGGACAACCGCGCCATCTTCCGTGCCGCCAGCCTCGCCTCGAAGGCCGCCGATTTCCTGCTTGGCCTTCAGGCCGATGCCGAAGGCGAGGCGCAAGAAGGGATTGCGGCATGACGATGCGCGATCCTCAACTGGCCGCGACCGAGCCGACGCCGCAAAGGAGCAGATGCTCATTCCTGGCGTCCAGCCCATCACCAGGCGGGCAAACCCTCCTGATGGACGCGCCGATGTGTCCGCGCGCGGCGCAAAGCTGCTCGAAGTCGGCCTCTTAATGGTGAGGCGGATCAGAGGAAGGTCCAGGGAGCCCTTCTCCCGCCGGACGCAAGAAATCAACGCGACCCGTTCTGACAAGGAGTCTTTCCATGATCCTGATCACCAATCCACTGCGCGCACGACTGCTCGCCCATGGCGCCGCCGGCGCTGACATCGACCATTTTCCCGTTGTGAAACTGTTTAATCCGACAGGTGCCGCGACCTGGCTTCTGAGCGAACTCGACGCCGATGGCGACACTCTGTTCGGTCTTTGCGATCTCGGCTTCGGCTTCCCCGAACTTGGCAGCGTCAGTCTGGCCGAGCTTGCATCCGTAAAAGGTCCGCTTGGCCTCGGCATAGAGCGCGACCTGCATTTCCAAGCGCGCTTTCCGCTCTCCGTCTATGCCGAAGCCGCCCGCATTTGCGGCCACGTCAGCGAGGCCGAGCGACTGCTGCGGCAAGCAGCAGACGCCCTATCAAAGCCCCATTCCGAGCTTCCGCCCGACACGGCGGAACAGCAGCGCCGATAGGCGCAAAAACCGTCCCGCCGCGCCGGCCTTCGGCCTCTGCGGCGGGGACAACCTTAACCAAAGCAAAAGGAGAGTAACCATGCAGCTTGCCCACATTCCCTTGGATCAGCTCAACATTTCCGCGCTCAACATGCGCCATGGAAAACGCGCGCCCGACATATCCGACATCCTGCCCTCCGTGCGTGCGCGCGGCGTGCTGGTGCCACTCCTTGTGCGGCCGAACGGCCAGCCGGAAACCTTCGAGATCGTCGCCGGCAGGCGGCGCTATTTCGCCGCGAAATCGCTTGCCGACGAGCGCGGCGAAGGCGATCCCTTGCCCTGCGCCATCATGGAGGACGGTGACGACGCCGATGCGCTGGAAGCTTCGCTGATCGAAAACCTCGCCCGCCTCGATCCTGACGAAGTATCGCAATGGGAGACGTTTTCGCGGCTTGTCAGGCAAGGCCGCACCGTTCCCGACATCGCTGTGACCTTCGGCATCACTGATCTCAAGGTCAAACGCATTCTGGCGCTTGGCGACCTCTTGCCCAAAATCCGCGAAGCCTATCGGCGCGAGGAGATCGATACCGAGACGGTGCGCCATCTCACCATGGCTTCCAAGGCGCAGCAGAAGGACTGGCTGGCACTCTGTGCCGATCCCGATCAATACGCGCCGCGTGGCTATCAATTGAAGCAATGGCTGTTCGGCGGCCAGTCGATTTCCACCAAGGTGGCGCTGTTTGCCATCGAGGAGTATCCCGGCCTGATCACCTCGGACCTGTTCGGCGAGGACAGCTATTTCGCCGATGCCGACCTGTTCTGGCAAAAGCAGAACGAAGCGATTGCCACGAAACGCGACACCTATCTCAACGAGGGCTGGAGCGAGGTTGTGCTGCTGGAACCGGGCCAGTATTTCCACGCATGGGACCACGAGAAGACCCCGAAGAAGAAGGGCGGCAAGATAGTCATCACTGTCTCGCATCGCGGCGAGGTCGAGCGTCACGAGGGCTGGCTGTCACGCAAGGAAGCCCGCCGCGCCCGCGAGGGCGGCGAGCAAGAAGAAACAGCCGCCAAGCTGCCGCGCCCCGAAGTCACCGGCCCGATGCAGAACTATATCGATCTGCATCGCCATGCCGCCGTGCGCGCGGCCATGCTCGACCATCCCGCCGTGGCGCTGCGCCTCGTGGTGGCGCACGCCATCACCGGTTCGGGCCTGTGGCAGGTGCGGCCCGAGCCGCAGCGCGCAGCCAACGAGACGGTGACTGCCAGCCTTGCCGGCTGCAAGGCTGAAGCCGCATTCGGCAAAAAGCGGCGCGAGGTATTGGCCCTGCTCGGATCACCGGATGAGGATAGCTTGGTCGCCGGCGGCAATGGCGACGCCGTTGCTATCGCCGGCGTGTTCGCGCGCCTCTTGGCGCTCTGCGACGACGATGTCATGCGCGTTCTCACCCTTGTCATGGCCGAGACGCTTGCAGCCGGCAGCGCCGTCATCGAGGCGCTCGGCAACCACCTGAACGTCGACATGGGCATATGGTGGCAACCGGACGATGCCTTCTTCGACCTCTTGCGCGACAAGGAAATCGCCAATTCGATGCTGGCCGACGTCGGCGGCAAGCTGGTCGCGGACGGCAATGTCGCCGAGAAGGTCAAGACGCAAAAGAACATCATCCGCGACTTCCTGGCGGGCGAGAATGGCCGCCCCAGGGTCGAGACCTGGCTGCCGCGCTGGATGAAATTCCCGGCCCAAAGCTACACCAGCCGCGGCGGCTTCCGCACCGCCGATCAGTGGACACAGGTGCAGCCGCTGTTCGTGCGCGAATAGTCGATCAGGGCCCGAGCGGCGGTTCTCTCGATTACCGCCGCTCAGGTCGCGCGCGCCGCTATGGGCCACGCCGGCTGCCGATTGGGCGTCTTGTCGAGCCAGTGCCGCGCGCGAGAAATTCCGACGCCAGTTCGCCCCATTTCGGCAGCCCCGCACCGCGCCGGGTTGCTTGCTGAGGCGCCAAAGGCGCATGGGGCCAATTGTCCGATCCGGTTGCCGACAGAGCCCGCGCAGCCGGCGCCCTGCATTGCCGCCGGCTTCTTGTGTCACCCATCGCGCCACCTGTCTCCATTGTGTCTCAGGGACCATTCCCCTGCGGCTGGCTTGTCGACCTATGGGCGGATCCGGCCCGCCCGAAACCCTCGCCGGCAGCTTTTTTCCCCGCCGCCTGCGGCGGCTTCCTCGCGCCGCTTCGCTTCAAAAAAGCTGCCCGCGCGGGTCCTCCGCTATCGCTGCGGCCGTCCCGGTTCCGGCGGTCCGGACGCGCCCATCACGGTCCGCCATCGCAGGGGAATGGTCCCCTGCGAGCACCAAGAGGAGACTGGAAATGACCGCGATCGGATACGTCACCAAACAGGAAAACGGCGGCTACAAGGGCCAGCTCAAGACGCTCAGCGTCCGCGCCGACATCGATATCGTGCCCAATCAGGCAAAGAGCGCCGACACCCATCCCGACTTCCGGGTGCTGACGCAAGGGATCGAAGTGGGTGCGGGCTGGATCCGCACCGGCGAGACCTCCGGCAAGGACTATGTGAGCCTGTCGATTGCCGCCCCCGAGTTTGGCCCCCGCAAGCTCTACGCCAATCTCGGCCGCGCCGCCGGCCAGGATGACGACGACACTTACGCCATCATCTGGAACCCGGTCGACTGACCGGCCGATCTGGAAAGCCCCGCGCCGCCACCGGCGCGGGGCCTCTCTCAGGACCCGTGAGGGGAAGGGGGCGGCGAAAACTCGCCCCCCACTCTTCGCCCGTCCCCAAAACGATCTCGCTCGCCGATCCTCGCCTTCGCTTGTCCGTAGCGAAACGAGGATCATCATGGACGACGAAAACGAACGCGCAGCCCGCGCCAAGAAGGGCAGTCCGTTTCTCAATACCGCGCAGGCGGCCTTCTATATCGGGCTGTCCCAGCGCACGCTGGAGAAGATGCGCCTCAAAGGCGGCGGCCCGCAATTCCGCAAGCACGGCCGCTATGTCCGCTATCACATCGACGAACTCGACGATTGGTCGAAGGGGCACTCGCAGGAGACCGGGCCCGAGGACGGCGGGCACGATTCCGGCTCGGCCGGCGAGGGAGGCCGCTCATGAGCCGGCGTCCCACCATCCATCTGATCGGCAGCCATCTGCGGCGCATTCGGGCGCGCAAGACGATCGCCGTGGCCACGATGGGCCTTGCCCTGATCGGCTTCGCCGCCTTCGGCAAACCATCGCCCTGGCTGGTCTGGAACGCCTCGGCGAGTGCGCCGGTCGGCCTCTATCGCGTCGCGTCCGGATCGCCGGCTCTTGGTGATCTCGTACTCGTCCGCCCGCCAAAACCGGTCGTCGATCTGGCCGCCGAACGCTTCTATCTGCCCAGCAACGTGCCGCTGGTCAAGCACCTTGCCGCGCTGCCTGGCGAGCATGTCTGCGCCTTCGGCGACGCCATCATCATCGGCGGCGAGATTGTCGCGCGCCGGCTTGCAACCGACACGCAGCACCGTCCGCTGCCTTGGTGGAATGCCTGCCGAAAGCTCGCCGATGCCGAGGTTTTCCTACTCGGCAGCGATAAAAATCGCTCGTTCGACAGCCGCTATTTCGGGCCGGTGCCGACCAAAAATATCATCGGGAGGCTCGTGCCGCTATGGACCGAGTGACCCTCCTGATGCTGGGCATGGTGTCTCTCGCACCATGCGCCTGTTCCGCCGCGACCAACACGAAGCCGGTCGTCATCTCCCATAGTCCGCAGCTTGCAAGATGGCAGCCCTTCGTAGCCGAAGCAAGCCGGCGTTTCAGCATTCCACAGACCTGGATTTATGCCGTCATGCATGCCGAAAGCCGGGGGCAGACGACGCTCAATGGGCGGCCGGTCACGTCGAGCGCCGGCGCCATTGGCCTCATGCAGGTGATGCCAGGCACCTACGAGGAGTTGCGCGCAGAGCTTGGCCTGGGAGCCGCCCCGCACGACCCTCGCGACAACATTCTGGCAGGCACTGCCTATCTGCGCGCCATGTATGACCGCTTCGGATTTCCAGGCCTGTTTGCAGCCTATAACGCCGGGCCGGAGCGCTACGAACAGCATTTGCAGCGTGGGCGGCCACTGCCCAGCGAGACGGTTTCGTATCTGGAAGAGGTCAAGGCGGCGGGCATTTCGGCCGCCGATATGGACGCGCTCACCGACAAATCCCCTTCCAAAACCGCGCCGGGAATCCCGTCCGGGCAGTCGCTGTTTTTCCTCCGAAACGGTGTTTCCGTGACCGGCCCGAATGGCCAAATCCTGGTGCCGCTCGGATCGGAGCGAGCAAGGTCAGGCCGGCCGGATCGCAGGTGAGGGCAGCGGCTACCGTGGTTCGGGCGGGGGGCAGGGAGGCAGGTCCGCGGAAGGCAAGATAAAGGCATCGCCTCCTGAGGCGGCGAAGTGTTTGTCTGCACATCGTTTTCCCGGGAGGTTGCCTGCGGGTCCAGGAGGGTCTGGCGCGCAAGCCTCTGATTTTGCTGCTGGTTCATCGGAGGCCGCATGCAGGATGACGAATTCACGCCGAGGCTCGGCAAAATTGGCTCGCGCGGCTCGAAGGCGGGCAAACGCTACGCTGGCCAGGTCCAGGCCGCGGTCAACCGAGCAGGCGGCAGGAGCGGACGCGGCAGCCGCTTCATCGGAAGCCGGGTGGGGCGCGGCGGGGCTGCTGCCGCCGTTCTTAGAGCACGCGACCGCCACGCGGCGTTTCGGCAGCGGCGCGCAGTCGTCAAGGCACGCATCGTCAAGCTGGCCGGCAAGGGAGTCGACGGAGCTCGTGCGCACCTCCGCTACCTCCAGCGCGACGGCGTCACCCGGGAAGGCGAGCGTGGCGAGCTCTACGCTGCCGACAAAGACCACGCGGACGGCAGGGCCTTTCTCGATCGCGCGAACGGTGACCGTCATCAGTTCCGCTTCATCGTCGCCCCTGAAGACGGTATCGAGTATGATGACCTGAAGCTGCTCACCCGGCGCCTCATGGCGCAAATGGAAGAAGACCTCGGCACCAGGCTAGACTGGGTGGCCGTCGACCATTTCAACACCGGCCATCCTCACACCCACATCATCGTGCGCGGCAGGGACGATCACGGCGAAAACCTCGTCATCGCGCGGGACTACATCTCCTCTGGCCTGCGCGAGCGCGCAGCCGAACTGGTTAGCCTCGACCTTGGCCCGCGCACCGACCGCGAGATCGAGCAGCGCTTGCGCCAGGAGATGGAGCAGGAACGCTTCACCAGCATCGACCGGCAGCTGATGCGCATGCGCGACGAGGGGCATGTCTCACCAGCCAGCCGAGACACCTTTCGCCAGACGCTGCACCAGGGCCGCCTGCGCAAGCTCGAGCGGATGGGCCTCGCCGAGGAGATGCCTTCGGGTCGCTGGCGCCTGGAGGATGATCTCGAAGCCACGCTACGCCGCATCGGCGAGCGCGGCGACATTGTCAAGACCATCCATCGCGAGCTGACCGGCAAGGGGCTCGTCCGCAGTGCCGCCGACTATCTTATCCACGATCGATCCGACGGGTCGGCCCAAACCGTGGTCGGACGTGTCGTCGGGCGCGGGCTGGCCGACGAAATCACTGACCGCCATTACCTCGTCGTCGACGGCGTGGACGGCAAAAGCCACTATTTTGATATCGGCAAAGGCGGGGCCACCCAACCGACACCAGAAGGCTGCATAGTGCGGATCAGGCCGAGGGACACCGGGCCAAGAAAAGTCGACCGCACAATTGCCGGCATCGCCACGGTCAACGACGGGCGCTACAGCATCGATATCCATCTCAAGCATGACCCCTCGGCCACCGAACGCTTTGCCGAAACGCACGTGCGGCGACTGGAGGCGATCCGCCGTGCGACCGGTGGCGTCGAGCGCGAGCCGGACGGCACATGGACAGTCGCGCCCGACCATCTCAACCGCGTCGCGGATTACGAGCGTCAACGAGCGAGGGCCCAGCCTGTTGTCGTCGACAAGCTCTCATCAATGCCGCTGGAGAGCCAAGTAGGCTTTGACGGCGCCACCTGGACCGACCAGGAGCTGGTATCAGCCCACCCTGAGTCCTTGCGCGACTCTGGCTTCGGTCGAGAAGTACGTCAGGTCCAGGCCCGCCGACAGCAGTGGCTGATCGCGCAAGGTCTTGCCCAAGATGCGCAGGATCGGGTCATCTATCGCGCCAACATGCTTTCAATGCTGCGCCAACGAGAGCTGAACCGTGTTGCCAGTCAGCTCTCGGACGAACTCGGGCTCTCGTATTCTGAAGCGCAGCATGGCAATCGAATAGACGGTACGCTGCGCCGCTGCGTCGAGCTCGCCGGCGGAAAATACGCTGTCATCGAGAAATCGCGCGAGTTCACGCTGGTGCCCTGGCGGCCGGTGCTTGAGCATCATATCGGCAAGGAGGTGTCTGGCGTGGTGCGCGCCGAGGGGATTTCCTGGACGATCGGACGGCAGAGGAGCGGGCCTGGCGTTTCGTGAACTGGCTACAATTTATTTGTTCACGTTGAAACAGGTACTCAGCCCAGACGGAGTTCCTCCGCCTGCTGCTTGCTCGCAGCATTCATTTGGCGGAGAGTCAGTGTTCTGCATTTTGTAGTTCGCTCTGTCAAAAAGCGCTGGGAATATGCATCATGTTCTGCGTTGACACGGAAGCCGGGCCGACAGGTGCCGCCCTGTGGTTGCGGATCGGCTCCCGATGGCTGCCAGCTAGAAAGGTGGGCTGACTCGTGATAGCGCAAGGGGCTATGGCGGCCGCGGTACGGCGAAGCGAGCTCTGGCATCGAGGATGAAGCCGCACTTCCCGATCTTATTCTACTCGCAGGACCGGCAGACGCGGCGGCCGCCCCTGCGGGTGCTGTTGGCCCTGGCGTGAACTGGCAGTCCGTCCCGCGGGGACTTTGTAACGGAGAAAAGTCGCTGCGATGGCCCGGGTGACGATGCGGTCAGCGACCATGCCAGACGAGATCGGCAGCTTTCTGCCGCGGCACGGCGCCGGAGCCATCAGGCCGCCGCGACATCGGGTCTGGCGCACCTTCGGATGTTGGCTGGCCGCGGTTTACTTCGAGCAGCGCCGGGTGGGTCATGCGGTGCCGCTACTGGGCACCGAGGCAGCTTTGGGCATGAGACCCGTTCAATCGCGCCGGCCACGTCGGTCATCGCGACATCTGGAGTCGAGGCCAGGTCAGACCGGGAAAAAAACCTGCTCGTCGCGCGGGAGCCCCGGGTTGCGCCGTCGATCCTTCCGCCCAACTCAGCGCCGCGCGACCAGCAATAGCCCCTTGCCCCGAAACTGACGCCAAGCCGACGGACCCGCTCTGCGCATACCGATGCCGTCCGCGCCGTCGTCGGCGGAAACCAGCGAGCCGTGGACCTCACACAATCTGAGCCGCTGGTGACGATGTGCATCGCCTACTTCCATCCGCACTCCTATCGACGAACTCGCCCGCTGCCCGCGGTGATGCGAACCCGTGGATGAATATTTCGCCGAAGCCGCAGTGGGGGCTCAGCCTCGACGATTTTTTTGCCTTGCCCCGGCGGGCGGCGCAACCGAGCATCGAGACAAAAAACGGGAAAGGGAGGGCACCAGCCCGTTAGAGCCGTGGCCATGATGATGTGGGGACGATCTCCTGGAAGAAATGTGGAGATCGACGCTCTCCTGACGCGCTCATCGAAGATTTTAGGCCGCGCCGACGTGGCTGCTTGAGCGATAACACTCACTCCGGAGGCCCCAGTGCGGCTCCTTGGCCAAGCTGCTCGGCACGCCGTGAGTGTGCTTTCTTGTTTGGGGAAGGGACTTACGTCTACAACAATCTCGTTTCGATCTACGATGGAGAGTCGGCGAGACAAGTGTTGCTGATGTTCATTGGCTCCGTAGCAACTTCTGCAGTCACAATGCAGCTTATGTTCCTATGCTGGAGAGTTGGCCATTCAACTCGCGTAGCTCGCTTTGTTGCGGTGGAGCTTGGTCAGAGCACACTGCTGCTTTACCTGCTTCAGGGCGCCGTGTTTCGCTTCATGGATCTAATAGGGTTCGGAGAGCTTTGGGATCTCCCGAGCAGAATCGGGTTCGCCACTTTGCTTGGTGCCGCGATCGTTGTCTCCGCTTGACAATTCGCAGGATTGCGCGTGACCACGGATGGTTGTCGCGCGGCTACGCTTAATATGTGACGACGCTTGCGCCTTGTAGGCAATTGTTGCGGCCGCCCACGGCCGACATGAACGTGCTTGGCCGCACGTTTCTAAGTGAGGCGGAAAGAGGCGCGCGACCCCTCTCCCCAGCAACCCGCCTTGCGGATTCCTCCTCTGCCCGCTTCGCAGACGGGGATACCCTCCGCCCCCTTGCTATTCGTTGCCCGCCGCTATGCAAAGGACGGGCGACCTGAATCCGTGCTCAAGCCGATCTGGCGGCAGAGGGGGGCGGGCTGAACATGGGACCCGTGATTGACATAATTGCCGCGCGAATTCTCATGCTCGCCTAACCGGCCGGAACGATTTGCAATCCGGGCAGGCTCGACAAATCAAGGAGTAGCTCGTTCCGTGTCCAAGCCCAGACAAGTCTTGGTTATCTCACGGGCGCGATACAAAAGGCACAGGCTGGACTTGGCTGCCGGGGGCGGGGCTTGTCGACCGCTCGATTGAAAGTGAGATGCGAGGCGGAGAATCACCCATGTGCAGAGCGGCAAGGCGCTCGCCTACCTCCCTGTCATTCACCGTCAGCCGATGGTTTAGACGAAGATAGTCCGTCCATGTCGGCGTGCGGAATGTCTCGGTCCAAAGCGTCGACTTCTGAAGGTCGCGCTGGAGGGTCCAGTCCCGCGCACCGGCGCGGCTCTGAACGCGCCGCCTTTCGCGCATGCAGCTCAGAAATTCATCGATACTCTCCTCGGGTATCGAGTACTCCACCTTGATCACGATCGGACCGCTCCTGGGTTTCAAAGGGAGGGCCAGTTCTGGTGGCCTGAAGTCGACGGCCGCTTGATCCGATTCCTCCCATAGCCGCACTGGCAATAGCTTTCCCACAGCCGCGACCAGCAACAGTGCCGCTGCAGCACCTTCCAAAGCCCACGTCAGCGAATAGTACTGCGCGACAGCACCCCAGATCCAGCTGCCCGCTGCCATGCCGCCGTAGGTCAGGGCGTAATAGATGGACAGGGTCCGACCAACGACCCACCTGGGGCTTGCCAACTGCACACACACGTCGGTTCCGGTCCAGGTGACAACCCAGCCAGCGCCACCGATTGCAAGCGCGATCGCCGCCACAGCCACCGACGATGTGAGGGCCATCAAAAGGCAACACGTTGCGCAAGCAACGGATGCGAGCGTGATCAATCGGTTCTGGGACGTAATGCGTCTCAAGTAGCTGCTGCCAATGCCGGCTATGAAGGCGCCTGTGCCGAAGCCAGCCAATAGCACCCCGTAAACAATTGGCCCTCCCGCCAGCTGGTCGCGAACCAGGAGGGGGAGCAGAGCAAGGATCGAGATGCTTGACAGCCCGAATAGGGTTGCACGCACAATCGCCACTCTGATCTCTGAGGATATTGCCGTGAATCGCATGCCATCATGAATGGCCGTAGTCATCCGCTCGCGCGGAAGAGGCGAAAAGCGAACTTGCCACTTTGAGCGCAGAACAGCGCTCAACGGGACCAAGTCACTCAGCGCAGCGAGGGCGAAAGCCGTAAGGGGGCCTAGCAAAGCTAAGATTACACCGCCCAGCGCCGGTCCTATGCTCCGAACCACGTTGTAGCCCACCGACATCAGCGTCACTGCGGCGGGTATGTCGCGCTTTTCCAGGATATCGCCTACCGACGCGTGCCATGCTGGATCGTTCAAGGCAAAGCCGCATCCGGCCAAGAAACTCAGTCCCAGGATCAGCCATGGACTAACAAAGCCCAGTCCCACAGCGAGTGCCAGCGCCGTGGATGCCAGTGCGATAAGGCAGTGTCCGGCAAGCATCACGCCGCGGCGGCTGAAGCTGTCTGCAATGGCTCCAGCAAGGATCGACAAGAAGAACGCGGGCAGTGTCGATGCAGCCTGTACGAGCGCAACCATTAGATCGGAGGCTGAAATCGTCGCCATGAGCCAGCTTATAGCCACGCTCTGCACCAGCCAGCCAAGGCTGGATATCTGCGTGGCTGTCCAGATAGAACGAAAGACCGGGTTGTGAAGAGGGATCAGTGTGTTTGCCGCAAAGCGCGGAGGATCTTGACGCCGCATCACTTCTCTCCTCCACTGGGTGTCGTTCGTCCGCTCATTTGCTTACAGCGGTGCGCTCTGTGCACAGACTGCGTCACAACGAAGTTCCGAAATCGCGCTCGCAACAAGGACAATGTGACATCCATGGTGCTGATGCGCCTTGAGGTACCAACCTGGCCGTTAGCTGATGGGTCCCGCAGCCCGCTGGGTGCGGTCAGTTCTGCCCTGCGACTCTTGGCTTTGGACGGTGCTAGCGCCCCGATGGCCGGCTTGTCAAACTGCCGTAGTGCCAGCACATCCATCCCATCTGTTGACCGCGATCTCCGACGAGGTCGAGCAGCAGTAGGTCAACGGCAAATCTGGGTATTTCCGCTATCCGGTCGAGCGCGTGGCCATCGTCCGGAAACCCGAAGACGTTCATCACCCAGGCGACCACCACGCCCGAGACAATGCGACACGGCGGTAGCGGTTCACCAGAGGACGTGCGTTCTACTCAGCAGGAACATTGTTCTGCCGATCGTCGGCTGCGCCAGCCGTCACGTAAAGCGGCGCCAGAGTTCTTGCACCCGTCATTGGACTCCCGCTTTGCAGGTTTCGCCTAGGGCCTGCATCAGGTCATCTATAATGTCCTGAGGATGTTCAAGCCCTACAGAAATTCGCAGCAATCCGCCTGGCGCTTTGGACTTCGCACCTTCAACGGATGCGCGATGCTCTATCAGAGAATGCGTCCCGCCAAGGCTTGTCGCCCGGACAACAATCTTCAGGCGGCCGGCCACGGCCATTGCAGCATCGGCTCCGCCCTCGACGATAAAGGATAGCATCGCTCCGTAATGGCTCATTTGCCGCGTAGCAAGATCGTGTCCCGGATCAGTTTGCAAACCAGGAAAGAGCACTTTTTCGACGCGCGGATGAGACGCCAGGGCCTCGGCCACTTTCTGGGCGCCTTCGCAATGGGCGCGCATGCGGACCGGCAATGTCTGCAGGCCCCGCAACGCCAGCCAACAGTCGAAGGGCGCTGCGACGCTGCCCTTGTGTTTCTGGACCATCCGCAATGGGCGACCGAGGGGTGACGCGTTTGGGACAATGACGACACCGGCCATCAAATCCGAGTGGCCGCCAATGTACTTTGTCGCCGAGTGCATCACCGCGTCTGCCCCGATTTCGAGTGGCAGTTGAAGCACTGGGGTGGCCCACGTATTGTCCACCACCGCCAAGGCGTCTGCCTCGTGCGCGATTGCGCAGATGGCCGCAATGTCGACAACGCGGATCATCGGGTTTGACGGCGTCTCGACCCAGACGAGGCCAGTCCGCTTCGATGTCACCGCGGCGCGCAAAGCGTCCAAATCGCGCATGTCGACGGGGGCAAAGTCGAAGCGAGACCCAATGTCGGTCTCTTCGATCAGCGAACGAATGCCGAAATACATGTCATCCGGCAGAACGATCCGACCCGCCGACGGATGGCTCTCGAAAATTGCAGCGATTGCGGCCATGCCCGAAGCGAAGGCGATGCCGTCTCCCCCTCCCTCAAGCGTCGCCATGGCCGCCTCGAACGCATTGCGTGTCGGATTTCCATCCCTTGTGTATTCGAAGCCGGACGGAAATGACCCGTTGGCGCCTCGTTCGAACGTCGTGCTGGTGTGCAGCGGCATGGATACGGCCCCCGTGGACGCGTCGACACCTCGGCCGCAGTGGATCGCCTTCGTCTCAAAACGCATCGGTTATTCCTTCCTAACGGGCAGTTGCAATTTCGTGCCGGTCATTATACTGACCGCAATACGTGAGCCGAGGACCCAAGTCAATATAATGACCAATGTTACGGAAGCGTTTGATGCCGAGCAAGCGCTTGGGCAAGCGATAGCAGCCCGGATCCGAGACTTGAGGCGTGACCAAAGCCTGACCCTGGATCGCCTGGCTAAACTAAGTGGCCTATCGAAGGGAACCGTGGTCGCGCTGGAGCAGGGTAGGGCGAACCCCAGTATCGGCATACTGTGTCGGCTGGCGGCGGCGTTTTCGCTCTCGGTGGCCGATTTGTTGAACGAGCACCTTTCCACGGTGCGCCTTCCCATCGAGCGGACAGAGACCAGGAGGCTTTGGACGAGCGCCAAGGGAAGCTCTGCGCAACTGCATTCGTCGACCTCGGGACGCACGATGTTCGAACTGTGGAGCTGGGTCATGATGCCGGGCGATGTGTTTTCCGCGGACGCTCATAGTCCGGATACGCGCGAGCTGATCTCGGTCAGTCAGGGTGCCCTGAGCGTTGTGGTAGGTACCCACGTGGAAATTTTAAGCGAAGGCGAGAGTGCGCGGCTTGTCACTGACCAACCTCACTCATATGCGGCGGCATCTGATGTGCCCGCCCACTTCACGATGGCGGTGCTTGAGCGTGGTGGACACCGAAATCCGGGGCACTCGTCGACGGCAGCGAAGATTCAGGGGCACGTTCCGTAAGGCCCCGCCGATTACTAACAACCGCACATTCGCGACAGGAGATAAACCGTTGTACGTTCCGCCTCATTTTGCCGTCCCTGATCAGAACGCCCTGTTTGACCTTATCGAGAGACACCCGCTGGGTATCCTCGTCACCCAAAGCAAAGGCACGCTGGACGCGAACCACCTCCCTTTCGAGCTTGACCGCTCGAAGGGAGACAAGGGCGTTCTCAATTGCCATGTCGCTCGCAAGAACCCAGTCTGGGAGGAAGTCGCCAATGGCGATGAGGTTCTCGTAATCTTCCGTGAGGCCGACGCTTACATCTCGCCGAACTGGTATCCGAGCAAGCATGAATTCCAAAAGCAGGTGCCGACCTGGAACTATCTCGTCGTCCATGCCCACGGACGCATCACTGTCCGGGATGATGAGCGGTATGTGCGCCGCAACGTGGCGAAGCTCACTCACATGCAAGAAGCCTCGCAGCCGGTCCCATGGAAGATGGGCGACGCGCCGAAGGACTTCATCGACACGATGGTCAGGGCAATCGTCGCCTTGGAGATCGAGATCACCGGCCTGGTTGGAAAATCAAAACTCAGCCAGAACAAAGAGTTGCGCGACATTCAGAACCCTGGCGAAATGCTGCGTGCCCAAGGGGCCATTGCGATGGGAGAAGCGATGCTCGCGGCTGCGGCGGTCAAATCCCAATAGCATGTGTCTTGTCCCGACAAAGCCGCTGGTGCCGGCTTCCCGACGGGTCACCTAGTCCGCCTTGACGCACGGCAATAGCGTTTGACGGCCTGAAGCGACGCTGTGGTCACCCTTGTGATGCTTTTCCACGCGCCTGGTCAGGCGACAGGATTGCTCCGTCGTGAGGACAGGCGGGAGTTTGCAGGTTGCGGTGGGCGGGTTCGTTTCCGGCGCCTGCGCCCCGTCGTATGTCGCGAGTTGAGGAATGCGATCGAGGGCGATGTGCAGGATGCGCTGCGGGAACGTCGTCGGCTGGCACAGACGGACTTCCGATTTCACCTCGACCACCCGCGCAGCGGTTTTGAATGAGCGCAAACGCACGCGTGTCGAATTGGGCGATTTCCCTTGGGCGCCGAGCTCGACCATGCGCGATGATGCGCTCGACGCAGCTCCAGCTGGCGGCGCCTTCAACGAACTCCTTGAACCTGCAGACCTTGCCCGAAAGCACTTGCTCTTACGGGAGATGATTGGCTTTGTCGCCGAAGCGACTGATGGAGATGTTGGTGGGCGCCGCCGCGTAGGCGACGACCCCGTAATCACAGCGGGAGCTCGCAGGCGGGGTCGACAAACACCCTTGATTGGCCGAGCTTGAGGTGCATCTCTATCAGGCTGATTGCTTATTGGGCTGGTCCAGCGTTTGATCGGACCCATGATCCATCCGACCAGCTTGTGAGGGATGCAACCGAACCAGGCGCTGCTCCCACAGTCTTCGCAGGCCCTCCATTAGAGCTGCATGCCTGGCCTGATCCGGCTCAATCATATTGAGGTGATCTCGCAACACGGCTTCGCCCTCGATCCGCATCAGTAGATTAAACAAGTCGTTTGAAATTCGCACACTGTCAATGCTGGAGTGGTTCGGAATAATCTCGCAGACAGTCTCCTGATGATCTCGCGCTGTGTAAGCACGGGTTTGATGGAGGGAGACTGAGGGAGGCAATGAAATCGCAAGCGCAGTCCAATCCTGCAGCGTTGCAGCCCGTTTTTTTACCAGGAAGGGCCCGACCACAAGTCCATCCAGCTCTGTCGTCAAAAATGTGGCAATCGCGTCTGCAACCGTATCCACGATCGGTTCAGCATTGTTGTTAAAGGACGTATTGAGCAGAATTGGAGTGCCTGTCCGCTTCTTGAAGGCATTGATGACCTCCCAGTAAGCTGGGTTGGCATCGCGCGATACTGTTTGCAGCCGAGCCGTACCGTCGACGTGCGTAATGGCACCCAACAAGGCGCGCTTTGAGTCACGCACGCGAACGACGAAATTCATGAATGGAAATTCGTGCTTACCGTCCGGGAGGTCGAAAAATTCGCTCGCATCCTCTTCCAGCACAGATGGTGCGAAAGGCCTATAGCCTTCGCGCTTCTTGACCATGGCATTGATCCGGTCCTTGTTTGCAGCGGGCCGAGGGTCGGCAAGAATGCTGCGGTTGCCCAGCGCACGTGGCCCAAACTCCGAACGACCCTGCACCCAGCCGATCACGGCGCCGTTGGTGATCCAGTGGGCTGCACTGCTCGCTAGGTCATAAGAGCGTTCAACCTCGAGATGTCCGGACCATGCATTCAGTTCCTGTTCCACGGCGCGGTCGCTCCCGAGATCAGGACCCCAATAGACCTCCTGCAGTCGCTCACGCGGCGCGGGGCGGCCCATCTCGTTAGAGACTATCAGCGCAGCTCCCAATGCGCAGCCAGCGTCGTGAGACGCGGGTTGCACGAAGATGTCTTCGAAAAGCCCTGAATACAGCAGCTTGCCGTTCATCGTGCAGTTGTGGGCTACCCCTCCCGCCAGACACAACCGCTTCATGCCGGTGGCCTCACGGTGGTGCCGGAGAATGTGGAACACGATCCGCTCAAGCGCTTCCTGCAGTGACGCACTCACATCTCGATGCTGCTGGGTGAAAGGCATTCCCTTTCGCCTGATCTCGATGTTGCGGAGCAACGCCGGACCGATGCGGTCGAGGTGAACACGGTAGCCACCGTTGGCGGAGAGCTCGTACAACTGCTCGAAGAGCTCGCGATAGGGAGCGGGGTCGCCATAGGGCGCGAGTCCCATTACCTTATACTCGTCGAACATGCCGTAGCCGAGACAGCGGATCGTCTCGAGATAAAACAGCCCAAGAGAATTGTCCTCCGGGAAAGCCTCGATTTGCGTAATTTCTGTGCCAGACCCTACCGCCACAAGGCCCGACAGGAAATCACCACAGCCATCAATCGCTAGAATGAGACTTTGTTCGAAGCCCGACATTGCAAAGGCGCTCACGGCGTGCGCCTGATGATGACCTACGAATGAAATACGCGAACTGTCCAACTTAGTGCCGAACTCACGCGCTAACAGGTTCTGCACCAACATTTTAGCATCCAACGGAGTGGAGAGAATGTCCGGTTGGGAAGCGGACATACCTTCAAGCATGGCGTTGGCATAGGGCTCGCTGGCGTAGACCGCGACACGATCAATGTCGCTGAGCTGAACCCCGGCCGTCGAGAGACAGTATTGAATCGAACCACTTGGCAGCTTGTTCGAGTGCTTGATTCGATTGAGGCGTTCCTCTTCTACGGCGGCTATCACCTTTCCGTCTCGGACGAGCACCGCGGCGCCATCGTGCATAAAGGCGTTCGGACGCTCGAATCGGTTTTCATGGACTTGGTCAAGTCCGCCGCTGATTCCTAGGCACAGCATTTCTTTCTCCAAATAGTAACGGGAAGCCAAATTGGCTTACCTCGACTGTTTCCAATTAAATAGGCGTGTTGTCGCCTGCAGCTGCGACCGCCCGTCAGGCATCAGCGGCATCGAAGAAAGCCTCATAAACGATCAATGAGATGCTTCGACTGTGACGCCTACAGTGCCATCACGCCGAGAGCTTGGCTGGATCATCCAATCCTGAGCGGCTGCTGACATGTATCCGGCGATGTCGTTTTCATCGGCAGAACCAACTTGCGATGCCGCCTGTTCTTGGGAAGGGCGGCCGTCGACGAATAACAGTACCGCCCCCGTGAACTGGCCCGATTTCATTCTCCGAAGCGACCATGGTCGCACCGCCCGACATTGTCGGCCAGTTGCAACTCACTTTCTCGGCACGACCTCCACTGCACGTCAGGGCGCATCGAAGATTTTCTCCTTTGGATTATACCTAAGGCAGCTTTCGTCACGCGTTAGAGCAGCGTGTGATTGGTGCGTGAGGCTCTTTTTTGTCCATGCACGATTCCGGAAGAGTGATGAAATCGATTGTTTTGATCAAAGTCATCCACGCTATGAATAACAGCCGCAGCACATGCGTTTTCAAAGCGCTTCAGGCTTCCCGGATGGCTACTCCGATGTGAAGCGCATGGCATTCCAAGCGCTCTGTCAACCAAACGATGAGTATCGGCGTCGACCCTCATTGCCTTCGTCTTCGCGACTCCGTGACAGCGGCTGGCATTGTGTTTGTAGGGCATCGGGCGAAGATCATGTCGATCGGCCATCTCGCCTGCCTATTGACAAACCCTTGAACAATGATCCACGCACCAGCGCGATTGTGATCACGAGCGCCTCTGAGCTCTGGAGGTTCGGTTTTCTGGGGGTTCCTGGGTCTCCGAAGCGATGGAGGTAGCTAGCCTTCCTGGTGCTATACGGTTGTGCTCTTCATGGAGTGGACGCATTTGCGTCTCGAAAGCGGTTCTTCAGTGGAACCGGCGCCAAGGCCCGTCTGTGGTCGTTCAGAACACGGGGTGCCGTCTCCAAACCGGATATTGGAGCGGGCAGCCGCCGGAATTTGACCCATGGAAATGAGCGCCTGTCAGGAGGCGTTCGAAAACGGCGCGATCTTCATCGCGGCTGTTTCATGGTGTCATTCCTGACATGTTCTTTATAATCGGCAGCTTGCGGATAGTCTTGCCCGTCGCCGCCCGTAGCGCATTGGCGACGGCCGGGCCGATCGGCGGCACACCTGGCTCACCAACTCCCGTGGGCGGCTCCTCGGACGGCAAAATGTGCACCTCGACTCGCGGCATCTGCTCGATCCTGAGCGGTGTATAGGTATCGTAGTTCTCTTGGTCTACGACACCGCCCTTCAGGGTCAGCTCCTCCTGGAGGATCGCACCTAGCCCGAATCCGATACCGCCCTCCATCTGAGCGCGAATCTGGTCAGGATTTATCGCGGTGCCGCAATCTACCGCGCAGACGACGCGGTCGACCTTGAAACCATTTTCATCGTTGAGGGTGATCTCCACCACATCGGCGACATAGGTCGAGAGGCTTTCATGCAGGGCCACGCCGCGGAAACGGCCTTCCGGCAGAGGCTTGTCCCAGCCTGCCTTCTCAGCAGCCACTTTAAGCACGGCGGCATGCCGTGGATGGTGACCGAGCATTGACAAGCGGAAGTCGACCGGATCACGGTTCGCAGCGGCGGCGAGCTCATCGATCAGGGTTTCCACCGCGTAAGCGGTGTGGGTGGAGCCTACCGAACGCCACCACAGCACCGGGATGTTCACGTCCGTGGTGGTCAGCTCGACCTTCAGGTTCGGGATCGCATAGGGCAGGTTGGTGGCGCCCTCTACGGAGGTTGGATCGATGCCGTTCTTGATCATCGCCGCAGAGGTCGAACCGCCCAAGACCGATTGACCCACGATGTGGTCATGGAGAGCGACGACATTGCCTTTCTTGTCGAGCCCCGCCTTGACTGCGTGCACATAGGCCGGCCGGTACCGCCCACCCCGCATGTCATTCTCGCGGGTCCACTGCACCTTCACTGGCTTGCCGCGTCCCAGTGCACGCGCTGTGGAAACAGCTTCGATAATGACATCTGCATCCAAGACCGCGCGGCGGCCGAAACTGCCGCCGGTCTTCATCACGTGCAGCCTCACCTTGTCCGGCGTGGTGCCGCCTACCTGAGCGGCAGCCGCCTGATAAAGGTCGGGCATCTGGTGTCCGCCCCAGACATCGATGGTGCCGTCTTCGTTGATTCGGGCGGCCGCGTTGAGTGGCTCGATCGAAGCATGGACAAGATAGGGGAATTCGTAGTGCCCCTCGATGATTTTCTCAGCACTGGCGAACGCTGCGGGAGTGTTACCGTCGTCGCGCGCGGTGGCCGCGCCCAGATCGTCTGCTGCCTTGTTGTATTCGGCCATGATCTCGGCCGTGCCGCGCTCTTCGGCCTTCTCCTCGTTCCAGGTCACCTCCACGACGTCGCGGCCCTTCAGCGCCGTCCAGGTGTCCCTGCCAACCACGGCAAGGCCTCGCGGCGTCTGGACGACATCGACAATGCCGTCGAGTGCCTTGGCCTTGGTTGCGTCGAAGCTCTCGATCTCGGCGCCGAACTTCGGCGGATGGATCATAACGGCCGTCTGGAGTCCCTCCATCATGAGGTCGATCGTGTAGGTCTGCGCGCCGTTGGTCTTGCCGGCGGAATCGTAGCGCTTGAGGCTGTCCGATCCGATCTGGGCCCACTTGTCGCGCGGCTTTAGCGGCACGTCGTCGGGAACCGGCATTCCCGCTGCGGCTTCAGCCAGGTCACCGTAGCGCGCCTGCATCCCTGAGGCGTGCGACACGACCCCGGAAGCGACTTTGATCTCGCCGGCTGGCACGTCCCACCGCTGCGCCGCGGCCGCCACCAGCAAGGCCCGTGCGGCAGCACCCGCCTTGCGGTAGCGTTCCCACGACGAGCCCATCGACGTGGAGCCACCAGTTGCCTGTGCGGCCCCGCCCCAGGCGAGATTGCCGTAGAACGCGGTATTGCCATATCCGCCGACCACGTCCACCTGCGCCCAGTCGCCGTCGAGCTCTTCCATAACCAGGGTGGCGATGCCGAAATAGGAGCCTTGTCCCATCTCGAACTGCGAGGAGTGGATGATGATTCGGTTCTCCTTTGTGATCTCGACATAGGTCTGGAAGGGGTTCGCCGGAACCTTTGCAGGGGTCGTTTGTGCGATGTCGGGCGCGGCCAGCACTGGCCGGTAGCCCACTGCGAGGCCGCCGGTGGTAACGCCCGCGCCGACGAGGAACCAGCGGCGCGTGGGCCGCACGGCAGTATGCTTCGAGAGAAACTGCGACATGCCTCAAGTCTCCAGCCGGTTGGCGGTCTCGTGGATGGCCGCGCGGATGCGATGATAGGTGGCGCACCGGCAGAGGTTGCCGCTCATCGCCGAATCAATATCATCGTCCGTCGGCTTAGGCGTTTCTGTAAGGAGGGCCACGGCCGACATGATCTGGCCAGACTGGCAATAGCCGCATTGAGGTACGTCGAACTCGGCCCACACGGCCTGGACCGTTTCGCCTATCTTGCCCGACACACCCTCAATGGTGGTGATCGAGGCTCCTTCGATGTCGCCGACTGCGGTCTGGCACGAGCGCGTCGGCATGCCGTTAACGTGAACCGTGCAAGCGCCGCACTGGGCAAGCCCGCAACCGAATTTCGTTCCCGTGAGTCCGATGACGTCACGGACCGCCCAGAGCAGCGGCATCTCTGGATCGACGTCGAGTGTTCGCGCCTCGCCATTGAGGGTAAAAGCGACCATTGCTTGCTCTCCTTGTCCTGAGCTGGCTATCTCGTTGAGCCTCCGCCCGCCTGGCAACCGAGCTCTTGTTGCTGAGGCCTAGCGACCACACCGTAGGAACGCGCAGCTCAAGCAACAAGCCGCTAGGTTGGCGAGTTACGAGATCGTGAAGTGGGTCGTGTCGAAAGGCTGGAGGCAACTGAATGTCATTTTTTGGGCGGACAGGCCGCTTTAGGCTGGGTTACACGAGACTGGACATTCGGGTCGTCGCGAACATCGACCGCTGGTCGGCCGCGTCCGGCAGGGCCCTGATTGGCTACACGAAATGAAATGGGACTACTATCGACGGGGGCCTACCTCGACCCGCAACCTCCACGACTGGACCCTCAGGTTTCCGGCTATCGTCCCGGGCGGTGGCCGAGCTCGGCGCCTCGGACGAGATAATAGACGGTGAGGCGTTCGTCGTTGACCAGAAGGCTTGTCGCGCATTCCAAGTCTTCAGAGGGCTCTTGGCCGCGGCGGGAGACGTCAGGACCATGCTTGCCGGCTTCGACCTGCTCAAGATCGACGGCGAGGGTCTTCGCGATCGGCCACTCGTCGATCGGCGCAAAGCGCTAGTTAACCTGCTGAGACGCCGCGAAACGGCATCGTTCTGAGCGACGAGATCAGCGGCGGCAGCGACATTCTCGCGCAAGTCTCCCAGTTCGGCCTCGAGGGCATCGTCTCCAAGCTGCGTGTCAGTCCATATCGATCCGGCCGGCGCCAAGAATGGGTGAGACAAAATGCGTGCTGAGTGATGAGTTCATCGTCATCGGCTGCGAACCCGGCAACAGTTACGGCGGTCGGGAAGCGTGCTCTGGCGAATGTCGAGGACGGAAATCTGGTGTTCGCCGGCGGCATTGGCACCGGCTTCAATGCGCGCACCGGGCCGGAAGTAAAGCGCCGGCTCGATGCCATTCCAATGGATAAACCACCGATTCCTAGTTTGAAGGCGAACGGTGCGGCATGGGCGGAGTGCCCTGCGCAGTCTGTACCTCCGCAGTCGATTGTCGAGTTCGAAGGGGGTGTGATTGGCGTCGAGACCGCTCCAGCCATGGCTATCAGCACGCCGAGTGCGTTGTTTTCGATCAGTTCTCGAAATGAGCGGGTAAATACCTTTCACTTGCCGAACGGGGTTTGCTGTTCACCGGCTGGCATCCGATGGCAAACCTTTCAACGCGGCGGCGATCTGGCGCTTCGCTGCTGGGGGCAGAGGCAGGATGGGACGCGGGGGTTCGGCACTGCAAATGTCGAGCAATTCAGCGAGTGCATAGACGACGCGAAGGCTCGAGAACTCCTTGAAGACGCTCCAGATCGGGACCAGCGCGGCATTGATCCGTCGCGCTTCGGCCGCATCGCCCTGTTGCGCCGCTGTGACGATCGTCATGCAGACCTCGGGCAGGATGCCCGCGAGGACGCTGTACCATGTGTCGGCGCCGGCGATCATGGCCTCGGCGGCGTTCCAGTCGCCGCTGTAGCCAATCGAGAACCCTTCCGGCAGTGTGCGCCTCTGGGCGGTCAGGTGGTTCTTGATCGCATCGCTTTTGTCTGTCGGATTCTTGATGGCGACAATCCCAGCCACCTTTGCCAGGCGGCTGACAAGGGGTGGACTGAAATGGAAATGCGTCGTTCCTGGATTGTCGTAGACGACGATCGGCAGGCCACTTTCGCGCGCCACAGTGGAGAAATGATCGAACACCTCGTCATCAGTAAGCGGGGTGTAGGAGGCGGCGGCAAGCAAACCCGCAGCTGCTCCAAGGGCCTTGGCGTCTTGCGCGAGCCCCACGGCTTCATCGGTGCGCAGCGCGCCCACACCCACCACGACCGGCATTTGCCCCGCCGTTTGGTCCAAGGTCTCGGAGAGCGCCCGCCGCCGTTGCTCGCGCGACAGATAGATGTATGTGCCGGTGCTGCCGAGAAGACCGATGGAATCGACCTGAGCAATGCCAAGCCGAGCAATCAGCCTGCGCAAGGCAACGCTATCGACGCGGCCGTCACGATTGGTCGGGGTGATGGGGAACGCGGAAAGACCGCTCAGGAATGCCATGGCAAGGCTCCAGATCTATGTGTGAGCGCAGAGATGGCCGCACGCCAGGTCATTACAAGACGTCCAAAGCCCGCCGCAGATCGGCGATCAGGTCATCAGCGTCTTCAAGCCCCACCGAGAGACGCATGAGATCCTCGCCGACTCCATCGGCCAAATGGGCATCCTTGCGGATCGGCTGCCGAGCACGGGTGAGGCTTGCTGGATGATAGATGAGGCTGTCGGCATCGCCGAGGCTGACGGCGCGAATGATCAGGTTGAGCCGGTCCATCATCCGGCGCGCTCCTTCGTATCCAGCGTGGAGGCCAAAGGCCAACATGCCCGATCCGTTGGACATCTGTTTTCGCGCCGTCACCTGATCAGGGTGCGAGTCGAGGAACGGATAACTCACAAATGCCACCGCCGGGTGCGCTTCCAGCGCCCGAGCCACCGCAAGGGCTGTGGCGCTGTGCCGTTCCATACGCAGCGTCAGCGTCTTGAGACCGCGCAGGATTAGGAAAGCTGACAGGGGCGAGAGCGCTGCGCCGGTGATGTAGCGCAGGCCCGTTTCATGCAGCGTACGGAGCGTTTGGGCGTCGCCGAGAAGCGCCCCGCCAAGGGCATCGCCATGACCATTGATGTACTTGGTCATCGAATGGAGCACGATGTCCGCCCCGTGCTCAAGCGGTCGCTGGAGCGCGGGCGAGGCGAAGGTGCTGTCGACTGCAACCCTTACACCGCGCGCGTGAGCGCGCTCTGCAATTGCCGCTATGTCGAGGATGCGGCTCAGCGGATTCACCGGCGTCTCGAAGAAAACCAGCCGCGTCCGCTCGGTGATCGCAGCATCGAGATTGTGGGGATTTGACAGATCGACCGCGACGACCTTGATGCCGAAGCGGGGGACCGCCTGTTCGACCATGGCAAGCGTGTTCGCATAAAGCGTCTTGTGGACGATGAGTTCATCGCCCTGGGACAGGAGCGACAGGATCAGAGTGCCGAAGGCCGCCATCCCCGAGGCAACAACCAGCCCCGCCTCGGCTCCTTCCAGATTCGCGAGCCGCTGCTCGAGGATCTCGGTCGTGGGATTGTATTCGCGCGCATAGAGCCTTCCACCAAGGGCGGCGGCGGCATCGTTTGCTGCCACGCTTTCGAACCCATAGGTTGACGTCAGGAACACTGGCGGCTGGACGGCATTGGAAAAGCCGGCCGGATCGTAGCCATGATGGATCGCCCGGGTGGCAAATCCGGGGCTGGTGCGGTTGAGCGACCCCGTGGGAGCATCGGTTTCGGATTGATGGGAGCTGGTCATTCGGCCTCTGCGATCTCTCTTGGGGTTCCGAAAGATTGACGGCAACCTGGCCAATGTGAAATATCCAGTTGGCGATGAAAGAGATGGTCCAGTCTTCAAGTGCCGGGTCTGCAGCGCGCTCGCACGCGATGGGTGCACGCCAGATATACGAAGCCCTTCGCGAGCAAATCCTCGGCGGCGTCTACGAAACCGGCAGTCAGTTGCCATCCTCCCGGGCCCTGGCAAATGACCTCGGCGTTTCGCGAACCACGGTGACGGTCGCCTATGAGCAACTGGCTGCGGAGGGTTTCATCGAAGTCCGTCAAGGCGCACGACCTCGCGTTGCGTCTTCGTTGATGGGCCATGGGACGGGGCGCACTCACGCGCAACGGGTCGGCCCAATCCACCTGTCCGCATATGGCGAGCGGCTGCGCGCGACGTCACCCTGGCCAGATTATCTGCCGACTGGGCTGAAGGTCGAGTTCCGCTATGGCGACCTCGCGCCGTCGGATTTCCCTTCATTGGTCTGGAAACGCGCGATGAACGAGGCGATGGGGCAGCGCCCGCTGCGTCTTGCCTATGACGATCCTCGCGGCTCGCGCCGGCTTCGCCAGGCGCTTCAGGGCTATCTCTGGCGCGCCCGGACCCTGAGCTGCGACCTCGACCAGATCATAGTTGTGAACGGTTCGCAGCAGGGCCTTGATCTGTGCGCGCGCCTGCTTCTCGATCCCGCCGACCGTTTCGTCATCGAGGATCCGTGCTACAGGATGGCGCGTCAGGTCTTTGCCAGTACGGGTGCCTCACCCATCCCGGTCATCGTCGACGAAGACGGGATGAGGACCGAGTTGCTGGCGGGGATCGGAGCACGACTGGCTTATGTGACGCCATCGCATCAGTTTCCGCTGGGCGGCGTCATGCCGATCGCGCGCCGCCATCAGCTTCTGAAATGGGCGCGGCACAACAACGCCTATGTGATCGAGGACGACTACGACAGCGAATATCGCTACGACATCAATCCGGTCCCTCCGCTGCACAGTCTCGAGGACCACGGGGCTGTCATCTACCTCGGCACGATCTCCAAAACGCTCTCGCCGATGCTGCGCATCGGCTACCTCGTCGTCCCGCCCGAATTGCAGGAGGTCTTCGCAACCGCCAAACAATTCGCAGACCGGCATTCGCCGGTCGCTGAACAGGAAGCGCTGGCATCGTTGATCGAGAGCGGCGGCTACGAAAGCCATGTGCGCCGTGTGCGCAGGCTGAACGGCGAGCGTCGGGAAACGTTGTTGGGTGCCTTGCAGCACAGCTTCGGGGATCGCATCACTGTCCAGGGAGCAGATGCGGGACTGCACGTCGCCGTTTGGTTCAATGACCTGCCACGATCGCGGGAAACGGCCTTGGTCGAATCCGCCCGCGACGCTGGCCTGGGGCTACACCTGATCTCGCCGCTCTACGAACGGCCATCGGACGAAGGCCGCACCGATCGCGTCGGACTTGTCATGGGCTATGCCGCCTTGAGCATTCGGCAGATCGGGAAGGGCGTTGAGGTCCTGCGAGAGGTTGTCAAGCAGGTGCAAGACGCGATGCCGGCGCGGAACAACTGAGCCGGGGCGACGCCGAAAGCTGGCGCTGAAAACGGTCCGAGGGCCCCCCGTATTTCTTTCCAAACAGCCAACTGGACCGGGAAAATGCCATGCAACTGGCGCTGTTGATCAGGCCAGTTTTGCAGCAGGTTTCCACGAGACGAATTTCCGAGAGCGATGATGACCTGGCGAGGAAAGCTGCTTCACGTCCATATCGCGCCTGCCGCCTCCTATGAAATGGAGGAGCTGGCGCAGGCGCAGCTTATTGCCGGCCAAGGCGTTGTCGGAGACCGCTACTACCTGGAGACGGGGACCTATTCCGCGCGTCCTGACGTTCGCGAAGTGACGCTGATCGAAGCTGAAGTCTTGGACGCCATCGCGCAGGGCGAACCCAGAATTCCGGGCTTCAAGGCCAAACTCGCACCCGAAGATCACCGGCGCAATCTGACGACACGAGGCGTTCCGCTTAGCCATCTTGTCGGCAAACGCTTCCGGGTCGGGGAAACGATTCTCAGGGCCGCCCGGATGAATGTGCCGTGCAAGTATATCGAGGAGTTGCTCGGGCTTCCGGGTCTCTACGAGGGGCTTCTGAACCGCTCCGGCCTGAACTGCACAATCGAGGTCGGGGGCGTGATCCGCCCCGGTGATCTGATCTTGCCCATCGACGAGTGAAACGCCATGGCCTCGCCGCGCATCATCATGAAGCTGACCGTGACCGCCGCCCGCAAGGAGCCGGGCGACGTGCTGGTCATCGACCTGAAACACCCACGCAAACCTGTGCTGCCGGCGTTCGAAGCGGGTTCTCACGTCGACGTCCATCTGCCTGAAGGGAAGGTGCGTCAGTATTCACTTTGCGGCGACCCGACCGAGCTTGGCCGCTACACCATCGCGGTGAAGCGCGAGAATGACGGCCGTGGCGGCTCGGCGTGGATCCACGAAACCATTGCCGTCGGCTCCACACTGCCTGTCTCCGCGCCACGCAACCATTTTGCGCTCAAGCCAGGCGAGGGGCCGAATTTGCTGCTGGCAGGGGGAATCGGGATCACCCCGATTCTGGCCATGGCGCGCGCGCTCACCCGGCAGGCCAAGCCCTTCGAGTTGCACTATTTCACCCGCAGCCGGGCGCTCACGCCACTCTTGGCGGCGATCGGGAGCGATCTTCCTGGCGGCAATGTGCGGATCCATTTCGACGACGAGCCTCAGACCCGGCAGAACATCGCCGCGCTGCTGGCGAACCGTTCGGACGACGCGCAGACATACTACTGCGGACCGCCTGGCTTCATGGCGGTTGTGGGGCGCGCGGCTCAACACTGGCCCGAGGGTACTGTTCATTTCGAAACTTTCCAGCCTCCCGAGTTTGATGGCGCGCCACCGGAACCGTTCGTCATAGAACTGGCTGAGGGCAGGGTGGTTGAGGTTTCGGCTGAGACCACGGCACTGGCCGCCTTGCGTGCGGCCGGTGTGCCGTTGATGGCCTCGTGTGAGAACGGGGTGTGCGGGACCTGCGAATGCGCAATGCTGGGGGGACAGCCGATCCATCGGGATGCCGTCCTGTCCAAGGAGGCACGCGGCCACCGCTTCATCCCCTGTGTGTCGCGCGCGACAGGTGTGTTGAAACTCGATCTTTGACCATTTGGGCGGGGGTCCTGTGAGACCGGCAGCTGATTTGCGGGAAACTGAATGACGAGGAAACTGGAATATCTGAACGAGATCGAGCGCTGCGTCTCCTGGCTCGCAGCCTGGACGATCCACCACGCCAACCACGTCCGCGAGGGCGATGAGATCAAGGTCGGGGGGCATCAGGCCTCGTCCGCGTCGCTGAGTACCATCATGACCGCGCTCTACTGTTCGGTCCTGCGCCCGCAGGATCGGGTGGCGGTCAAACCCCATGCGGCGCCGATCTTCCATGCACTTCAGTATCTGGCGGGCAACCAGACCCACGAAAAGCTCATGAACTTCCGCGGCTACAAGGGCGCGCAGAGCTACCCTTCGCGGACGAAGGATGTCGACGATGTCGACTTCTCGACCGGGTCGGTGGGTCTCGGCGTTGCTCAGACGCTGTTCTCGTCGCTGGTGCAGGACTACGTCTCGGGTCACGGCTGGATGAAGGAGCGTGCCGAGGGCCGAATGGTCAGCCTGATCGGCGACGCCGAGATGGATGAGGGCAACATCTACGAGGCCCTGATCGAAGGCTGGAAGCACGGGCTCAGGAACTGCTGGTGGGTGGTCGACTACAATCGCCAGTCGCTCGACGCCGTGATCCGGGAGGGCCTCTGGCAGCGTTTCGAGCAGATTTTTCGCAACTTCGGCTGGGACGTGATGGTCCTGCGCCACGGCGCTCTGCAAGAGGCTGCCTTTGCCGAGCCGGGGGGCGAGAAGCTGCTCGAGTGGATAGAGCGCTGTCCGAACCAGCTCTATTCGGCGCTGACCTTCCAAGGGGGTGCTGCCTGGCGCAAGCGGCTGCTCGACGAGATCGGAGACCAAGGGCCGGTCACCACTCTGATCGAACGCCGCTCCGACGACGAGTTGCAGGCGTTGATGACGAACCTTGGCGGGCATGACATGCCGAGCCTCCTCGAAGCCTTCGAGGCGGCGTCCAGGCATGACCGTCCCGTCTGCTTCATCTGTTACACCATCAAGGGCTACGGTCTGCCGCTTGCCGGACACAAGGACAACCACGCGGGGCAGATGACGCCCACGCAGATGGAAGACTACCGCCTGCAAATGGGCGTAAAGCGGGGTGAGGAGTGGGACAAATGGGCGGCCGCCACCTTGCCGGAAGCGGAACTTGACGCCTTCTTCGCAAAGGCGCCGTTCTTCAGTGAGGGGCGTAGGAGGCTGTCTGCGCCGTCGGTGCCGGTGCCTGAAACCCTTCCGTCACCGGGGCAGCCCGGCAAGCCGCTCTCGACTCAGATGGGCTTCGGCCAGATCCTGAACGACATCGCACGCGAGCGCAGTCTGCTTGCCGACCGCATTGTCACCACCTCGCCCGATGTGACGGTCTCGACCAATCTCGGTGGCTGGGTCAACCGGCGCGGCCTTTTCGCCCGGGAGACCATGGCGGACACCTTCAAGGCCGAACGCATTCCGTCGACCTTTACCTGGGAATTTGGGCCGAAGGGGCAGCACCTCGAGCTCGGGATCGCCGAGTCGAACCTGATGATCATGCTCGGGGCACTCGGTCTCTCGCACTCGATCAATGGCGTGCGCCTGCTGCCGATCGGGACAGTCTATGATCCCTTCATCTACCGATCGGCCGACCAGCTAAACTACGCCTGCTATCAGGATGCGCGCTTCATGCTGGTCGCAACGCCCTCGGGCGTGACGCTGGCGCCCGAGGGCGGGGCACACCAGTCGATCGGCACCCCATTGATCGGCATGGCGCAGGATGGGCTTTGCGCCTTCGAACCGGCCTTCGTCGACGAACTGTCCGTGATCATGCGCTTTGCCTTCGATTACATGCAACGTAATGGCGAGGGGGATCCGGATGAGACGACGTGGCTGCGTGATCAGACCGGAGGATCGGTCTATCTTCGCCTGTCAACCCGGCCGCTCGAGCAGCCGCTGCGCGACATGAACCCGGCGCTCGCGCGGGACATCGTCAATGGCGGCTATTGGCTGCGTCCGCCTGGGCCCAACGCGAGTGTCGTCATTGCTTATCAAGGCGTCGTCGCGCCGGAGGCGATTGCCGCGACGGGTCTTCTGGCGGAGGACAGGCGCGATGTCGGGCTGCTCGCGATCACCTCCGCGGACCGGCTTAATGCGGGCTGGCAGGCGGCGGAACGTGCCCGGCAGCGTGGCGCGATTGGCGCCCTGAGTCATATCGAGCGGCTGCTCGCGCCGCTATCGCGTGACTGCGGCATCGTCACCGTGATCGACGGCCACCCGGCGACGCTCGCGTGGCTCGGTGGGGTTAACGGGCATCGCGTGAAGGCGCTCGGGGTCGAGCAGTTCGGCCAGACGGGGACTATTGCGGACCTATACCGTCACCACGGCCTGGACACCAACGCCATCGTACATGCGGCGCAGGCGGTCAGTGCGGGACCGGCTGTTCGCTTCCGGAAGGCGCTGCCTTGACCATGAGCTAACGGATGCTCCGTGGCTGGTACGGATCGGCTGTTTCCACGGGCGTTCCGGTTCGCTTCAAAGCGGACAGGGCCGGGACACTGTGGACGTTCTGATCGCGCTTGAGTAGCTTGTGCGACCCCCAGGGTCACCTGGAATACGCAGGGAGGCGGCTTTTATTTAGCCTTGCGTCCAATTACGAATTCGATCCAATCCAGTCCGGAGCAAAAGCTCCGCGTCCTCCCGATTTTCGGCTTCGACGTAGCACCGCATTTCCGGGGCATTTCCGGATGGACGCAAATGCAAGACACGCTTATCCGCGAGAGTGATACGAAGTCCGTCAACATCGCTAACCTTGCTTACCACTCCAATCGACCCGACGAAGGCGGCAATGTTAGTTTCCGCTGTACGAAGGTATGTCATGAGGCGAGTGCTGCTTTCGACGGAAAAATTTTCCAAGCGATCCGCCGCCGCTGCCGGCAATTGAAAGGAACTGCCAATCTCTGACAGTGGCTGCCCACTTGTATTAACAAGGGAAAGTGCCGCGAGGATGGGGAGAAAACTGTCGCGTGTAGGTAGCGCTGGCAGTTTAGTTCCGTTCGGGTCAAAGTCCGTGCCGGTCAACAAACCACCGTTTGCTTCGAAACCAACCACGCGCTCGTGACCCGACGCAACCAAATCGAGCATGGCAGCAATAACAAATGGCGATCCAACCTTGGTACGCACGACTTTAAAAGAACCTGCGGTCTCGATACCAGAGTTTGATGTGACCGGCGTGACGACTGCCTTCGCTTGCAGGAAGTTCGCCGTAATCAGGCCTAACAAATCACCGCGAAGGGGGTCTCCGTGGTCGTCAGCTACCAGTGGGCGGTCACCATCGCCATCTGCCGAGACGACCGCATCAAGCCGATGCTCTTTGGCCCAGAGCTTGAACTGTTGAGCAGTCTCGTCAGAGACCGCTTCAGTGTCGACAGGAATGAAACCTTCCGAACGTCCCAGGGTTACGACCGTCGCACAGTGATATGAGAGAATGTCAACCAAGAGATCGCGCGCGACTGTGCTGTGCTGATATACGCCCACCGTTAAGCCCTTTAGAGCATTAATCTCCATAAGCTTTCGATTGCGCGCCGTGAAAAAGGCCTTGCATTCGGCCTCCCGGTGCTGCCGACGTGCAACAGCACCTTCAAGGACGTATCCGCGCTTCTCCAGCTGCAAGGCGATGCGCGTTATCTCCCGCTCATCACCCTTGTCGATCTCACCGTCGGGTCGATAGAATTTTATTCCATTACGGTCGGCCGGAATGTGCGAGCCTGTGATCATCAAACAACCACTCTTACGCGCCTGAGCATACAGTGCCAGGGCAGGGGTGGGGACTGCGCCGCAATCGACTACGATGAAGCCGAGCGCGGACAGTGCCGCCGCACAGACGGCGGCGATGGCCGGACTCGAGGCGCGAAAGTCGCGCCCTATGAGTATCTCGTCGCCAATTCTGGCCAGGCCGGATTCCAGCAGGAATGTCGCGAATGCCGTTGCATATAGGGCAGAGGCGGCTCCTGCCAATTCTGTCGCCAGGCCCCGTAATCCACTTGTTCCGAATTTCATACCAAATCCGACGTTGCTAACCGGGTTTTGAAGGTAACATGCTCAAACTTTGGCTCGTCCGGAATGCCCATCGACAGATCCCTCGGACGAGAACAAGAAGTACATTCGGTTACCGTAGACGCGTTCGGTTATCGACGGTTACCCTTGTGAGGATTGACGCAGTCGGCGTCGGCGTGGGCAGC
Organism: Mesorhizobium sp. M0659; assembly: GCF_040320605.1. Lineage (NCBI taxonomy): Bacteria > Pseudomonadati > Pseudomonadota > Alphaproteobacteria > Hyphomicrobiales > Phyllobacteriaceae > Mesorhizobium > Mesorhizobium sp. M0659. The sequence continues at coordinate 96,807 of NZ_JAMYPY010000012.1, forward strand.
GCACCGTGACCTTCACGGCGACGAGGTTGGAGCGGATGGGGTCCGGGTCCGGCGGGGCTCCTCGCGGCTGGCTCACATGAGCGCTATCGCCATCGAGTGATTGTCTCAGTCTACATTAGCTCTGGGTCCCGAAAGCGCGTACAGGCCTGAGACGCAGCAAATCCTCTTATCTACCGCCGTTCGGTGTAGCTCCCGTTTAGAAATGCATGATAGACACTCTCGATGCCTTCCATGAGAGTGATCTTTGCTGCCCATCCCAAAGTGCGCAGCTTGTCGACGCTCATCAGCTTTCGCGGTGTACCGTCAGGTCTAGAGTGATCATGCGCAATCTCCCCAGTAAATCCGACTACACGGCAGATCATTCTAGTCAGCTCTAGGATCGTGATGTCCTGTCCGCAGCCGAGATTGACGTGATCATGGTCAGAGTAGTTCTTCAGAAGGAAGACTAATGCGTCGGCGCAGTCGTCGACGTGCATGAATTCCCGACGTGGTGTGCCCGTGCCCCAGATGGTGATTTGCTTATCACTTATGAGCTTAGCTTCATGCGCTTTCCGGATCAGCGCTGGGATGACGTGGCTTGACTGCAAGTCATAATTGTCGCCTGGCCCGTAGAGATTCGTCGGCATAGCGGAGATGTAGTCGCGGCCGTATTGCTGGCGATAGGCTTGAGCCATTTTGATGCCGGTGATCTTGGCGACGGCGTAGCATTCGTTGGTGCGCTCTAGTGGCCCGGTCAAAAGCGCGCTTTCAGGAATGGGCTGTGGTGCCATCTTCGGATAGATGCAAGACGAGCCGAGGAAGAGGACGCGGTCGACATTGTTTTCGTGGGCTGCCGCGAAGATATTGGCCTCGATCATCAGATTGTCGTAAAGAAAGTCGACCGGATAGGTGGCGTTCGCGAGAATACCACCTACCTTTGCCGCCGCCATAATGATAGCGTCCGGTTTCATCACTGCCACGAAGTTTTCAACCTCGGTCTGTCGCTTGAGGTCTAGCTCTCCCCGAGGGGCGGCCACAACTTTGCAGTCTTCAGACGCGAGTCGGCGTACAACAGCGCTGCCCACCATACCTTTGTGGCCAGCGACCCACACGGTTTTTCCGTTAAGATCATACATTACGCTTCCTTCATGACTACAGATGTCTGCATGACCTTCAGGTCTTCGCGCACCATTTCCGCAGCAAGCTCGCGCACGGATGTCTCATGCACCCAGCCGAGCTTCTCCTTCGCCTTGGTAGCGTCACCCAGGAGAAGATCGACTTCCGTGGGGCGGAAGTAGCGTGGGTCCACTTGGACTAGGCATCTGCCGCTCGCTACATCATAGCCCTTTTCGCCGACACCCTTGCCACGCCATTCGATCTCGACGCCGATATCTTCGAAAGCCCACTCGACGAATTGGCGGACAGGAGTCGTTTTGCCCGTAGCCAGCACGTAATCATCCGGTTGATCCTGCTGTATCATCATCCACATACCTCGCACGTACTCACGCGCATGGCCCCAATCGCGTTGAGCATCGAGATTGCCGAGATAAAGCTTGTCCTGCTTGCCCAGGTAGATAGCAGCGGCAGCGCGGCTGATCTTGCGCGTCACAAAAGTTTCGCCACGAAGGGGGCTTTCGTGATTAAAAAGAATGCCGTTGGAAGCGTGCATACCATAGCCCTCGCGATAATTGACGACCATCCAGTAGGCGTAGAGCTTGGCGGCGGCGTAAGGGCTGCGCGGATAAAAGGGCGTCGTTTCGTTCTGCGGTACGGACTGCACGAGGCCGTATAGCTCCGAAGTCGAGGCTTGATAGAAGCGGGTCTTGTCCGTCAGACCGAGGAGGCGAATCGCCTCAAGAAGTCGCAATGTACCGATACCGTCCGCGTTTGCTGTGTATTCAGGTGTTTCGAACGACACCTGCACATGGCTCTGAGCAGCCAAGTTGTAAATTTCGTCTGGCTGAGATTCCTGAACCACGCGGATGAGGTTAGTCGAATCAGTGAGGTCACCGTAATGCAAGATCAGGCGCGGATCGGATTCGTGCGGGTCTTGGTAGAGGTCTTCGATACGACCCGTGTTGAAGGAAGAGGAACGTCGCTTAATCCCATGAACGATGTAGCCTTTTTTGAGAAGAAGACGGGCAAGATAGGCACCATCCTGTCCAGTTATGCCCGTAATAAGAGCAACTTTTCTGCTATCGCCCATTCTATTCCTGCTCTATCTAAAGTTTAAGGTTTCGGCTCCGGCTCGCCACGCCGACACAATGTGCGGCCCGCCCCGTGCCCTATGGAGCACTTCGACAGATGCGGCGCGAAGCTCGTCATTGACAGTCTGCCAGCCGAGCACACCTGCTCTTGCTTGGAGTCACAGCAAAATAGAGTTGCGCCGCTAACTGGGATTCGTACATGCGGTCAGAGTGCCGCTCAGCTCACGCCGCGAGCGACTGTACTCCAAGCACCTTGCAGCTGATTTGCTCATCTATCAGCGAGTGAGGACGCCCTTCTTTCTTGCTTCAGCGTCTTCTAATGGGAATTGTTTGGATCAGTGAAATCGATTGTTTGGATAAAGTGCATCCACAGAATGGATGGTCTGACCGAGCAGCCGGGGCGCATCGCCGGCCCGGAGTCGTAGGTCCCGAGCTTCCGTTCGGGGCGAGGACAAAGTTCGTGGCCGCGAGCCCTCACCACAGCATCCGGCACAGGTCGTGCAGAACTTTGGGAGCAGACTGCAGATTCTGTCGATCAGCTGGTTCCAGGCGCGTCGAGCTATCGACCTCATCTCGCCCGGGACGGTTGCTGTATGCAGCCTTGCACCCTTGGCGTGTGGCGTCGACGGAACGATTTGCTCCGGCAGGCAGTCTCGCAGCGTTCCCCGGCTGTTTCGGCTCTATTGGCCGGGCCCGCGTCAGCCGAGCCCCTTCATCACGGCATCCAACGCATGGATGGCCGGCATCCACTCAATAGATTTTACACATGCCGCGGAGGCCCAGTAGAGAAGGCTGAACCGGAAGCGAGGGCATCGGCTTCAAGCCGTGCGAGCGTCACGGGATTAGTGGGCAGTGCTGAGTGAGCTCTTCTGCCCTATGGCCCGGCCTCTGCCAAGCGCCCGGCGTCGGGTCTACGTGTCTACTAAGGATTCCAAACCGGATGCAACCTCCTCTCTGAACGAGATTTCCGAAAATGCATGTTAGTGGATTGGAAAAGCGCCGGTTCGTCGTCTCTCGGAGGCGTACGGGGTTCGGTGATTGTCTGTGGTCATTGGCGGCCGCTTGGCGCTACGCGCAGCGGTCGGGACGAACTCTAGTCATCGACTGGCGGGGGGCCTGCTACCTCGACCAACCCTTCACAAATGCGTTTCCGGTGTTCTTCCAGCCGATCAATGACATCGCTGGCGTGCCGGCTATTTCCGACGACCGGATCAACGACGTTTCCTTCCCTGGTCCATTCTTCCCGGAGTGGTGGAACAGGCCGGCGATCGAGTGCCTTTACCGGCCAGATGAGCAGATTTTCCAAGAGCGCGACGAGTTGGGCGAGCTCTTTCAGGCCGAACACGATGTCGAAGCGAACACAGTAGTGTGTGACGCTTGTCTGATGTGGCGGTGCGATGAGGATGCAGAGCGGCAGGTGTTCCAGAGTGTCCAGCCTCGGCCAGAAATTCAAGCCCGCATAGATGCCATTTATCAGGAATGTTTTGAGGGGCACAGCATCATCGGGATTCATGTTCGGCACGGTAACGGTGAAGACATCATGGAGCATGCGCCCTACTGGGCCGATCCGGAGCTCGCCGTTCGGCAAGTGTGCGCTGCAATTGACAAGGCTAAGGCGTTACCGCACCCCAGGCCTGTGCGGCTGTTCTTATGCACGGACAGCGCGCGGATACTGGATCTTCTGTCGGCCAGGTTTCCCGATCTGCTCACTGTCCCGAAGCACTTCGGATCCAATCAAGGTGGCCCCTTACACACTGCAGCACTCGGGATTGACGGCGGAATTTCCGCCCTCGTTGAGATGTATCTTCTCGGGCGCTGCGATACCGTAATTCGGTTTCCCCCGACGAGCGCCTTTACACGATATGCACGCCTTTTCGCACCACGGGTAATTGAATTCGATCTGAAAGAGCCAAGTCGTTTGACTTTGATAGAAGGCAGCCAAGTCTCTGATCTCAGTTAAGACCCGCCACCTGCGCAATTCGGCAGACGCAACCAACAGGCATAGTTGAATGCGCATTTCTCACCGACGCCAGTGGAGGCGTCGTACATTACCGATACCGTCGTCATCTGACGCCGCCTGCAACGCGCCAGAACTTCGCTGTTACGCGGGGGCCGCAGACAAGCCAGAGCGACGGCGATCGTGACGCTGACGCTCGAAAGAACGCGGGCGATCACTCCAGAGACGAAATTGAGGTTGGTTATGAAAGTCATTCCCGTGATCATCAGCGGCGGAGCCGGATCGCGGCTATGGCCCGCCTCAAGGCAATCGCACCCCAAACCTTTCCTCAAAGTGGCGGATGGATATTCTCTCATTCAGCAGACTGTGCTGCGCGCCGCTTCGATAGAAGGTGTCGTGGAACTCGTCGCTGTGACATCCGGGGACCACCTCTTCCTGACCAAGGACGAATTTGACGAACTGGATTCCGTGGTCCTGCCACGCACCTTTCTGCTCGAGCCCGAAGCTCGGGATACGGCCGCCGCCGTGGCTGCAGCCGCGATCCATGCGAGGGCAACGCAAGGCCCTGACGCGATCCTGTGCGTCTTCCCGGCCGATCACCTGATTAGCAACCTGCCTGCGTTTCTAGACGTCATGGGCCTGGCCATGGAACATGCGAAGCTCGGGCGGATCGCCACATTGGGCGTCACCCCAACCAGACCGGACACCGCATTCGGCTACATCGAAGCAGATGGTGAGAACGTCGTCCGTTTCGTTGAAAAACCGAATCTGGAGACAGCCAAAGCCTATGTCGCGTCTCAACGCTTCTTCTGGAACGCCGGCATCTTCTGCTTCAGTGCGCAAACCATGCTCGACGAGATGGTTTTGCATTGTCCCGAGGTGCTCCAGGCCGTCGCCGACAGCTATGAGAACGGCCGCGCCAGTCAATGCCAAGGCTTTGCCAAAATCGAACTCGCGCCTGAGCATTTCGGTTCCGCGCCGCGAATCTCGCTCGACCACGCTGTCATGGAGAAGACTAACAGACTTGCCGTGATTCCCTGCGACATGGATTGGAACGACATCGGATCTTGGAACGCAATGGCCGATTTGATCGCCCCCGACGAAAGCGGGAACAGGATACGCGGCGATGTGCACATGGTCGACACGACCGGCACATATGTGAGCTCCGACAAGCGCGTCATCGGCACGGTGGGCGTAAGCGATCTGGTGATCGTGGATTCCCCGGACGCTTTGCTTGTCACATCCCGCGACCGCGTTCAGGACGTTAAGAAGCTCTTCGAGGGCCTCAAGGCTTCGGGACATGAAGCTCATCTGGTCCATAGCACGGTACACCGGCCCTGGGGTACCTATACGGTTCTGGAGGAAGGCGAGCGCTTCAAGATCAAACGCATCGAGGTGAAGCCCGGTCGCCAGTTGAGCCTGCAGATGCACTATCATCGTTCGGAGCACTGGGTCGTGGTCAGCGGCTCCGCCAAAATCGTCAATGGCGAGCAGGAGTTGTTCCTGGGGACAAACGAATCTACTTACATCCCCTGCGGCCATAAGCATCGGCTCGAGAACCCAGGCAGAATTGACCTGGTTATCATTGAAGTGCAGAGCGGCGATTATCTCGCCGAGGATGATATCGTTCGCTTCGACGACGAATATGGTCGAACGTAGATAACAGTACAAAAAACGTTAAACGGCGAGCCGTCGCTCAAGGATCTCTGTCGTGGGTTCTGGGCCTAACATTGACAAAGCAGCGGGCCGAGCGTGTCATAGTATCCGCCCCGCACTCTCATCAGGCACTCGATCCTGGTCGAAAACATCGGTGAGCGCTTGACAGCGCGCCGTCCGCGGTAACGAAGACTTCAGATCTTTTTAGGCGGACCCGTTGCTCAGCTGTTCAACGGCACAGCCGTATTTCAGCCTGTAGGCGGCAACGAAATCCTCATCGCTGCAGATGCAGCGGCCGCTGGAATCTTTGGCTTTCGGATCATGGAGGTAAGAACCAAGGGGGCGCAGTAGATTCACGCGAGTGCTGGTCGTCGGACTCATCGGAAAACCCGCACTATGCTTGACCAGGTCTGCGGCAAGCATGATCCCGGCAAGCGCTGATTGAAAGGCCATCGGAACCACGGTTCGAACGAGACGACTTCCATCGCTAAGCTGGAACCCGCCGCAGATAGCCTGCTGATAAAAGGAACGGAGGGGCTGGCCAACAAACGCGGCGAGCGGCCCAAACGGCACAGCCATCGCCGTAGCCACCCGAGCTACGAAGGAATTGACGGGGGCCCGCACAAGCGGTGGAGCATCAAGGGCGGTGGACCGAAGGGCGTTGGTTGCAAGGGCCGCCTTAGAGAGGCCGACCTCCGCCTGACCTGCCAACACGTAGCGCTGCAGGTTTGAGAGTTCGATAGCTTCGTGGCCGGCGATCTATCAGTTGCGGCATTGTCCCGGCAGCCGCCTGAGGTTCGCCTGTGTCGTGTCACCTGCAAATTCGAACAAAGTCAGGACAACGACTTTGACAAATCTTAGAATCGGCGGATGATGCCCACTCAACTTACCAGTGATTCACGTCTAGTTTGGATGCTGTGGCCCTACGAACGGATTGACGGCCGTTTAGGCTTTACCAGCTTCACCATTCAACAATTGATGGGATAGAAGTCATGGCCAAAGACTCTGCGCTTCTGTCTGAGCTGCATAAACTCATCGGGCAACGGATGGAGGCTGGCCAGATCGCGCAGCCAAGCGAGATCGTTGAGGAGATATTCAAAAGTAAACCTCTGACAGGCCCGCATGCCGACTTCTACAGAGCATTTGCCAAGAAAGAACTTGTGGGTGTCGTTACACGTATGTTGAAGCGCGTGGGCATGAGCGACGATCCTGCGTCCCCTCAGATGGTCCTTCCTGGCCATACTCGCTTAGTCAAATCGTATCCTGTGCTTCGGAACGGCGAACGGTCTCTGGTTCCAATAGGCCTCTGCACAACGGAAGAACTTTCTGACCACGTCTCGCTTCTTCGAAAGCAGGCAAAGGGCTGCGAAAACCACGCTGCAGAATTGGTTGAGTACCTTGCCACCAAAACCACCCGGGCGAAAATTGAAGCGCAAATCGAGAGGTCTGAAAGAACCGTAGCCGAACCGGCATGATAGCCGATGTCGCTATTTCCACCATTTCCTCACCTACTTCAGAATACGCCGAAGTAGTGCCTGACCAGATTAGCGGAATTAAACCGTTTGAGATATCGTGGTCCCTGCGTTGGGGGGCACTTCTGATATGGATGTTTACGTCGAAGGAAAGGGGCCAGAGGGTGAAGCTGGGACGCCTTTCCGAATATCGCTTGAGCCGAGCTATAGACATCGCGACGCGCTCAGGCTGCTTTTCATCTTGGTTGCGGGAAGTGAAGATGTCGACAGGCCTACAGAGGAGGTCGTGAGCGTTTTTCGAGCTGAGAAGCGCTTGATGGCAATGGACTTCCTCGTCCGTTATCCTGACTATTTGGGTGACGCCCTGCTGGATCTCTATGAGGAGACCCGCGAACCCGAACTGCTAGAGGCAGTTCAGCGCATCTTCATCAACGACGAGCCTTCCATCAGACTGGTGCGGATGGTCCGCTGGCGGCACGGCGCCTATCAGAACGTCGAGGACGCCCTTGCAATGCTGAGCTACTACGGCTTAGCGAGACCGATGCAACTCGCCGGTGACGACGGCAAAATTCGTCGGTACGAGTACCTTATATTACCAAAGGCGATCTCGTTTCTGGAAAAGTGCGTTCAGGATTACCCGGAGTTGGCGTGGTATCGCGACCGATTAGCGTTGGTAATGCGAGTCGCCAGCGGCAAGAGCGGCTCCGCCCTAAAGGAATGGCAGTATGAGCACCCGCAATATGGAAGCACCATCCAGGGCGACGTGATACCGACTATCCAAGAGCAGGTCGAACAGCGTCTGACCAAATTCGCCGGATTGGAACCATGAGCAAGGAACGGATCATCGAGTCGACCGAGTACGGCTGGATAAGAGCCATAGCCGAGGATAGCACCAGTCCGGAGTCGGATGTTCGAAGCGCGTTGCTCAAGTATGGCATTCGCGCGCAGACTACTCCGCCGCGCGCCAAGAGCCTTCGCTTCGACGGCATCAAGTTGACGGGTGTTCGAGCCGAATCCGAGCGCGACGGACCGTTTCATCTGTCCTGGTCAGACCTAGGGATCGGCATCTGGGCCGTGATGTCCGAGCGCAATCTGCGAGGAAAGTCATCCATCCTGCACCTACTCAACGCAGCTATCCGCGGCGACTTTCCCGGTCGGGTGAAGCCCGACGTTTGGAAGTGGCTGGAAACCATCGAAGTCCGGTATTGTGTCGATGAAGTCCTGCATCGCATGGAGCTGCGCAAGCCTGCCGGCGAGGAGAAGGCGGCGGAGGGCAAGGCCACGCTGAGCCGGAGTGTCAGCGACGGTCAGTGGATCACGCTCTATGAAGGTGACGCTGGAGACGGGCTGAAGTCTCAGACCGAGCACCTGATGATGGAAGAACTAGATTTCCCGGTGATTTATGCCCACAACAAGAATACCGGCGGTCATCCCCATGGCTGGCCTCTGATAGCTTCGACGTTCTTCCTGTCGAGTTCTACTGAGCCGAAGGCCCTGTTCGGCGATCTGCCCATAGACGGGCTCCCGCTTCGCCTGCTCCAACTGTTCATAGGGTTGCCGTGGGTCTCTACCTATAGTGCTGCGTTAACCGCGCAGAAGCAGCTCGAGCAGGCACTGGCCGATAGGCCGAACCATTCTGGCGTGAGCGTAGTGCTCGATAGCAGGCTTATCGAGGTTGAGGGCCAACTCGCCAAAGCGAAGGAGGCTCGTGGCACCGATGACCGCAGCGCAAAAAGGCTGGAACTGGCGCGCCTCGATGAGGAGACCGTGACCGATAGGAAGGTGGTCGAGACCGCTCGAATAGCCTTAGAGACGGACACGGCGACCGTCGCGGCCGTCACAGTCAGCTACGACGACGCGCGACGAAGGCTCAAGCAGCTCGAGGACGAGCGGTCGGCAGGATACTCGTTCCGTCAGCTCAACCCGACTTGCTGCCCTGCCTGCGAGGCAGCGTTCGAGGAGGCCGCGCCTGCGGTTCAGCACGCAGACCACAACACCTGCGCCTTGTGCAAGAACGACTTGCCGGTCCACGAAAACGATCTGGATAGCGATCGCATCCAGTACGCGCAGATCCTGGTTGAGGAACTGGCTTCGTCGCTCCAGATCGCCAAAGCCAAGTTCAAAGCCAGCGAGAAGACAGCAAGGGAGGCGACCGAACGCCTCCGCACCGGAATGAACAGGATGCGAAACCTTCAGGACGCCATCTCAACGTTGCCGACCGACCCCGAACTCATCGTTGTGCAGTTGGAGGCCCGGGCCGAGCAGCTTCGGGAACTGGTCGCCTCACTGCAATCGCCTGCCAACGACGACACCGAGACGCAGAGCGAACTCAAGATCCTTCGTGCCGCTACTGACGCCAGTAAGACGCTGATGACCTCTATGCAGTCGGACGTTCTGACAGAGATCGCTGATTCGGTGATGTCCCTCACGAAGAAGTTCGGTGTTTCCCACATCACCAGCATGCACCTCGACGGCGGTGGGAGGCTGAAGGTCCACCAAGGCGGCGCCGATATCTATTTCAGCAACCTTACGATGGGCGAGAAATTGCGCATTAAGATCGCGACCTCGCTGGCGGCTGTGGAGGTGGCCAAGCGTCGCGGGCATGGCCGGCATCCAGGCTTGCTGATTATCGACTCGCCTGCGTCGGAAGAGGTCGTGAACGAGGACTTCGAGCAGATGCTGGACAGCGTTGCCTCTGCTGCGAAGGACATCGGAGGCGTTCAGATCATTCTCGGCACCATTGCTCGCAGCGCGGTGGAGGCGGTTGTGTCTATTGATCATCGGCTACACGCTAAGGGGGATAAGTACCTCTTCTGAGTGGTCGGCGATGGAAGACAGATTCGAGCTCCTGACGACGGAAGGCACGCCCATCCTAGACCCGGGAACGGCTCAAGAGAACGAATTGCTGGCCGCGATTGAGGCCCTGTCTTCCGAAACCGCGCGCGCAGACGCGTTCTGCTGGATGACCCGCTGGGTGACCGCGGCCGCCGTTCAGCGCGCGCTGCTGCGGATACTCGAGCGAGAGGATGACGCCACCTCTGTTGCGGAAATAGTCGACTGCCTCGACGAACTGCCCACAATACCGCAGGCTCTCGGGCGCAGTGCGTGGGAAATCTTCCGCCGCCGTTTCGAGCCCCGGTCTGAACATAGCTGGATGCGATCGCAGGCGTTGCGCGGCGCGCTTGTCGTAGTGCAGGGCGACCACAGTTTGGTCAGGCGCCTGCAGTCGTATCTTCTGGACGTCACGACAGACGACGACGGGGCCTATCTGCGTCACGTCGCCAAGGTCACGGGCACCATTCTGCGTCGATACCCCGATGACGACTTCCGAGACCTTCTCTCCAACCTGGCGCATGTGGGCGAGGCAGCAGACGAAGCTACCCTTGAGCTCGGACTTGATCGCTTGCAAGACGGGTTGCTGGCCAGAACGCAGGACGCGCTCATGTCAGCCTTGACGGCGGCGCAGGGTTGGTTTCGGCGTTCCCTGGCGGCGAGCGAAGGACGTTCGGATGCTGCGCTGTATGATATCTGTACGTCTGTTCTGATCGATGTGCAGAACAGAGGACTGCACTCCGATCTTGCGTTGGATTTGCCTAAACTTCGTAGGGCAGCCATCGAGTACTCAGCCTTTGCCGTCGATCGCCACTCCGCCCAGTCATGGCTCGGGGCGCCATCGCGCGAGCGTTTTCACTGGCTGTCGATGGCCACGAAGTTAGCCATGGCTGCTCACACGTTCACAAAGGACACCTGGCTGCAAGCGGCCATTGTGATCGAGGACGAGTTGCTATCGATCTTTTTTGCGAGTGAGAGCGTGTTCTCTCGATCCGATGGCCACGGCGCCGATATTCTCGGACGAAAGGCACTCGTCCAATCGCTGCAGAAGCGGCGATACTATCTGCAGACCTTAAATCAATGGCTCGCCGAGAACGTTGATAGCGATCTCGCTCCGAATGTCGGACAACTACGCGACACGGTGCAACATTCACTGGCCGGAGCTATCCATCGCAGCCCTTTTGACGAATCGACTGAAGGCTGGCTGGTCGATGTCCTCAAGAAAGCCGGCCTCGACGCAGCTACAGCCACCATGACCGCAGCGCAGTTCGACGTGGGGATGGATCGCAATCGGCAAGTGGCAGAGCTGTGGGCCGCCGTTATTGAGAAGCTCTCGGACAATCCCGATTACCAGCGCGACCATCCCCGAGCGCTGCTGGAACACATGTGTACGCTCATTGTGCGTTTTCTCGATTTTCGCGCCAACGTTGGCAGAAGTACCGACCCGTCTGCTGAGTACGTGTTTCGGCGCGGCGCCGATCTGCCGGTCGAACACGACCTTCAACTAGATTTCCTGAAGTTCCTCACGATGTCGGACGCACCGTCGTTCCGAGCCGAAGCCCGTGACTCCGGTGGCGGTCGCGCTGACATCGCTCTCGAATATCGTGGCGTCAAGTCGATCGTGGAGGTGAAGAGGGACGACAACGTGCTCAACAATGCGGAACTTGCGGAGCGGTATGCCGGCCAGGCGACGGGCTATCTGACGACCGGTGTCTGTTTCGGTTTCCTCCTGGTGCTAGATCTCACGGATCGGAAAGGCCATCAACCGCACATTTCCGAACAGATCAGTGTGGAGCAAAAGGTGCCGGATGGATCTAAGGTAAAATACCATATTGTGGTGGCCAGAATTCAAGCCAATCGCAAGACGCCGCATGAACTGCGGTAATGTTAGCTTTCCTTTGACGCATACCGATACCAGTGAAGGCGCACAACTCAGAGATCGGTGTTTGCGAGATCGAATCTATACGCTTCCGGAGCGGCAATTTGGCTTAGTCAAGCAGATGGTCGAGGCCACTCCTTCGATGAGCAACTTTCTCGAGGTAGGCTGACTGTTCGGTCGTGAGGCACGGCTTAACGAGCGCCATTTCCCAGTCCTTCAGGGACAAAAGTTGCGCTTTTTCCCGGCCTCGGCGGATCGTGAGCTTGAAGTCTTGAGGGCTGTGCACGACGCCTTTCTTTCTTAACCTCCAGAGAACGGTCGCCAGTTGTTTGGGGGTGAATGCACCCCGCGTCTGCAAATAGTCTATAAAGGAATGAACATCGAAATGGGTTCAACGTTCGCCAGCGCCACAAGCGCGCTTACTAATCGCCTGCGGCGCGCGTCCTCGACAAGTTGTCGCCGATCTCGATCGACCTTCTTACGAGTGGCGAGCGTGTCTAAGGTGCGGCCTTCTTCGTCGGTCGCAGCTATACCAAAGCGATGAATGCATTCAGATCCGATCAGCAGCCTTGCGGCCGTATGCAAATTGCGGATTTCGAATTGGTAGCGGATGTCGGGATGATCACAGAGTTCACAGTTAGCGGAGGGCGCTTCGAGGTCATGGTAGTCACCAGTGTAGCGCCACTCGCGAAGAGCTTGCGAAAGGCTGCCCTTGTCCCAACTGAGCGGGAGCAGGTTATTCGCAGCCCTCGTTTCCCAACTCATTGGGCTAGGCCAGAGGTCGGTTTGAATTGGTTATGAAGAGCTGTTGGTCGATAGGCCCGAGATAGACCTTATTCAGTAGGAAACTGAATAGAGCCTTTGCGCCTTTTCGATCGGCTGGTATCTCGATACGGCCTGCATTTACGGCGATTGGAAATCCTATAGCCACTGCCTGCGCCTGAATATTTGCGACCGGGTGATTTCCAAGAACGTTGGTCTTCGTGATTGCAAGAACGTGCTTTCGGATACCTTCATCAGCTCCGGCTACGAACGCCGCAGCATCCCCGATGGCGAGGCTAGCGTGGCCGCAAAATGCAGCTAGCTCAGGATCGGTTGCGTCTCGGAAGACAGGGGACATATCGAGGACGCGCCGTAACATGGAGTAACTCTTGAACCGGACCAGTCCTATCGCGTCGACGGTTGCTACCAATTTATTATCCAGTGAGAATGCCGGTTCGACGAGCCGTCGAAAAACATCGCCCTCATATAAAAACGCGAAACGATTAGATAGCACCTGTTGCGGGCCAAAGTTCTGGATCAAGAGCCGCCGATTTGGGCCATTGCCGAGGACGGCGAATAGGCCCTTGACGGATTGATCTTGAAAATTGGCGACATCGAGTACGGGAAGTGCGACCGCGTTCTGGTCCGCTGCAGCTAGCAGCGCTTGTGCCTCTGGCAGGCTTTGGATGAAGAGCACATCCTCGCTGTCTGGAATCCAATCGCCCGTGAATGCAATTTCGTTGGCGATGCCGGCCATGAATTGAGCTTCTTGGTTTTCGAACACCCCGTTTAGTTGGGCCTGCAGCGGATTGGCCAATTGAATGTGTCTGACTTCGGCTATCTCGGCCGGACGGCATACGGCGTAGAGTTGAGTCATTTATTTTCCCCCCAGATCGAGCAGAATGTATTCTGTGAGCTGGCCTACCTGCAATTCCGTGGCGGCAGTGCGAAGATGTTTCTTCGTTATCAGCACGAAAGTCACCCCTTCAGCAGATTGGACTTTGTAGAAGTGCCACCCAAGCAAGCCAAGCAAGGGGTTGAAATGGTAGTTGTACCCAGTGGCGGTTATCACGCCAAATATTGCGACAGTTGGCACCCAGAATTTCCAATCTAGTGTGTTGAATTGCGACGTGAATAGCGGCATTACATAGAGGAGGAGAAACGCGGTGTTCTCATGGTCCGCAGCCTCGATTGACGCTGCTTTGAATTTAGACGCGGGCAGTGAGCGTTTAGCGCTCCAGAGAATCCCGACGCATAGGACACAAAGGATTAGGCAGCCTGTCAGGATGAATTTTGCCGTCTGGGGCGCACATTCAACCCACGCAACCCAAGCATAGGTCAATCCGACCGGGGCGAGGGCCGTGCTTGTGAAGACTAGTCTGGCAAAAACATTGAACATTTGGCTCTTCTATCACGTTGCAGCATTCGGCGGCGATACGACTACAGAAGTCCACAGCGTTTTTAGGCGAAGAGATCGCTTCGTCCTGATAAGGCCCTCTATCGGGCCCGCCCTGTTCCGATCTTAGGTCCCATGGCAGCTTTTATCGGCATCTGCTCTCGAAGCTGCCATTCAGGTTTACGGCCCCTGAGCGGTAGTGTCGTGCGACGTTCTCTCTCGGCCAATCAAGGCCGAGGAGAACTCACATGGGCCATTCTCAATTCGATGATGCCAGTCGCGAGCGCGCAGCTTGGAATGCCGGAAAGAGGGTCGTCACCAAGCGTCCGTTCAACCAGAAGCAGATCTGGGCAATTCGCTTTTTCCTCGATCGCAAGAGACGCGTTCGGGACCGTGCGCTATTCGATCTAGCAATCGACAGCAAGCTTCGCGGTTGTGACCTGGTCAAGATCAGGATTCGCGATGTGGTCGCCCGACCGGAGATAGGGACTCGCGCTGACACGTGGAATACCGGGTAGCTTCGACAATTGTGGGGTGGGAAGCGGACGGACAGCTCTTGAGCTGGGCATGCGACGTTTCAGCCGTTTAAGCACATCGAGGAGAACCGTAAAATTCAACGAATTGCTGGCATTCCCAATGCACGACCTTGACTGCTCTTATGCGGAGGCCTGAGGACATTCCACATTTGTACCGCAATTCGAGGAAGATTAATTTCATATCTGTGGCGAACCGACCGTGGGCCGCTTATGGTCATCACGAACAAAAGGAATTTCAAATGACCAAGAGCATTGCGATTTTCAATAACAAAGGCGGTGTCGGAAAAACGACCTACATGTATCATGTTGGGCATCTTCTCGCCGCGCGCGGGCTCACCGTCCTGATGGTCGATTGCGACAGTCAATGTAACCTGAGTGCATATTGCTTGAGCGACACTGCTATTCGACAATCGTGGGGCACGGAGGGAAACAGTATCTACCGAGCCATTGAGCGTGTCGCACGAGGCATCGGCGACATTCGCCAGAGACAGCCTAGTCCGGTTCCACACGCTCAGGGCAAGCTGTATCTCGTGCCGGGGGATCTTCGACTCAGCGATTTTGAAGACACATTGGGCGACACCTGGAGTGCTGCACGAGGTGGCAACGAGCCTGCGGTGCGAGCTCAATCTGCAATCCATCGCTACATTCAATGGGCTAGCGAGAAAGTCCGCGCAGACTTGGTGCTGTTGGATCTCGGTCCCAACCTGGGCGCGCTGAACCGAGCTGTTCTAGCCTCGGCGGATTACTTCATCACGCCTCTGGCTCCCGACCTGTTTTCCATTCAAGGAACGGAAAACCTCGGCAACAAGCTGGTCGGATGGCGGAAAGAGTGGGATCAAACTAATACCGCATGGAAGGACCCCACTCTCTCTATCCCCAAGGGGAGACCGAGCTACCTTGGCTACGTCGTTCAACAGCATAACGTACGTTCAAATGCTGTTGGGATGACGGAAGGTTGGCAAATTTACGGGAACGAACTCGAGCCTGCGATTCGCGCAAACATTATCGAAAAGCTTACTCCTCTGAATCAAGTACAGGTTTGGCACGATGATGATTATAAACTGGGTTTGATCCCAAATCTTCACAGCCTTGTTCCATATTCTATGGACGCCAAGAAGCCGATCTTCTACTGTAATTCTAGCGATGGCGTTCGCGGTGCTCATCTTGCGAAGGCTAGGGATTCGGCCGATCATTTTGCAGAGATAGTTGACACCCTCAACTCAGTTTCCGCTTGGCCTTAGAGATTGCTTGATTGACCTCATACTTCTGCATTGAATTGGGGGATGGGTATTGCTTTGGGCCGCTGCAAGAGTCGAAATATACTCCCAACAGCCGATACGATTCTCGGCCGAGATCGGTCTCGAAGTGCTCCTAACTCAGTCCACTATTGGAATCGAACGAACGGCAAGTTTCGGGCGACGACATGATCAAACCGAAGGGCTGACTTGGGGTCGGGTGCCGAACGGCGGCTTTCTGAGTTTCTCGGCCAGAACCGGACAGTCGGCAGATGATGCGGTGGACGGCTCTCCTCCCGCCCTGCGGTATGATCGTTGGGCCAGAAGCTGGAGGAGATCTATGATAGGCAACGTTACGACGATTGGTCTGGATATTGCGAAGTCAGTGTTTCAAATCCACGGGGTGGATGCGGCGAGTGAGGTTGTCGCTCGCAGGAAGCTGACGCGTGGGCGCGTGATGGCATTCTTCGAGAGCCTGCCACGTTGCCTGGTCGGTATCGAAGCCTGCAGCTCGTCGCATTATTGGGCTCGCGAGCTAATCGCACGTGGTCACGATGTGAGGTTACTGCCGGCACAATATGTGAAGCCTTATCTGAAGCGGCAGAAGAATGATGCCCCAGATGCAGAGGCGATCTGCGAGGCGGTCACTCGGCCGACCATGCGCTTCGTGCCTGCGAAATCACCCGAGCAGCAAAGTGTGATGATGGCTGCACCGGGTCCGGTTGATGCTCAACCGCCAGCGCACGCAGATATCGAACGCGTTGCGGGCACACCTATCCGAGTTCGGGATCGTAGCGCCGATCGGGCGGAATGGGATTGAGCAACTGCTCGTGGTCGTCAACGACGAGAACGAGACCAGGATACCAGCTGACGCGCGGCTATGCCTCGCTTGAGGCGCAGCTCAGGGTCGTGAAGCAACAGATCCTCGAAAACGATCGTAGGGTTCGGGCGAATGCGCGTGAGACCGAGCTTGGTCGCAGGTTGATGGAAATCCCAGGCGTCGGCCCGCTGCTGGCAAGTGCATTCGTGGCTACGGTCGCCGATGCGCATGCGTTCAAGTCGGGGCGCTGTCTATCGGCATGGATCGGACTCGTGCCGAAGCAGCACTCGAGCGGGGGGAAGGAGAGGCTCGGCAGTATCTCCAAGGCCGGCAATCGCTACTTGCGGCAGTTGCTCGTGGTGGGTGCGATGGCGGTCATCCGCTATGCCGAGCGCAACGGTACCAGGAGGCCATGGCTCGTGCAGTTGATGGCGCGGCGAACAGCCAAGGTTGCGGCGGTTGCGTTGGCCAACAAGACCGCCCGGATGGTCTGGGCACTGATGACGAACGGCGAGCGCTACAGGGAGCCGGTCATCGCATAGAACAAGATAAGGCGAGCGATCGCTGACGAGGTTGGAAAGGGCGGACAGGAGCTAATGCACAAAGCCGGTTGATACCGCCGGATCAGGAAAACCCACTGGGGCCGTGCACCTTGAGTGCGAGCTTACGATCGGGACCTGAGACGCGCGAATGGCATTATGGCCAGCGGCACATGATAGGCCGCACCTACAGGTCGGATACATGGCCGCACCAACCAGCAACGGCAACGCTCAAAGAATCCCTTGCCAACGGAGAGCCGTCCATACACGGCCCCATACAAGTCATTCGCTCGTGCCTTCGCGATGACATTTCTTGGCGCCCCCAATCTTCTAAGCCTGCAACGTTCACTGCATCGCACGGGCGCGTATATTGGGTATCTTCAATATTCTGAAACGTCACGCCATCCTGCTTCCGTTTAACAAAACTCGGAGGCTGCGCCCATGACACCGACGAAGCTCCTTGTCGGTCAGATAGTCGTTGTGTTCGCCATCGTCATTCTCGGCGTATGGACAGCGACTCAATGGTGCGCCCAAACTTTAGATTATCAGCCGCAACTCGGACCCCCATGGTTTGTCGCAGCCGGATGGCCGATCTACAAGCCGTGGCAACTGTTCGAGTGGTGGTTCCATTTCGACGCATACGCGCCCGAGGTCTTCGACACGGCCGGGATGCTTGCGGCCACCACAGGCTTCATGGGCTGCGCGGCCGCCATCGCTGGCTCCCTCTGGCGTGCGCGGCAGCGCGGCCTAGTCACCACTTATGGCTCGTCGCGATGGGCCGTGTCTTGCGAGATCGAGAAGGCAGGGCTGTTTCGACCAGCCGGTGTTTTCCTTGGCAAGCTGAAGGATCACTATCTGCGCCATGACGGGCCGGAACACGTCATGGCCTTTGCGCCGACACGTTCGGGCAAGGGCGTCGGATTGGTCGTTCCAACTCTTCTTTCCTGGACCGGCTCGGCCGTCATTCACGACATCAAGGGCGAGAACTGGCAGCTGACCTCCGGCTGGCGGTCGATGTTCTCGTACTCCCTTTTGTTCAACCCGACTGATCCAAGGTCGGCGCGGTACAACCCGCTGCTGGAAGTGCGCAGGGGCTCAGATGAGGTCCGCGACGTTCAGAACATCGCCGACATTCTCGTCGATCCGGAAGGCGCGCTGGAGCGGCGGAATCATTGGGAGAAGACTAGTCATTCACTCTTGGTCGGGGCCATCTTGCACGTGCTCTACGCCGAAGAAGAGAAGACGCTCGCCCGCGTCGCCACTTTCCTGTCGGATCCGCAACGCTCGTTTGCCACGACACTGCTGCGGATGATGACCACCAACCACCTCGGCACGGCGGACAAACCTCGGGTCCATCCCGTCGTGGCCTCGGCGGCTCGCGAGGTGCTTAACAAATCAGAGAACGAGCGCTCAGGCGTTCTCTCGACCGCCATGTCGTTTCTCGGTCTCTATCGTGATCCGACCGTGGCCGCGGCAACATCGGCCTGCGACTGGCGCATTGCGGACCTGATGGATGCCGAGCGGCCGATGTCGCTCTATCTGGTCGTGCCGCCGTCGGACATCTCGCGCACCAAGCCGCTGGTGAGACTGGTGCTCAATCAAATCGGCCGCAGGCTGACTGAGCGCCTGGAGGGTGACCCGAAGAAGAGCCGCAGGCATCAACTCCTCATGATGCTCGACGAATTCCCGGCGCTCGGACGCCTCGATTTCTTCGAGACCGCGCTTGCCTTCATGGCAGGCTACGGCATCCGCGCCTATCTGATCGCTCAATCCTTGAACCAGATCTCCAAGGCCTATGGCGAGAACAACGCCATTCTCGACAATTGCCATGTGCGGATTGCCTTTTCTTCCAATGACGAGCGCACGGCCAAACGCATCTCGGACGCGCTCGGTACAGCGACGGAACTCAGATCCATGCGCAACTATGCCGGCCATCGGCTGGCACCCTGGCTTTCGCACGTCATGGTGAGCCGCCAGGAAACTGCGCGACCGCTGTTGACACCAGGCGAGGTGATGCAATTGCCGCCTTCGGACGAGCTGGTGCTGATATCAGGATTGCCGCCGATCCGTGCGAACAAGCTCCGCTACTACGAGGACCAGAATTTCACCGAACGGGTGCTGCCGGCGCCGGTGTTGCGCGACGGTCTGTACGCGGACTGTCCTGCGTCGCGCCCCGACGATTGGAGCGGACTAGTCCGCAGTGTTGACCGCCGTCTCGCTGCAGATGACGAAAACGCCGGCGCGGCAATCGAAGAAGACGGCGGCGTGCAACAGCAGCGTCATCCCGGCCTGCCTGAAGACCACGTCGTCGTCTCTCAGGAGCCTGATCAAGACGACCTCTTCAATCTGGCCGACGATGACGCCGAGGCACTCGCAGACAAGCGCGTCATGGACCGGGTTTCCACCGCAGCCAGCGCCTACGGTATCAACGAGGGAAGGGGCGACGACAAGGACATCATCCCCGGCTTCTAAGCGCTTTCGCAGCTCAGGCGTATCTCAGCGTAGATAACGCCCATAAGCGATTTTTCAGATATCGGCGATGTTCGTTGCCGCCGCCGGCGCATCAGCGCCGGCCAGTCGGAACGAGCCCCATGAAGCCCCATCGCATTCGCCACCAGTTTCTGCTCGAACCCGCGTTAAGCGAGAAGCTGGAAACGCTGAGCCGCAACCCGTCGACCACAAAATCGGCGATCGTTGCGAAAGCAGTCGAGGCCTTCATCGAGCGGCGTGGCGAGAACGAACTCGACAATCGTTATGGCAGGCGTCTCGACCGTCTTTCTCGCGACCTCGACCATATCCGAACCGATGTCGAGGTGATCCTGGAGAGCCTCGCACTCTTCATACGCTTTTCGATTACGCTTCATTCCCACACGCCGGTCCCGGATCGGGCGACACAGGCGATTGCCCAAGAGCGCTTTGACAAATTCGTCGAGCAGGTCGGTCGCCAGATCGCCTCCGGGAAGCGCTCGCTTGGCAACGGCAATGGCAATGGAGGCGAAGGATGAGCTCTCATCCCGCAGCCGACCACCGCCGCCGCGCCATGCTGCGCACAGCCATGGGCCACGCGATCACCGAGGCCCTTGCCGATCCGACCGTCATCGAGGTGATGGTCAACCCCGACGGCGCGCTGCGGCTCGACCGGTTGGGAGAAGGCCGGGTCGATACCGGCGTGCATATGCATCCTTCCGAGGCCGAACGCATCGTCCGCCTCGTTGCCTCTCACGTGCGCGCCGAGGCGCATGCGGACAACCCAATCGTCAGTGCCGAACTACCCTCAGGCGAGCGTTTCGAGGGTCTGCTACCGCCGGTCGTGCTGGCGCCATGCTTCGCCATCCGCAAACCGGCGGCAAAACTCTACACGCTGGCCAACTACGTCGCCGATCGCGTCATGCTCCCGCTGCAGGCTGATGCCCTGAGGAAGGCAGTGCGCGAGCGGCGCAACATCCTGGTCGCCGGCGGCACATCGTCGGGCAAAACGACACTTACCAATGCTCTACTGGCAGAAGTCGCCGAATGCGATGAGCGGGTGATCCTGATTGAGGACACCCGCGAGCTGCAATGCGCGGCCAAGGACTGCGTTGCCATGAGGACGAGGCGGGGCTCCATCACACTCGCCGATCTCGTACGCTCGACCTTACGGCTGAGGCCCGACCGCATCATCGTCGGCGAAGTCAGAGGCGCGGAAGCGCTCGATTTGCTGAAGGCATGGAACACCGGACATCCCGGCGGCATTGCCACCGTTCACGCCAATTCGGCACGCTCCGCACTCTATCGTATTGAGCAGCTCGCTCAGGAAGCCGTTGTCACCGTTCCCCGCCGGCTGATCGCCGATGCCGTCGACTTGGTCATCTTTATTGCCGGAAGAGGACCCGCGCGCCGCGTTGACGCGATCGCCGAGGTCACGGGTCTCGACGGCAGTGGCGACTACGCCGTTGGCCAGCTCACTCTTCCGCAACTCCAGCAGCTTTGAAAGGTCATCTCATGCGCAAGAAAATTTGCTTTCTTTCGTCCGCCGCCGTCGCGCTTCTTCTCACGGCCCAGGCTCACGCTGCCGGCTCCGGCATGCCGTGGGAACAGCCGCTTCAGCAGATCCTGGAATCGGTGCAGGGGCCGGTGGCCAAGATCGTTGCCGTGATCATCATCATAACCACTGGCCTTACCCTTGCGTTCGGCGACACGGCGGGCGGTTTCCGCCGGCTGATCCAGATCGTCTTCGGCCTGTCGATCGCCTTCGCGGCCTCGAGCTTCTTTCTTTCCTTCTTCTCCTTTGGCGGCGGGGCAGTCGTCTGATGAGCACCGGAGAGCAGCATATCGAAGGCTTCGAGGTTCTGGTCCATCGGGCGCTCACCGAGCCGATCCTGCTCGGCGGCGCGCCGCGGGCGGTGGCGATCCTCAATGGCACGGTGGCCGCCGCCATCGGCCTAGGCCTGCAGCAGTGGATTGCCGGTCTGATCCTCTGGATCGCCGGCCACACGCTCGCGGTCTTTGCCGCACGGCGTGATCCGGATTTTGCCAGCGTGCTTGTCCGTCATCTTCGTCAAAAGGGCTGGCTTGCATGCTGAAGCTTTCCGAATACCGCGGCAAAGCCGACCGGCTTGCCGACCATCTGCCCTGGGCAGCACTCGTCGCGCCCGGCATCGTGCTCAACAAGGATGGCAGCTTCCAACGGACATTGCGGTTTCGTGGCCCCGACCTTGAAAGCGCGACGGAGGCCGAACTCATCGGCATATGCGCGCGGGCAAACAATGCGCTGAGAAGGCTCGGCTCTGGCTGGGCATTATTCTTCGAGGCCGAGCGCATCGAAGCGCTGGGCTATGCGAGCTCGGCCCTTCCCGATGCTGCCTCATGGCTGATCGATGAGGAACGGCGCGCGGCCTTCGAGGGCAAGGTCGCGCATTTCGAGAGCATCTATCATCTGACCTTGGTCTTCATGCCCGGGCCCGATGGCCAAGCGCGCGCGGAAAGTGCTCTCGTCGACTCGCATGACTTGGGAGGGGAAAGAGACTGGCGCCAGGAGCTTGCCCGGTTCCGAGACGAGACTGACCGCGTTCTCGATCTTCTTTCGGGCTTCGTGCCCGAGGTGCGCGCGCTCGACGATGCCGAGACCCTGACTTACCTGCACGGCACGATCTCGACACGCCGTCATCCGGTCGCCGTGCCGGAAACGCCAATGTATCTCGACGGCGTCCTGGTTGACGCGCCGCTGACCGGCGGCCTAGAGCCGATGCTGGGCGAGCAGCATCTGCGCACGCTCACAGTTCTCGGCTTTCCGAACGTCACCCGGCCAGGAATCCTTGATGCGCTCAATAACCAGGATTTCGCCTATCGCTGGGTGACGCGCTTCATTCCACTCGACAAGGCGGAAGCCACGAAGACGCTGACTCGGCTCCGCCGGCAGTGGTTTGCCAAGCGCAAATCGATCGCGGCTATTCTGCGCGAGGTGGTGACCAACGAACCGGTGCCTCTCGTCGACAGCGACGCCGACAACAAGGCGCTCGATGCCGATGCAGCACTGCAGGCATTGGGCGGCGATCATGTCGGCTTCGGCTATCTCACCACAACGGTGACGGTGTGGGATCAGAACCGTAAAGCCGCCGCGGAAAAGCTTCGCTCCGTCGAGCGGATCGTCAACGGGCTCGGCTTCACCACCATTCGCGAAAGCATCAATGCCGTCGAAGCGTGGCTTGGTTCATTGCCGGGTCATGTCTACGCCAACGTTCGCCAGCCGCTCGTTCACACGCTTAACCTTGCCCATCTCGTGCCGCTGTCGTCCGTGTGGGCAGGTCCAGCGGAGAACGAGCACCTTGCCGAGGTCACCGGCGATCACGCTCCGCCGCTTCTTTTCGCCGAAACCAGCGGCTCGACGCCGTTTCGGCTTTCGACCCATATCGGCGATGTCGGCCACATGCTGATTGTCGGGCCGACCGGTGCCGGCAAGTCGGTTCTGCTTGCCCTGATCGCTTTGCAGTTCCGGCGCTACGCTGGCGCGCAAATCTATGTCTTCGACAAAGGCAATTCGGCCCGCGCCGCCGCGCTTGCCATGGGCGGCGACCACCATGCGTTGGGTGCGAATGGTGCGCTTGCTTTCCAGCCGCTGCGCCACATCGACGACCCGGCCACACAGAGCTGGGCGGCCGAATGGATCGCCGGCCTCATTGCCCACGAGAATGTCACCGTCACCCCGGAGGTGAAGGAGGCAATCTGGTCGGCGCTCACCAGCCTCGCCACCGCGCCGGCGCAGGAACGCACGCTGACTGGCCTGTCGGTCCTGCTTCAGTCCAATGCGCTCAAATCGGCATTGATGCCCTACACGCTCGACGGACCATTCGGCCGACTGCTCGATGCCGATGACGACCGGCTGGCCATCTCGGATGTGCAGTGTTTCGAAACCCAGGAGCTGATGCACAGCCAAGGCGCTGTGCTGCCTGTGCTCACCTATCTGTTCCATCGTCTTGAGGACCGGTTTGACGGGCGGCCGACGCTGCTCATGCTCGACGAGGCCTGGGTCTATCTCGACAACCCGCTCTTTGCCGCCCGCATCCGCGAATGGCTTAAGGTGCTGCGTAAGAAAAACGTCTCCGTCATCTTCGCGACGCAGTCGCTTGCCGACATCGCCGGCTCTTCTATCGCACCCGCAATCATCGAGAGCTGCCCGCAGCGCATTTTTCTCCCCAATGATCGTGCGGTGGAGCCGCAGGCACGGGCAGCCTATGAGCGCTTCGGTCTTAATGAGCGACAGATCGAATTGGTCGCCCGCGCCACGCCGAAGCGCCACTACTATCTGCAGTCGCGCCGCGGCAATCGCCTCTTCGAGCTCGGGCTAGGCCCGATCGCTCTTGCGCTTTGCGGCGCCTCCGACCCGGCCGCGCAGACCCTGATCGACAATATTCTTTCCGAAGAAGGGCAGGGCAGCTTTGCCGCCCGTTTCTTCAGTGCGCGCGGCCTGGATTGGGCTGCCGAGCTTCTCCAGCAATTTCCTCAACCTAACAAGGAGCAATCGTCATGATCGGACGCCGCCTTTTTACTAGCCTGGTCACCGTTTCCCTGATTGCCAAACCGATGGCTGACTACGTCCAGCCGGCCTATGCGCTCATCGTGTTTGACCCGTCCAACTATACGCAGAATGTGCTGTCGGCAGCACGCGCATTGGAGCAGATCAACAACCAAATCCAGTCGCTTCAGAACCAGGCGACCATGCTGCAGAACATGGCGCGCAACCTTCAGCGCCTGGATTTCTCTTCCGTGGGCCAGCTTACCGGCTCGCTCCAACGGATTGACGGTCTGATGACCCAGGCGAGCGGCCTGAGCTTCGATCTCGACAAGCTGCAGGACCAGTGGCGCCAGCAATATCCGGAAAGCTACGACGCCACCATCAAGGTCAGCGATGTGGCGAGCGCCGCGCGCGAGCGCTGGCAGAGCGCCATGCAGGCGTTCCGCCAGACCATGAGCGCGCAGTCGCAGATCGTCGAGAACGTGCAGGCCGATGGCGACCTGCTTACCGATCTCGTCAATCGCAGTCAGGGCGCGGCAGGTGCCCTCGAGGCAAGCCAGGCTACCAATCAGCTGATCGCGCTTTCGACCAAGCAGCAGATGCAGATCCAGACGCTGCTTGCGACCCAGTTCCGGGCCGAGGCCGAGGATGCGGCGCGCAAGGCGCAGTCTGAGGAAGCCGCTCGCGAGACGACGAAGCGTTTCCTGGGCACCGGCACGGCTTATCCCGGCAACTGAGCGGCAGTTCTTCAAGACAACGAGGAAGGCGGCGACATGAACGACCTCGGAGTCATCGATCGCTTCATGGAGACCTTTACCCGCTACATTGACAGTGGGTTCGGTCTGCTTTCGGGCGACGTCGCCTTTCTCACCACCATTCTGATCGGCATTGACATCACGCTCGCGGGCTTGGTCTGGGCGTTCGGCGGCGAGCCCAACATTCTCGGCCGGCTTGTTCGCAAAGTGCTCTATGTCGGCGCCTTCGCCTTCGTCCTGAACAATTTCAAGAACCTCGCCGACATAATTTACCGCTCCTTTGCCGGTCTCGGCATCAACGCATCGGCCGGCAACCTGTCCGCCGACAGTCTCCTGCGGCCAGGCCGCATTGCCGCGGCCGGCTTCGAGGGCGCCTGGCCGCTCCTCAATCAAGCGAGCCAGCTAGTAGGCTTCCCCGAGATCTTCGGTAACGCGCTCACCATCTTCGTGCTGCTTCTGGCCTGGTTCCTGGTCCTCATCGCCTTCTTCATTCTTTCCATCCAGCTCTTCATCACCATCCTCGAGTTCAAGCTCACCACGCTGGCCGGCTTCGTCCTGGTGCCCTTCGCGCTCTGGAACCGTTCGGCGTTTCTGGCCGAGCGCGTGCTCGGCAATGTGATTTCGTCGGGCATCAAGGTGATGGTGCTTGCCGTCATCGTCGGCATCGGCTCCACGCTCTTTGGCGAGTTCGCTTCCGCCCTGCAGGGCCAGGAGCCGGACCTGGCGGCGGCCATGTCTCAGGTGCTGGGTGCGCTGGCGCTGCTTGGGCTCGGCATTTTCGGCCCCGGGATTGCCTCGGGTCTCGTTTCCGGCGCGCCGCAGCTTGGCGCCGGCGCGGCACTTGGAACAACGGCGGCCGCAGCTGGATCAACGCTCGTTGCCGGAGGCGCTGCGTTTGCCGGCGCGCGCATGGCAACAGGCGGCGGCCTCGCCGCAGTCCGTGCCGGCGCCGCCATGGGGTCCGCTGCCACCGTCGCCTGGCAAACGGGGCGCGCGACATCGCCCGAGTCCGGGCTGTCCGGGGTAGCTGCTGGGCTGCAGGGGGTTGCGAGTGCCGCTGGCGGCGCCGCGATGCAGGGAATGCGATCTGCTTCAGAGCCTTTCCGACGCAGCGCCGACGCCGGCCGCGATGCCGGCTGGACAGCGACCGGTGGCACGCCGTTCAGCTCGATGAGCGGAAGTTCGCCCGCTGCGGATCCAACCCCGGCGCCTCCATGGGCAAGGCGTCTGCGCTCCGAACAGGCCGCGCGCGCCCATCGCCATGCTGCCACGCAGGTGGTGCGCGATGGCGATCGGGGCGGAAGCGGCGCCAACCCCTCTCTCAACGACAAGGAAGATTAGATGCTCTTCAAGCGACCCGTTCAGCGTTACGGAAAGACGTCCGAGCCTGAAACACCTTATCAAAAGGCCGGTCAGCTCTGGGACGAACGTATCGGCACAGCGCGCGTGCAGGCGAGGAACTGGCGCCTTATGGCCTTTGGCTGCCTGGCCTTGGCCGCGGGGCTTTCCGGCGGGCTTCTATGGCAGTCGGCGCAGGGCCGCTTTGTGCCTTACGTCGTTGAGGTCGACCGTTTTGGTGAGGCGCGCGCCGTCGCGCCGGCAATTCAGGACTACCAGCCTGACGATGCCCAGATCGCCTGGCATCTCGGCCGCTTCATCCAGAATGTCCGCTCCATCTCCACCGATCCGGTGCTGGTGCGGCAGAACTGGCTGTCGGCCTATGACTTCGCCACCGACCGCGCGGCGCTTTTCCTCAACGAGCATGCCAAGGCGAACGACCCGTTCAGTCAGATCGGCACGCGCAGCGTGTCGGTGCAGGTGACCAGCGTCGTCAGGGCTTCCGACAGTTCATTCCAGGTCAAATGGACCGAGCAGATTTTTGAGCGTGGTAGCCTTTCGAGCACGACGCGCTGGACAGGTATCCTCACCATAGTGATCCGCTCGCCGACGAACACTGACCAGCTGCGCAAGAACCCTCTCGGCGTCTTCATCAACGCCATCGACTGGTCGCGCGAGCTCGACAGCGCCGCGCCAACCCCCTTTTCCCCTAAGGAGCCCGCCAATGACAAATAGAGCCCCATTGCTTCGTGCTGCCTTGATCCTGTCGGCGTCTGCTGCGGTTCTTTCGGCCTGTGCCTCGAAGCCAGTGCCGCCGCCTCAGATTTCCTATGACCACGAGGACTTCGAACCAGCCGCGATCGAGAAGGCGCCGGAGAAGCCGATCAAGGTCGTGGAAGTGCCGAAACCGTTACCGTTGCCTGGTCAGTTGATGCCCGCACCCGGCAAGCCCGGCCCAGATAAGCGCTCGCCGGAAGAACAGGTCGCCGATGCCAACAAGGCGGCGACGCAACAACCCACCAAGTTTGGCTATGTCAATGCGGTGCAGGTTTACCCCTTTGCCGACGGCGCGCTCTACCAGCTCTACGCCGCGCCGGAGCGCGTCACCGATATCTCATTGCAGCGGGGCGAGAAGCTGACCTCGGTCTCAGCCGGCGATACGGTCCGTTGGGTGATCGGCGACACCGTTAGTGGCTCAGGCGATGACCAGCGCACTCATGTGCTGGTGAAGCCATTCGCGCCCGGGCTTGCCACCAATCTGGTCATCACGACGGACAGGCGATCCTATCACCTGCAGCTTCAAAGCACTGAGAAAACTGCCATGGCGGCGCTCTCCTGGATTTACAGCGAAGACCAACTCGTGGCGCTTCGGCGGCGCAACGCCCAGGCCGAGGCTGAAATGCCCGCGGCCTCGAACGTAGCACTCGAAAACATCCGCTTCCGCTATTCGATCGCCGGCGACACGCCACCATGGAGACCGACGCGCGCCTTTGATGATGGCAGCAGGGTCTATATCGAATTCCCGCGCCGTATAGACCAAGGTGAGGCGCCGCCGCTCTTCATCGTCGGAGCCGACGGGGACAACCAGCTCGTCAACTATCGCATGCGCGGCAACTACTACATCGTCGATCGCCTCTTTGCTGCGGCCGAGCTAAGGCTGGGCACCAAACAGCAGCAGGTGGTGCGCATTACGAGAACCGACGGTCGGAAACCGCCGCGGCGGGTTTCGCTGTTTTCGCGTTTTGGCAGGTGAGGGGAGGCTCATGACCGATACTTCCCATCCGAATGCTCCGCCGAAGCTCAATCCCGAACAGCTGCAGCTGCGAGCCTCGCCCCGCCGAGCGGTGCGGTTCAGGCGCGGCATAATCGTCGCGATCGCTGCTGTTGGTTCCGGCGCTGTTTTTGGCGTCACGATGATGGCGCTGCGGGGACCCGCAGTGCGCCTGAAACAGCAGGCCGAAGAGCTCTACAGCACGGACCGCAAGCCGACCGCCGAGGGACTTGAATCGCTGCCCAAGGACTATTCCGGGAGCAAGCCGAAGGCTCCGGTGCTTGGACCGCCGCTGCCCGGGGATCTCGGCCGTCCTATTCTCGAGCACCAGCGCCAGCTTGGCATCGCACCTGGGCAAGACGTTTCCGCCGAGGCGCAGCGGCTTGCACAACAAGCGATTGAGGCGCGCGAGTCGCAAGTCCTCTTCCGCATCGAAAACCGGCCCCAGCAGGCGGAAGCTTTTGGCAATGGGCAGGGCGGACGTTCGCCTTTCGAGACGGCGTCTCCGCAGCCAGATGCCGAAGGCCAGCGAGCTTCCGTCGCGCCGGCCGAGGGCGACCAGAACAATCAACAGCGCAAGCTCGATTTCATCGACCAACGGAACACCGGCGGGATCTACAACCCGCATGCACTGCAGACGCCGGCTTCGCCCTATCAGATCATGGCCGGTAGCGTGATCGCTGCAAGCCTGATCACCGGCATCAATTCCGATCTGCCCGGCCTTGTCGTCGCCCAGATCACCGAGAATGTGCACGACAGCGTCACCGGCAGCATCCTGCTCATCCCGCAGGGCTCACGGCTGATCGGCACCTACGATAGCGTTGTAGCCTTTGGGCAAAGGCGCGCTCTGTTGGTGTGGCAACGCATCGTTATGCCGGACGGCTCCTCTACCGAAATCGACAATCTGCCCGTGACCGACGCGGCCGGCTATGCCGGGCTTGAGGACAAGGTGGATTTCCATACTTGGCAGCTGATCAAGGGAGTCGCGGTGGCCACATTGCTGGGGGTTGGTACCGAGTTGAGCTTTGGGGAAAATGAAAGCGACTTGGTCAAGGCAATTCGTGAATCCGCCCAGCAGAACGTCAGTCAAGCCGGCCAACGGATCACGGAAAAGAACCTGAACGTCCAACCCACGATCACCGTCCGCCCTGGTTGGCCGTTGCGCGTCGTCGTGCACAAGGACCTCGTGTTGCGGCCATATACCGGGTGAACAGGAGGACTTGATGGCTAATTTGAAACTCGGAAAACTTCCGGACCGGACACCTTCGAAGATCACCATCACCGTTGGCGCCGACTTGAGCCAAGCACTTAATGACTATGCCGCACTTTACCGTCAGACCTATGGCGAGTCCGAAACCGTGGCTGAACTGATCCCCTTTATGCTGGTCGGATTTCTGGAAGGTGACCGGGCATTTGCCAAGGCCAGAAAGGAAGGTTTACTGGGCGCTGGCGCCTCGGAGAAACCACGAAGGCAATCATCTTCCACGCTGGACAACGGGTAGCGCTTGGTGTCGTTTGGTCGCACGCTAGGTTCTTGATCCTGACCGCGTTGCGGCCGGTCCCGGCGAGCGCTTCGCAAAATTGAGATCAGGCTTTCGCTTTACGCGTTGAGGTAGGTTTTCTTGGCCGGAGCAGCCTTCCTTCCCAAACCTAACGATTTTGCCAGCGCTTATCAGGCGGCCGAATAGTTCAGGGCGACCACGGGATAGTCCTTCGCCAGTCCCCACCTCGCCTGGTATGTATCGGGGCCGTGCATGCGTGCGATCTACCGGTGGGGAGTTTTTCTCGAGCCGCGTCCGCCAGTTCCTTCGATCATTTCTTGAGCAGCGAATTCGCTTCCTCCCGGAAATATTGCCCAAGATGGTCAAGCAAAGCATGGATCGAACGCGGATCCTTGGGGTCTGCGAGGTGAGCGGGGTCGCCACGCCGAATTAGGGCATGTAGCCAAGCCCACTGCCGCGGTTGCGGCTGGTCCGGCAAAGCGGCGATGAGCTCTGCGGTCTCGGCGTCGGCCTGTTGCTGTCGCAACGCGACCAGAGCCGCCTTTTCAACCGCTTCTGACTCGCCGTCGACCAAGCCTTCGAGAAACTCCACAGACTCCTCGATCGGCATCCATCCCGCAAGTTCGGCGACCTCAGACGGTCCGAACTATCTGTGCACTCGCTCATGCGAGTGATCGTCTCGACCAAGCGTCGCCGTGGTGCGGCACGGCACAGCAAGCGCCTAATTTGATGGCGAACGGGAACCGGCGCTGCGGCGTGGTCGCCCAGCAGGACGTCCGCTGCCCTTTCGGCATGAGCTCCAACAACAGGTAGGCGGCCGACTCTGCGCGGGACGCAGCACGCCGGCGGTGATGAGCCGATCGCGAGTCGCGTCTGCAACGGCCAGTCTGGCAGCAACGCTGGCCGTCCACGGATAGATCGCACTCCCATCAAGTAGCGTGCCAGCGAGACGGAGCAAAGCATATCCGTCGCTGGCATGGAACGCCTGGGTGCGTTTCTCTATCGTCGCCCTTCGCCAATACCGATCGACCAGCTCATATTCGCCGACAGCCGGCCCAGCGCTCGCTTCCGGGAATTCGGCAATAGATCGCCGCCAATGTGGGACGTGTAAGCGACAGCAGCACGTCGTCAGGGAGGAACTTAGGATCGCGGCCGGGACCGGCGGAGATGTTCACGCACTTGCGCCAAGGTGAAGTCAGGCACGGCCACTTCGCTCAGCCCCTCGGTCGTCTGATGCAGCAGCCTCGTCATACGATTCTCCGCTGAGATCACCGTCCTGATACCCAGGCGCGCCCAGGGCACCGCTGTCGGCGGCTAGATCCGGATCGGGCCAGGTGGTCGAGGAACAAGGTCAGCCAGACGCCATCCTTGTTGCCAAGTTGCGGAAATCCTCGCAATTGGCAAGCTGCGGTCAAAATCGGTGCGCCAAATGGTCTGACGAACTTATACATCCGGGACAGGTAAGACCGGCTATTCTAGCCTTCGTCAGATCACAGGTCCACCATCGCCGAACCTTCGAGCGAGAGCAACAGCCGAATCTGCCAGCGGCTATTCCCGAACGAATTGATCCGCACCTGCGTTGACTGAAGCCCACATATCGTCGGGTTCCTCGGCATCGGCAACGTTTTGCGTCATCTGCCAAAGAGTGTCGAGAACGTCTGAACCATCTGCAGCGGTAGTCAGTTGCCCTACCCAAGCAGTTATCGCTGCTACCGGCCAGGCGACGACAAACGAGATTAGATCGCCATTTACAAATCCGGCCACGTCTCCGGTCAAGGACTTCCCGCTCCCGCTTTTCGCGGTCGTATATGAACCGGACACTTTGTTCCCCACAACGGCAAGAAACATCTTCGAACCAAGCTCGTTTTTCCAATGTCCGGCAAAGTCGGGACCGTTGCCTGAAGTCATCGAAAGCAGCTTGAGCGCCGTCTCAACTTTTCGCACGTTACATTCCTCCCAAGGTCGACCTTGTGTGGCTTATATCCAAAGGGAGCTTGACGAAGCAAGGCACGTTCCGTCAGTTGTGGGAGAAAAAGGGGTGATAGCAATCAAGACAGAAAACCAGCCAGCCTAGATTCACCACTCGTCATGGCCGATGAATCCAATGCGCTGACGACGGCGACAAGAGACCGCCGGCCCCTCCGGAGCCAATCCATCATTCCAACCAATCTTTCTGTCCCGCATTGCGCTTTGTTGCCGGCAATAGAAGAACGACTCTGTCCAGGATCTGATTTCAGACAGAATTGTTGCCCGCACCGGACGGCAGTTTCTAGACGCAGATATTGAATGCACCCCTCAGATCGGCGCACTCCCCCTGCGCCACGGAACATTCGCTGACTAGCATTGGGCTTGTTCTCGGATTGCCGCTTCGTGTTCGCGTACGAGTTCTTGGAAGCTAGCGAACGCGACGTAGAACAGCATCTGTTCTCGCTCCAGCAAGGTCACAATCTTGGCAAGGTCGAGCGGCTCACGTCCGCCGAACCCGTAACGGACCTGGCCCGTCTTCTCGTTGACGATCCGCGTTACGAGTTGCGTCATTCCAACCACAAACCGCGGCGAGAAACGATGATTGTAGGCATTGCGGAAATCGTCGGTGCCACCGCGGAAGGCACTTGCGCCAATGGCGTCAAGCGCGCGCTTAAGTCCTTTGTAGCATCCCCAAGACTTGCCATACTTGTCAGCCACGTGGGGATAGATGTCGTAGTCGAGCGGCAGGTCGTCGCTCCAGGTGGCGGGCCGCTTGAGCATATTCGCCTGATGGCACAGATGGGCGGCGGCGAAGCCGAAGCGCCCCTTGACTACATAGGGAGAGTTCAAGGCGTTGGTGGCGAGTGTGTCGATGAATTCATGGGTCGCGTCAAATTGTTTCTTCTGCGTTAGCGACTGGATCACCCTTGACCAAGCTGTCAGGCTATGGACGTCGTTGGTAAATCTATTGATGGTATTGGCGAGCTCACGCCCAAATTCGTCGAGCATCCACGAATACGCCATCCATTGGACGCCAATCGGATTGGGCAAGTTCGACCAATTGTAGGGCATATAGCGCCCGGTCAGCGGCGTCCCCTTTAAGGTTTTCCGGAACTGTCGATAGAGCGAGATCCCCATAGCGAGAGTTGTACTCGACGGCGTTCAAAAAGCCATACGCGTCAGTCGCCATTTCAATCGGATCGCGCCGGTATAATTCGGCTTAGGGATTGGGTTCGAGGGCGTCGCGATATGACGTTTGCATGGCGAACCAGCGCGATGGCGGAGCATTGACGGGCGGGCAATGGAACTTTTCCGGTGTCCTCTACCAGTTGCTTGCAACGTTGAAGGCCGGCCTCACCGCAATGATCGAATAAGTGGTAGCCAACCGCGACGGTGCCAGCGTCCGCATCGTCGTCGAGCGCGCGAGAGGCGGCGATGCCCAGACGCTCCAACCTGTGGTCCGCAGGGTCGACTAAATCAAGATCCGCCGGGGAATGGCGCCTTGGACTTCGCGCACGATCGTTGAAGAGGTGCTGCCAGATCTGTTTCAGGCCGCGGGCAATGGTGCACAGCCAACCGAATTCCGGTTCATCACAATCTCGATGGGACGGATGCGTTCGCAAAGTTCGTCGAGTCAATCGGCAACGCGCATCGAAATGGCAAAGGTCCAGCGGATCTCGATACCTTAGAGCTGCGCTTTCGCTGGCGGACGGAAAGAATATCACCGGAAGGTCTGTTCAGCCACATCGTCGAGACCTTGGACGCTCCTGAAGTGTGGCGTTTTCTGGCGACCCTCATAGTGGCGGGCTGGTCGGAGGCAGCAATCACCGATGAGATCGATACTATGCTGGCCGAACTCGTCGATGAGCGCGAGGAGATCTCCGCCAAGCGCAAGGCGTTTGTGGCGCAGCTCCTCGGCTTAGGCACGGGGTAGGCGTGTCGCTTTCCGCAAACGCCCTGCTTCAAGCGGTCGATCTCATCCTGCGCGGCTGACCTTGGCGCGGCGCATACCGTGGATTCTTCGCCCTCAAATCGAGACGCCCTGCAGGTGGCGAGATATGATCGGACCATTGGATGTGCGGGGCGTGCCGGCGTCGATCGAAGCCCCACTTTCGGTTCCGGACAAGGCAAGACCTGTCGGCTGTGCCGCGCCGCACAGGAGATGATTGATGCCGGCCAATGCGCGATGTTGTTGGCGGCGAGGGGGGAACCGACATCGAGGCCAAGGAAGGTCTGCTTGTGAAGGTCGGCAACAGGGCGGTATCGCGCTGCGGCGGCGATGAATGCCGCACGGTGCACAGTTGGCTTAAAATTAGTTGGGCTGTGTTGTGGATCACTGGAGGCTGCTCTGCTGAGAGCCTCACTTGACCAAGGCAGCTTTGCGCCCAATCTTGGTCGTTCAGCGCCCGGCGACCCACTCCCAAAAGCGGACATGCGCAAGTAGCTAGAATAGCGCGCTTACAAAAGCCGACATTGGCCTGGCACCTTTGGCCAATAGTCAGGCGCTTGCATGGTCCTAAGGTCTACCCTCAGCAAACATTCTGCGTCTCGTGGAGATCAAACATGGGACATCTTTTGCCTCTCGCCAAGCATCAGGCGATCAAGCAGTGGCGATTCTCGAACCGGCCGGAATTTCATTCAGCCTTGGCTTCGCAAGCGCGTTAATTACCGGCCGCTCCCCCGCAGCGGCGGCCGCTTGCCCGGGGTCATACCCGGAAGTCGTCATCAGGCCGATGATGATCGGGCCACACTTCGACAGGCCGATGCTAGAATGCGCCCTGAACTACATTGATGCGATGTCGAGGTGCGTTCCAGTCCCGGGCGTTGCGCTTTCAGGACAGGACGCGCATGTGTTGGACGACCTGTCGGGAAACCAGCGGTTCTTCTTGGGTTTTGCCCAAAACTGGAGCGGGAACTATTGCGCCCCGGTCCTTCAGCATGCCCTGCTGACGGATCCGCTTGCGCCCGCGGTGCAGCGGACGTGGATCGTGCGTAACTTCGATGCATGGTACGAAACATTCGACGTCCAGCCACCGATGATCTATTCCTCCGGAGGAGGACCGCGTGAAAGGCTGGTAGCGGAGCGCGGGACATCCTTAACGCAGGGCGGCCCACGTCCGCCCTGCCATCTTGCCCCGCGAGCAGTATCAACCCACACGTTGTTCCTGTCCCTGGATGTGTGTGCTCCGGGCTTGTAGTTGGGGTAGACCGAAAACTGCATTGACCATCAAGAACAGCCCCTTGTTTCCTGTGAGTATCCGGTCAAAGTTCGAAAGACTTGTGGATCAGGCGAATAATGACGCGGTAGCCTGACAGAAGGAGGAGAAGTGTTGCTGCTTGCAGAGTGCCTATTCGGATCGACCTTGGGGTCGTCGCGTTGATCGAGGACTCCGAACCTGTAGTCACGGCGGTCTTGTTGGCGCGTGGGCTCTGCGAGATCTACGACCGCATCGCCCAGGAAGGCGAGATCGTTCACCAAGGGGCTTCGATGCCACCGATCGCTCGAAGGGCGCTGGCCCGTCTGTCGCGGCATTGCCTAACCGAAGGAGTCGATGACTTGGGGTCGAGCATCCACCTGGTGATGGGGGCCGCGTCGCGGGCGATGGGGTTTTGGGGCATCCCCAGCTTCGCCGGAGACTTCAAGTACAGCGACGTGGAGTTGGTGGACGACGCCTCGGGCGTTCCGACCGCCGACTGCAGGGAACTGGCGCGGCTGGGCGGAAGCGAGATCGATGCCATCGAGGACATCCATCATGAGCAGTTGAGGGTCGCGGTCCAGAGCTACCCGGCTGCTCAGCGGAATCGGGCTTACACCTCCATCAGGGAATTCGTGGTGCGGCAGCCGGTTTGCAGTCTGGACGCCCTGCACAGGTTTATCACGAACGGTCACCTGCATGGCGCGCGCGCGATCGCTTCCCTTTACCGGCCAATTCCTCAGACTGCGATGGCAAATGGCTCCGCCCGGCTGTGCGGACGTTGCGGGTCTCTGCTCTGGCCGACCAGCGATCCCGCGTTCCCCAATGGACGATGCAGAGTGCGTCGGTGCGCCATCCGTGGGGAAACGATCGTGGGCTACGGCATCGCTGACCCTTCGTTGTTTCGGCTCGCCAAGGGTGCCGTTCTGGCCTTCTGGGTGGGACCCGGGCTCGACGAGGTGGCGTTGCATGACCACCTTGCTGGCCAAGGCCGATCCGTTTCCCTCTACCCCATGTCCGATGCTGCGGATGTCGGGCTCGACGGGCTGGAGGTTGGTCTAGACGTGAAAAACTATGCGAGCCCGCTCGTCCTCGGCGCTCGATTGTCAAGAGGCGTTGGGCGTCTCACTATCTTTGGTCGGAAGATCATCGTCGTCCCAGACTACAAGGTGCGGCTGAACCCCCGCTACATCGACGATCTCCGAGCATCATACGTAGGTGCAGAAGACTTGGAGTTCATGACGGTTGCCTCCGTCATCGCGGAATTCTCGGCATGAGGGCGCAGCCGAAGGACTTTGTGGGAGCCCTGGGGGCGCAATGGTTGTGCGCGGCCATGGACACCATCCTTGGGGCGAAGCATCTTCGCGATGCCCCAGCATTGATGTCGGGCTTCGGCTCGGTGCTGGACAGCGCAACGCTTAAGGGCTTCGCGGAAGCGGCCACGACCCTTCGTCTGCTCGGCGTCGTGGCTGCATCGGAGATCCAGCTGCGTCAGCTGGTCTACTCGGCGCTTAGCTGGGAGGAGGACCACCGCCACCTGCCGGATTACAGGGAGCCGCCGTACAGGATCGATGCATCAGATCCTCGGTTCCCATTTCGCAGGCGAGTCCCGGACGACGACCCAGAACTGGTCGCGATGATGGCGGCGCTCAAGAACCCTTTGGCGTTTAGATCATGGTCGCTCGCTTCGGCCGATCCGACTCGATCTATGATAGTCGAGGTGGGTCCCTCAGGATCGAGCGAGAGGATCTCCGTTGATCTCGAAAGCTTCCTTCCAGATGCTCCGCCGCGTTTCGATTTCACCAGGGAGCCGCGTGGTGCCATCGAAGTACCGGTATCTGAACTGATCCTCGTCGCCGAGGAACTCGACGAGATGGATCGGCGGCGGCCGGGGCGACCGCCCGGCAACTGGGCGGCCCGGATGCGCGAGGCGAATGGCGCTCTGAAGGTGGAGATGCTCTCACCCGATAGGGCCACTGGTCGCCTGGTCGCGAAGGACACCATTCGGCTAGACGGGCTGCGGCACCTGATCGGTCTCCCTGGCACTGGCAAAACCACGTTGATCGTGCTGTTGCTCATGTGGCTGAGCGCACGGGACTACCGCGTCGTCGTCCTGCTGCCATCTATTGAGACATCGTTGAACCTGCTTGGCGACCTGCGCAACTACGGCGCTGATGTCGGTTTGCTGATGGGCCAATCGCCGCAGACCCGCATAGACCACGCTCGAAAACTTGCCGATCGCATTGGCGCAACCGAGACCAAAGGGTTCGGCGCAACGGCGGAGGGCGCGGAATTGTTGGCACTGAACTGCGCCTTGGGCGGCTTCGAACAGGATGCTCAACCAGAACGCGAGTTTCCTCACCTGTCGCCCCCGTGCACGTCCGTGCTTCAGCGCTCGACCAAGGCGGATGGCTCGCTGCGACCAACTGAAACGGCCCATCTCTGTCCACTGTCGGCGCACTGCGGCCGCCTAAGAGCGCCGAGGGAACTTACCGATCACAACATCTGGTTGGGCCATGTACTGTCGATGGACACCCGGATCAGCCCGCACTTCAGCGATGATCGGATTCGACATTTCGAAGCGGTGGCCATGAATTCCGATCTGGTCATGGTTGATGAGGCGGACGGAGCGCAAGCCGTCCTCGACCGCAAGGCCGTGGCGTCGCTCGATCTGACCGGCAGCGAGTCCAGTTACGAGCACGCGCTCAATCGAGATCTCTTCGTTCCGCTGTCGACCGGGCGAACCGATGTAGCGGCAGGCAGCATCCAGCAGTACGGTCGAGCAGCGTCCGACTTCCGCAGCTTGAATCACAGCCTGGTCGGGCACCTTCAGAACCTGAGGCTCCGAAGCGGAGTGGAGACGCCGCTATCGCGGTTCGAGGATACCTTCGTCACCGGCAACAACATCCTCACGGCCATCTTCAGCCCAGAGGACATCTCCATCCTGTCGGGCCTCCAACGCGAGAGCGAAGAAAGGCGCTTCAACGCCATCCGGGCGTTCTGGGACGGCTGCATCCGCGCGGCCCTAATGCGCCGCACGGACGAGGACCAGGACGTCGACGGATACGGCTTCGATCCCGAGCGCATCGCCATCGACCTCGGCAGGAGCAAGGGCGAGGTGTCGGCGACCGCAACGGCCATAGCGGGGCTGACGCGCGACTGGATCTCGGAGCCGCTGGCTGCGCAGCGCGATCAGTACTTGGAGCAGGTGCGCAGCGAATTCTTCAAACTCGTCGAACCTGGCGCTCATCTGGGGCGTGACGAGGTCGTCGAGCTCTTCCGTTTTCTCGTCGGCGTGACCACCGTCGTCATGCAGTTTCTTGCGCTAATCCCTGCTCAGCAGGCCATGGTGGCCGAGGGCGTTCACAAGGAGCCGCTGTTCCAGCAAGGTATTTCGGAGGACCTCGGGCGGCTGGTTCCGGAGGCGCTGATCGGTCGGCTCTCCGGAGTCCGGTTCCGCTATGAGGACGAAGGCCTCCGGTCCAAGGTTCGCTTACAATACGTGTCGTTCCGCGGCGCTCCCAGGGTGCTGCTGTATCGTCTTGGCAGGTTGTTGAGGCATCAAGGCCGTGTAAGGGGCCCCAATGTCCTGCTTGCGAGTGCAACATCGTACTTGGCGGAGAGTCCAACTTTCCATATCCCCGTCGGGCCTGACATCGTCCTGCGTCGCACCGGGCGGGACGTGGGGTCGCGGCAGTCTAAGTACGTGTTCGCGCCGATACCAGACACATCGAACCCAAGCCGGATGCTGCGGTTCAGCGGCTCGTCGACCACCGAGCAAGACAGAGTGCTCAAGAAGATGGTCGAGCACTACTTCCTCGGCGAACACCCATTGGCGATGCAAATGGTGACCGACTTCGATCCTGGCCGCAAGGTCGGCATGGTGGTGAACAGCTATGAGCAGGTGATGAAGGTCAAGGCCCATATCAAGAGGATAAGGCCAGACCTGGCGGGGCGCGTGATCGGCGTGGCGAACAGGCCGCCCGATCAGAACGATGGGGATTGGATCAGTGCCGCACAGGTCGAGCGCCTGAGCGCTCGGGACAATTGGGACGTCCTCCTCTTCCCGATGAAGGCGCTGGCAAGAGGGGTGAACATCGTCTTCGAATCGGGGCCTAGGGTCCGCGATGCATTGCTCGGGACCCTAGTGTTCCTAATTCGTCCGCATCCGGCATCGGAGAGCCTGGACCTCGTCGCGGGCATTGCCGGTCAGCAGTCATTGGCATTCGACATGCGGCATTTCCGCGACGAGGAAGGATACGAGGACTTGGCGACCGCTTGGCGCCACGCGCGTCGCGAGCTTTCATCAGTCACACGACGCCTGTTGCGGTTCCCACTGCAGGCCAGCCGACTAGGCGAGCTCGCGATACCCTTCACGGCGGACATAATGGTCGACGTGCTCCAGACCATCGGCAGAGCGATGCGCAATGGAGCAGCCGCACGGGCGATCTTCGTGGACGCTGCATGGGCACCTCGCTCCGCGGCAGGTGCTCAGGACAACTTCCGGAGCAGCATGTTGGTGGCGATGCGGGACATCCTGCGCAATCGTATTCACGACGATGACGCCGTCGATGCCGAAATCTATGGGGCTCTCTACTCGCCCTTCTACGATCCGCTGTGTCGCTGCGCGGGCGTAGCATTCTCGGATGGACCACTAGATGAGTGACCGACTGCCAGACATCCTGTACCGCGGCGTGAAAGGCAGTCGGTCTGGAGGAAGGGAAACCGTCGTCTCTGCGCTGCAGTTCGACGGCGAGGCCGGCGATCCCGTGGAGGCTGAACGCGTCACGTGGACAACGCGCGCTGCGGCATTGATGAGGGAGCTCGGTCAGGCGGGTGATGCTTCCGAGAAGGAAGGGGGGCACGCGTTGCCATACGCTTCCCTGCGGGCGTCGATCGCGTCGCAGGTGCCAGAAGCATTGGTCCTGGAGCGCGACCTCGGTGCGCCTTGGTCAGACCAGCCGAGAGCATTGATGGATGTGCCGAGCAGCGGCGATCTCAAGGAAAGACTGGGAAGGGCGCTCACACTCTGGGTAGGGTCGGCATTGCGCCCATGGGCTACAAGAGTCGGTGCGCCCGAGCAGCTCGTGGACGCGATCGATGTCTTGGCCTCGAACGCCTTTTCCGGGCAACGCCGCTCGGTCGTTCTTGGAGGAGCTTTGACGTCCGACAGTTTCGTGGAGGCGCGGGATGCCATCATCCACACCTTCGCGCGTGGACTCGAAGGCAAAGTACTCTTCGAGGGCATGGGGCCGGTTCGGCGGATTGTTCGGGGTCGCAGTTCGTCCAATCAGATCGACTTCGTCACCTGGCCGAGGCGGCACGACGAAGCACTCTATTCGATGGTGGCCACGATCACGGTCGAGACCGTTCCGTTCTCCGAAAAGCCGATCGCCACAGTGCGCGCGTCCCGTCGGCGCTGGATGCAGGAGATTCCAACCGGTCGAGTCCTCATCGGTCAGAGCAACGTGAGCCTTACGCTCATGGCCCAGAACGGTGCGAAAGTGTGCTTGGAAGTACCAGCGCCGGTGCGATCGCAGCAGGTTCAAGACCCGATCTCGCCTGAATTCCTCGGGCACCTGCTCGGCATGGGCGCCGACATCGGCAGCAGCATGGCCGAGCAGGTGGAGAGGGGTGCCAGTTCTTCCCACTTCTTCGGCATCCCTTACTCGCCGCGTTTCGGTTCCCATCCCATCGGCGCGGGCGTTTCCACGAGAGATCAGACCGATCTCTTCGATGTCGTGCGGCAGATTATGGACGGCCTCGGATTCGTCGCGATACCGTTCGAGGAAACAACCACGACCAAGCAGGTGCCGAAGCGGGCCGAAGAACTCCACAAGGCATTGGAGACCGAGGCGCTGCTGTCCGACATCGCCGTTGCAGTAGGGCGAAACGATCTTGCGGACGATGCATCCATCCGAGCCGCGTGGGACTCCCTGGATCTTGGCGAGAATGGTCCGATCATAAGCGCCACGGCCGCGTCCAAGGCCCGCGAGAAGCTGCTGGAGGTCAGAACCGCCAACGCCCAACGGGTGTCCAGAGCTTTCGGTGAGAGGAAGCCATCGGTGGTGGCGATTGCTCGTAGCGAGAACGAGCGCCGCCTGCTCGAATCTGTCCTGCGAACCCTATTCGGGACAAGTATCGAGGTGAGCACTCGTCCGCTGCCCAGCGATGTGCACGGATCACGCGCGACCCTTCCGCTGTCCGAAGCGAAGAATGGTCAACGCTTCGAGGCTCGTGTCGCCGCATGGCGACCTCTTGCCGAGCTGCTTAACCAGATCGATGGCGGCTGTCACGCGCTGGTGCAGGCGACCGACTGGTATGATGGACGACCAGACGATCCAGTCAACAAGCCGGCCGGTCGGTACGCACTCGCCGCGGAGGCCAACGCGAACGTGCAATATCTGCGACCTAGGGCGTCGGGTCATAGAGGATTCGCGAACTACCTCCACCGGATACAAGCGGCGACGTACGATCTGATATTCGGTCATGCAGGACTGGTCTCCGATGTCGCGAACGTGGTCGCCGATGCGTTCCGGGACAGCACGGACGAGCCAACATCGTTGATCGGGATATCCGTCCTCACTCAGGCGCGCACCCGACTGGCAGGCAAGGGCGGCAAGCTCTGCATCGCGACCCGGGTCGATTGCCAGAACGGTCGGACCACGGCACGGGTGGGCTGGTACGACGGCGAGATGAAGTGGTCCGCGAGATGGGAGCCGCTGTTCAAAGCCTTGAAGCGGATCGCAAGCCCTTCGATCAAGGCGTCATTGGGGAGCGGCCTTGCGACCGAACGCGCCAGTTTCCAGGCGTTCGTGCGCGAGATCTTGGACGATTGCGTTGAAGTTGGCGACCGTCCCCTCGTCATGATCGACAGCACTGGGGCAGCCTCCCTGTGGCCCTGGCTTAGGGACGGTCAAATCTCCGGCGAGATCACTCTTGGTTCGGAACGCCTGGACGCCTCTCGTCGATGGCCCGGCGCCAGATTGGTTCGCGTGCGCTTGGGCAATGCGGCTCGGATCGCGGAGCGCAAGACCGCTGACTATGTCGCAGTTACCACCGACACGGGAGCCGAGACCGGTGAGATGCTCCGCCGGTACTGCCCCACCATAGTCGCGAGGACGGTCAAGCTCTCGTCGTCGCGCACTGGCGCTCATTACTGGGCGACAGCGGGATATTTCCAGATGTCGCTGCCAAGAGGACTGAGCGTCTATCGGCGTCTGGTCTCACTGGTTCACGTGGCCAAGGCGTTCAAGGACGCTCCTCAACCCATGGAGAAGCTCTTTGCGCCGGTCGAGATACCGATCTTTGACGTGAGCTACCGGCTCCCGAACCCGATCGAGATCACCGTCGCCAGCACACGGGAGGGGGACGATCCGGATCGCATTGCCCACCTCGTCGCCAGCCTCAGGTACGGCTATGGGCATACCGCGTCCGCCACGTCCTTGCCCGCCCCACTATCGTTCGAGTCCAAGGCGCGAGATTACATGACGCGCTTCGCCCTTGATCTGACTCCGGAGGAGGACGACGAGGCCGCCGAAGTCGGGCAAGGACCAGCGGTCGACGACGGCACGTATGCCGACGACGGCGCGCCGGATGATGCCGGTGCTGGCGGTGGGGCATCCGACAAGCAGGCCTGGGACGGCATACTTGCTAGTAAACCGGGGGTGACGGTCCTCAATGCTCCGCTATGGCCTAGGGACGCCGGCGCGCCCATCTTCAAGCACAGCGATGGGTCTGAGACCGCTGTGCACATGTTTCATCAAGCGCCGAAGGTGGATAGGGAGCGGCGAAACGACGACGGCGATGAAGAAGCGCCTACTTGGTCGGAACTTGCGGGAGTCATCCGTCTCCCGGACTTCGTGACCGAGGAATGGCTCTCCGAGTTTGTGCAGATTCCGAATGCACAGCTCAGGGCCATTCATCAGTCTCGATTGGAACTGGCGACATTGACCGGCTTCGATGGCTGGCCGGACCTCCGGCCCGACCAGAACGACTTCGTGCCGATCCTGTTAAATGGACTGAGGTATCCACGATTCGCCGCCGCGATCTGTCAGATCGCCAAACGAAGCATGGCTTCGAACAAGGCTAAGCAGTGGAGCCCCTTCAACCCTCTCTGGCGCCAAGCGATCACGGCGGCGAAATCCACGGTCCGGTCCGATGCGTCCCTCTCCAGACCCGACACCTTCTGGAATTTCCTCGATATCCTGTTGAAGGGCAACGCGGTCCGACTCGCCAAGGCTCAAGTCGTGCTTGGCGCCTATGAGCACCCGTTCGACGCAGCGATCATCGGCACGATCAAGAACGATGGGCGGCTCGGGGACGTTCGCGAGTTCGCGACCGACGCCGCCGAGCACCTTTTTCGTTCCGACTACGAATGGTCTGGCGACATTCGGCGCTTCCCACCCAAGCCGACTGGCGTGGGTGAGGTGCAACCCACTCAAGCCGAGTTCGCCGAACCCGAAGGGCCATCCATCAACACGGCCCGTCAAACCCAAACGGAGCGTGTCCCCATGATTGGCACCAATGCAGTTGGCCATTCAGCACCTGCCCTGGACATGGGAACGGAAATTGACATGGCGTCCGACGCACCCGATGAGACGACGTCGATCGACGGTGAAGCCGCTTGGCGCAGCGCCATGGGCAGCATCCTACGATTTGCGGACCTCGACGCGGGGCCTGACGAAGGCGTCCTAGCCAAGATCGAGGAGCAGCTCGAAGCCGCGCGGCAGGCGCTTGTTCGATACGATGCGTCCAAAAAGAAGGCTGTGTCCGCTCAAGCCTTGTTGGAACGGTCCCAAGCGATACTCGAACACGCCAAGGCAGTTCTAGTCGATGCCGGGGTCGAGAACGAGGATTTCGGTAGCGTTCCGACCGGATCCTTCAGCGCGACGATCGATCTCGAAGCAGCGGCCTCGATCGAAGAGACGCTTGCGTCGGCGGAGGAAATTGGGAGCCTTGCGCGGGAGAAGATCGACAAGGCGCAACGCATCCTCCGGCAGATGTTGATGACTCGACTGGACGAAGCCTCCGCTCTGAGGATACAAGCGATCGAAGCAGGTCGCAGCGTGATCGCCTCCGCGATCGAGGTGCTGCAGCGATTGGCGCCGGTCCCGCCGCCCCCCGGGGACAGGCAGTTCGAGGCTTCGGGTGATGCAGCCGAACCGCCCGCGTTGGACGAGCCGCCTTCTCTCTCAGCGGACGCGACGGAAGCCGACGAGACCTTCTCGACACCGCTGGACGATGTCGGCGAAATCTCTTCGAAGCGCGATTGGGATTCCTCCTATGAGCTGGATGAATTCCCGCCCGTCCAGGATGCCGATCTCGTCCTCGATCGGTTCGCAACCGAGCCGGACGAGATCGAAGATGCATTGGCGTCCGGTCCGGATCCGATGGTGGCGAAGCTCGAAGAGCGATTCGAGGAATTCGTCGTCACACAGAGGTTCGGGCTTGCATTCCACTTGTCCGAGGCGGCGCGTCGAGCTGGCCTGCACCAGGATTTCGCCGTTTCCCTGCCGGAATTGAAGCTTGCTGCCTTCGCGGGCCGCTTCAACCACGCTGCCCACCAGGGCAGCTCCGTGGTCCACGACCTGATGACCGAGGCCGCGCTGGTGTTCGAGAGCCTCGATGACGAGCAATCAACGACCACGGCAAGGCGGATCATGGGACTGGCTTCGCTCGCACCATTCGCGATCTTCCATGGCGAGTCCGACGCCAAGGCCGCCCTTGAATCCCTGCGTCAGGTGGGGCCGGGCCTTGGGAAAGCAGTCCATGGGCTGAGGGAGGCCTTGGCAGCTCCGCTCAGATCCGGGATCTCGCTCACTCCTTCCCTGCTTCGGCTGGCGCGCGAGGATGCACAGGACGACGAGTACACGCGCATCCTTGCTGACAAGATCAAGCATGCCTTGGAGGAATTCGGGGCCAAGCGCTACAAGTTCCAGTTGGGGAACAAGCTTCGTGGTGCCCTTACCAACCGTGATGGCGCCTTAGGCAACCTTGGGGAGCGGGTCGAACGAGGCGGGCAGTCGGCGTTGGACGCCGCCCGAAAGTTCGCTGCCCAGTACAACGACCGTAGCTCTGTCATCCACCTCCTCGAGGAGACGGAGAAGCGGGTCGCAACATACAAGCTCACAGGCATCGATGGCATCGCAAGAGAGAAGCTCGTCGGTCTCATCCAGTCGCTGGCGCAACTCTGCGCGG
The DNA here is from genome assembly GCF_040320605.1 of Mesorhizobium sp. M0659. Classification (NCBI taxonomy): domain Bacteria; kingdom Pseudomonadati; phylum Pseudomonadota; class Alphaproteobacteria; order Hyphomicrobiales; family Phyllobacteriaceae; genus Mesorhizobium; species Mesorhizobium sp. M0659. The sequence continues at coordinate 141,796 of NZ_JAMYPY010000012.1, forward strand.
AATACGTCGATTCCGCCGACGCTGCGCCAGTGATGAAAGGCATGAGGGCCAATATTCAGAAGGCGAGGTCCGGCATCACCGACGCGGTCGATACCCTGGATGGCGCGCTCGCGCAGTTTCCAGCGGCCACCGCGCTGGAGGCATCCGCCGTCAAGTTCGCACGAGAAGCCTTCGACAGCTTCAAAAAAACGCTGAACGGCGGGGAATCTACCCCTAGCCCAGTCGATCATCTGGTTGCTCTGCATGGGCAGCTCCTATGGGTATCGGCGCTCAACTTCGGCCGCGGTTGGTATCCGGCGCCGTACGCGCCAGAAACGGTCACGAGCGCGCTCGTCGGAGCGGGCTCGGACCAAATCCATGGCGCCGCCGATGGGGCTGCCTTCGATACCGCGATCCGGAAGCGACTGGCTGTCGGATCGCACATCGCAGCGTCGATGATGATCGAAATGGCGGTATCGTTCGGGGTTGCCGACTTCGATCCCGAAGGCCTGTCCGAACTTCGCCTTGCAGATGAGGAGACGAAGAGGGATTCGCTCGAGGCGGATCTTCGTGACGCAAGGTTGATGGTCGACCGCGTCCAACGAATGGGAGGTGTCGGTTCCATCGACGAAGCGCAGTCGCTTCTCTCCCTGCTGGATCGAATCGAACCCAGGGCATTGCCCGAGATCGTGCCCTTGGAGGCACGAACGGAAGCAACGGAGGAGGACGAGCAGATACTCGACTTCAGGGCGGCGTACGGGTTAGTCGCGGACGTCAGGAGCAAGGTCGACGTCCTTCTCACCCGTCCCCGCGAACAGCTGCTGGCTAGACTGGGGGTGTTGGAGTCCAGGAGGACGGCCGCTGCTGGTGATCTGGATACGGTGCGTGGATTGGTGCAACGCGACGATCTCTTGACGGCGACCGAATACGTAGAGTTCCTCGAGAACGGTCGCGGGCTGCCTGAGACCACCTCGCCCAACCCTCGATACAGAGCGTACTTCCCGAAGGTGCCCGATGCGTTGGCGGAGATGTCTCGCACCGAGCAGGATCGCATACTTTCAGTGATCGAAGGGGGCGGCGAGTTCGCCGGTCTGAACTTCGGACGGATCGCTGCGGATCGTCGCGCTGATGTGGTGAACGTGCTGGAGGAGTGGAACGAGCTCAAGCGAGCGGTCGCCTCGTTGCGACAAGAAGCAGACGTCGCAGGCCGCCTCGTGCGGTTGCTCGAAGGCTTTGGACTGAATGTCGTGCTGCGGTCACCGAATCCGCGCGGCAATCGCAAGTTCTACACCATGGACATGCACGTGGACCTGTTGCCGGACAGCGCCTCGGTACTTCTTCCAGACTTCGGCAGTCTTACGGGGGGAGAGTATCGCTTCTGCATCGGCCCCAAGATGCCCACCGATAGCGAGGTTGCCGGCATCGAGGCCGATGCAGGAGCCCTCCGGCTAGTCTTCGTCGTGATCGATGTGGTTCCGTCCGAGCGCCGGCGGCAGCAGCACCTGTCCAGTCTCGAGAAATCAAGGCGGTTGCTCGCGATCGACGAGTCCATCGTCTATTTCACGCTCTCCGAGCCCGAATCGCGCGGACTGACCTTGTTCGAATTGGCTCAGCCCTTCTCCTTCGCGGATCCTTACCGCGACTATGGCAATCAGGCCGTGCCGAGAGAGATGTTCTTCGGGCGCGCCGAGGAGCGCAGAAAGCTTCTTGAGCCCCATGGCAGTTGCATCGTCTACGGCGGGCGACGCCTGGGCAAGACCGCGCTCCTACGTCATCTGCAATCCCAGGAGGATGACCCCGGAGCCGGCACAGCGGTGGCGTACGTGAACATCAACGACATCGGGACCAATGCTGGCGAAGAGCAGATATGGGAATCGATGTCCCGCGAGCTGAAGCCGATCTTCTCGAAACCGGTCGAGCAGAGCGATCGGTTCAGCGAGACGATACGGCGCTGGCTGGCGGGGGACAGCAAGCGGCGGGTGCTGGTGCTCCTGGACGAGTCCGATAGGTTTATCCAGGCCGATGCAACCAAGGATTTTGTCCAGTTCATTCGTCTGCAAAGGCTAATGGACGATACGAACCGACGGTTCAAGTTCGTGCTCGCGGGTCTGCACAACGTGACGCGGCTCGTGCACACCGAGAACCCGCCCCTCAAGCATATCGCATCCGATCCCCAGCGTATCGGGCCGCTCATGGACGACGAGCTCGGGGATGCCGAGGCATTGGTCAAGCGCCCACTCGCGGGCATGGGTTATGAGTTCGAGAACCGTGAGGACGTCTGGCGCATCCTCAGCTACTGCAACTACTACCCGGTCCTGGTGCAGAAATTCTGCGAGGGCCTGGTTCGGGAACTGGTCAAGGAAACGTTGAAGAAGCGACGGCCCATAACCGGGATCACGTCGGACCACGTTCGCCTGGCGCTGGAAAACGAGACGATAGCGAAGGAGATCGGCGAGACCTTCGATTTCACGATCAGCAAGATCGAGGACCGGTACTCCCTCATCGCGAACATCGTCGCCGAGCGAGCCCTGCGCGATGCCGCGGACGGCCGAGTGGGTGAAGGCATGACCGCAGTGGAGGTCCGCGACGCCGCCGCGTCCTGGTGGCCAGCGGCCTTCGGGGAGGCCAATCGCCTCTCGGTGGCAGAGGATCTGCTTGACGAGATGGAGGGATTGGGAGTGCTGCGTCGCGTGCAGCCCGATCGCTGGGCGCTTCGTTCGCCGACGATCCTCCGGCTCCTTGGCAACGACGACAAGATCGCGGCCAAGCTCGGCGAATTCATGGATCGCAATGCCCCACCGGTCTTCGACCCGCGGTCGATGCGCCGAAAGCTTAAAGCAAATGCGGCCATGCGCATACAGGAGGGCGGGATCAGTCCGCTCACCTTGGGTCAGGAGCACGACATGCTGCGGGACAGGGCTCCTGCCACACTGATCTTCGGCAATGCGCTCTCCGACATCGGGATGGTCACAGGCGCCCTCTCCTCCGCCTCGAGCTCCCGGGAGGACAAGCGCGGTACCGGGCACGTCACGGCCCGGTCGTTCCAGTCGATGGATGCCATGCTCAAGGACCTCAAGGGGCCGTTGCCCGGAGAGCCCGCTGCGCTTCTCGTCGTTCATGACGCCAGTCCATGGAACGCCGCGTGGGTCGAGGGGGCACTCCGCGCCAGATCGGTCCGCGAGGGGAAGGTTCGATTGATCTTCGTGGGGCAACCGGAACACGCCCTGGATTGGGTCCGCGACCCGAGCAGCAAAGCACTGTCCAAGGAGGTGAAGATCGTGCCCTTGCAGACCTGGTCCACAACTCTAGCGGACCATTTCCTGCATCAGGAGCATCTCGATCCGATGCACTTCAGGGCTTCGTTGCAGGCCGCAACCGGCGGATTCAACCGGCTGATGCAGCAATTGTTCACCACGGGAGGAACTGTGAACGCCAAATCCCTAGCGACGAGGCTCGAGAATACGGCAGTTCGACGTCGCCGCGATCCAGCGTTGCCGGGCGAACTGGGCCTGGCAGGGGCGATGTACGACATATTCAAGGCCGTAGCGGTATACACGGAGGGCGATATCACCGCCTATGAGATAGGTGAGGGACCGGTTGCGGAGCTTGGTGCCAACCTCGCGGGGCAGCAGGTCGTCGATTTCGGAGTGATGATGGGTCTGCTCGAGGCACAGGGAGCAGGGTCGGCTCGCGACGAGGACAGCCGGCCGTACCGTTTGAACGCGCTCGCCAGATCGTTGCTCGGGGCCGGAGGTTCGTAGTGACCATCGACTGGGGCAGCGTGGACTGGTGGGATCTACCAGGACCATCAGCGTTTCTAGGACGTGCCGTCGACCGGCTGGCTTCCGACGACGGCGGCTTGATCGGGCTCTCCTTCCCAACACGACGGCCAACCGGCCTGATCCTAGCCCTCGTATCCGCTTTGGAGCAGGGGCGAGGGCTTCGTGCAATCCTGGTAGACGCCCGGAACGCGAGCGGCGCCCGATCGCCTGCTCACGCCTTGGCCGCAGCTGCTGGGGCGCCACCCGGAAGCATCCGATCCACCAATGACTTCATCGAGTCGGCCGCCCTTGCTAACGCCGTGTTCCTCATCGACGAGCTGGGTGTCGAGCAGTGGAACCAGTGGAGCCTCTTCTTCCGCACCTTCCGCAATGAGCGAACCCGGTCCGGAAGGATCTCGGCCCCCAGCCTGGGGGTGCTTACACCGCTGGCTCTCCCTCTCGATGAGGTCGAAGCGGTTTTTGGTTCATCCGAGGTGAAATGGCGAGACGTTGTCTCCCGAGCGGATATGCACCTCTTCGTCGAGTCGCGGCTCGGACGGTCCGGTCGTCTCGCGGAGCGGGCAGCCGTAGCGACTGTCGCGGAAGTCGCATGCTGGGACCCTGGGATTGCGCTTCAACTCACTGAACACCCTATAGGGGACCAGATCGACCCGCGTCAGCTCCTCAGCGCACTGGAACTCAAGCTTGGAACGCCCTCTTGGTCGAACGGGCTCGTCGACCTGATGGACGGAGCCCCGCACATGCACACTCTGGCGCTCCTGGGCTCCAGGGAGCTCTTGGCACGACGGGTATGGCGGGCACACGTCGCGACCATCTTCCCCGCGATTGAACAGATCCGCCAGGCGTTCGTGGAAAGGTACTTCGGCAAGCTCACCTCGATCCTGCCCGTCACCAAGACCTTCCAGAACAACACGGAGCGAACGTACCACCATCCCCTCGAGCTTGAGATCAATGACGTCTTCTATCATCTGAAGGATGAGATCCCGCCGCTCGAAGCGAACCTTCTCCGAGACCTCAAGACGCTGAGGACATCGATGGCACATATGGAGCCCGGCGACGCTTCGCTCATCGTCAGGGCATCCAGGAGCTGGCAGATGATGCTTGGGGATACCGAGGGCTTCGCCGGCGGCGTCGGTTGGGATTGGCCGCGCTGCGGTCAACGCCTCGTCCTGCTGGTCGGTCCGTCCGGGGCGGGCAAGAGCTCCTATGCCGCGGCCAACTACTCGACCGAGCTGGTGATATCCGCCGATGCGATCCGCGAAGAGCTCTATGGCAGCCACAATATGACCGGAGGCCAGGAGTCCGTGTTCAACACGGTGCGGCAACGTGCAAGACTTGCACTCGCCGCAGGGAACAGCGTGGTGATCGACGCCACCAACCTCAGACGCAACGACCGTCTACTCAACGCCACCTTGGTCCCGGCCGACATCGCCGTCGACTACGTGCTCATCGATCGCCCGATTGCGGAGAAGCTGCGCGATGGCGGTTGGCGTCTGGAAAAGAAAGGCCTCATCGAGGGCCACACCAACCTCCTGCTCGGAGAACTTGGTGACATCCTGGCGGGTGATGGCCTGCCGAATGTGACCGTTCTCGATCGACGAACCTAATTCTGTCCAGACGCGCTAAATCCGTCCAGACGCGGATGCCAGCAGTGGCGAAGAGCTCGACTGCCAATGGGTTGGATCGATAGCCAGGCTGGGTTGCTTGCCAGCCAAGAACGCCTTGCTGAGTGGCTCGAGGGCCAGCGACGCCCAGAGCTGGTATTTGCCGAGGTCGTCCGCCGCCTTCCTGGTCAAGACTTGCAGCTCGATTGACGCACTTTCGACGGCCATGTCGCTCGAGAGTAGGGTCGATCAACGGCAGACCCAGTGGAGCATTCCAGGTTATGATCGAACGGGCAGGCGTACCCTGGAACCTTTGCGCTATTCGCAGGTCAGATGGGGACTATCGCGAAACGTGAGGTGCTTCCGCGTACAGGAACACCGGCACAGGACGTGTGGGATCTAAAATTGCTTTTTTGGTAGCTCGGTCCTTCGGGCCTCGTGGCGGAGGGCCGAGTTGGGAGCCTCTGAGAAACAAGTGATCCGAGCGTGATCCGGGCCGAGGTCGAGGGCCGCCCTGACTATGAGAGAGGAGCGCTGGTGATACCGACATCGTAAAACTCCGCACGCTTTTGGGCCGCCATCACATAATCCTTGTTGAGCAAAACAATATGCTGGGCGCGTGGCTTCTCATTCTCCGGATCACGAAGCAAGCCAAGTCTTTTTAAGACGTAAAACAACATCGCTAAGCGAACCGACAGGCCGGCTTTGCCACCTTGCATGCCGTAGTCTTTCGCGACCACAGCCTTCTGGCTTTCGGTCAGCTGCGGATGCGGCGTGATCTCCACTGTAACGTGCTCTTGCCACAGAACGTCGTCTTGCCCACTCGCTCCGCTTGGTCCGGGGGACCGCACGTCAAGAATGCGCGGCAGCAGGAAGTCTTTGAATTTTTCATCGATATGGCAGTAGGCACGCGCGTGCCAACGAAACCCGTCATAACCGAAGGCATGGGGAGACATCCGCCGCCATACCGGATCGGTCCGGATGTCGCTCATGGATTGGTAAAGTACCTCTATCGATTTTCCCCCGCGCATGGCATCGAGCACAGCGCGCAACCCAATGGGCTCGACCTCCCGGTGCGGAGTGAGGGCTATGTCCGTATCTGGGCGGTAGCCGATCCATGATTCCGCTGGCTTCGCCAATCCCTCCGCAAGCGAGCGCAGGCGCGACAGATAAGCATCCGAATCGGGTTGCAAAAACTTCGGCTTGAAATTGAGCGACGCGACATAGCGCTTGGCGCTCTTGTCGTAGTCCACATTTCCCGGCGCCCGTTCTTGATAGAGCGTCAAGTCCTTGGACGCCTGCGGCACCGACACGCCGAACATATCGATGATGTCCTTCCGGCGGACGCCGCCCTCCCAGAACAGGCGGAATTCTATGAATTCCAGCCTTTGTTCGACGCCCCACCGGATGCCGGTCACTTCATTATTCATTGCAAGCCTCGCCGATGGGGATAGAAACTATATTGACAGCCAAACACGATCCGTATAGTAACTTAACCCAAGCATAAAGAATCGTCAATTAAGAGGAGTGCGTAGCATGAGCCGCGACCACGTAAGTCACGCGGACCTGGTTCGTTTTGCCGACGAACGGGTGAACCTTAAGCGCGATGATGCGGCGGATTTGCGCGCTCAGGCGAACCGGTTGCGGGACCGCCTGGAGACTTATCTGGCAGACCACCCTGACTTTGCACTGCGCAAGATGATGCTGTCCGGAAGCCTCGCCAAGGGCACGGCGCTGAAGTCGATCAGCGATATCGACGTGGGCTGCTACGTTTCTTCCGACTCGGCCCCGGACAAAATCTCAGACCTGATCGACTGGCTGGCAAAGAAGCTTGAAACGGCGTTCCCGAACTTCAGACCCGAGCAGATCAAGCGCAAGACCTATTCCGTCGGGGTCCATTTCATCACCACCGGCAACGAAGTTGACATCGTCCCCATTCTCTATGCGGGCGATCCGCAGTGGCGCGGCGACCTTGTTTCGCAGGACACGGGCGAAAAGCTGATGACGAGCGTGCCGATGCACCTCGAATTCATCCGCAAACGCAAATCCGCCAACGACAAGCATTTCGCGCAGGTCGTGCGGTTCGTGAAGTTTTGGAGCCAGCTTATCAAGCAGCAGGACGAAAATTTCCGGTTCAAGTCCTTCATGATCGAGCTGATCGTCGCCTATCTCGCCGACCGCGGCCTTGCGTTGAACGACTATCCGTCGGCGCTGGGGAAGGTCTTCGCCTTCATAGCCAACGGCGACTTCGAAACGGCCATCGCCTTCTCCGATTACTACAACCCGGCAATTTGCGCGGCGACGGGCGCGCCCGTCCGAATCTGGGACCCTGTCAACAACAAGAACAACGTCAGCGCCCTCTACACTCAGCAGAACAAGGAGAAGATCGTCGAAGCCGCTCTTGATGCGGGTGACGCGATCGACTCGGCGCTGCGCGCGATCACCAAGGGCGAGACCGTGCGCTACTGGCAGAAGATTTTTGGCCCGACGTTCAATGTGTGAGGCAGTATGAGCTCCTATTCCATCACCGATACCGAAGCCTTCACGATCGCCCATGCCCGGCGGATCGCATCGAAGGTTGCCACCGACCTGCTGCGGTTCCAGTCGCTGTATAACGGCGTGCCGTCGACGGCCTTGATCGACAACTACGAGAAGGAGATCGTCGAGTATCTCCGGCACGACGTCGTCGAGTCCGTGACATACGGCTTCAAGCGTGACGGCAAGTGGACCGAGGCCGCCGTGCGCTATCGCGCACTGGCTGGCGGCATCCTTGTCTCCGACGATGATCCGGGCAAGATCAGACCGCGTCTTGACGTCGCCGGCGGCACCTTCACGTCCTTCCTCGTCCACAACAGCAACTGGTCGAACAAGACCGCCGCCGAACGTCAGGCGATCGAGAACGCCTGCCCCTTTCAGCGGTCGTCGGGCACTGAGCCGCCGCTCGAATCGGGTTATTGGACCGACGATCTCAACTACATTGCCGGCGGTCGTGGCCTCGGCCGCAGCACAGTGAGGAAGATATGAGCGACGCCATTTCAATTGACGACCTTTTCGACCGCCGTCTCGATTTCCCCGACATGGGGGCCGCGCGGCGGCTTGCCCGGCTTGTCGGCATAGATGAAGCGAAGACGCGCCTCGCCAAGGTTCTCGGCGTTCTCGTCAATCCTGCCGGGCCGCGCGAGTGGGCCGAAAAGCACCATAAGGGCGCGTCCGTCGCGCTCGACTATCTGGAGCGGCGCCCGCCACTTGTCATTCTGGCCGGCGACGTGGGAACGGGAAAAACAGCGCTCTCTGAAACCGTCGGCGACGCGGTCGCACGACAGGAGAAGATCGGCGTCACGCTCTACCCCTTGTCCCTTGCAACGAGGGGCAGCGGCAAAGTGGGCGAAATGACGAAGCTGCTGTCGGCGGCTTTCGATGCCACGCTCCTTGCGGCGGAAAAACTCAAGCGTTCGTCCGGGAAGGCATCGGGCGGGATCATCTTTCTGGTCGATGAGGCCGATGCCGTTACGCAGAGCCGTGAAAGCGCCCAGATGCACCACGAGGACCGGGCGGGCGTTAACGCGTTTATCCGCGGCGTGGACCGGCTTGCCGAGAAGCAGTTGCCGGTGGCCGTCGTTCTTTGCACCAACCGTTTGTCGGCCATTGACCCGGCCGTGCAGCGGCGCGCTGCGGAGATTTTCGATTTCGACAGGCCCGGCGACAAGCAGCGCCGCGCCGTCATCGAAGACCCGTTGACAGAGCTGGGTTTCAACAAGGCGCAGATCGATCAGATCGTGAAGCTGACCGGCGGCGAAAAAGACACCGTTGGTTACACATTCTCCGACCTGACGCAGCGCCTGCTGCCCACACTCATACTCGATGCCTATCCCGACCGGCCTGTCCGGTTCGAGCGAGCCCTTGAGATCATGCAGGCCATGAAGGCCACGCCGCGCTTCCGCGACGGCAAGACGACGTGACCGCAGCTTTTACGGAGGACCAGTCTTGACCCAAGCTGTTATCGTCGCCCGCGATGGAGCGGCCTATCAAGCCCGCCTTTTCTGGCAGAAGGCGGCGCTGCTTCTCGATCCCCACGGCCCCGTCGTAAAGGTCGGCTTCGAAAGCGGCGCGAACGGGTTTGATGACATGTGGGTCGAGTACGACCCGGCTCTTCTCGATCAGGAAGGGCACCCGCTACGCCGGGAACATGTACAATGCAAATGGCACGTCAGCCCCGACAGCTACGGCCATGCCAGCTTGGTTGATCCGGCATTTCTCGGTGCGACGGCGCGGTCTCATTTGCAGCGCGCCATCAAGGCGCAGCGCGACCACGCGCCTGATGGCATGGGCACGCGCTTCCGGCTCGCTAGCAACTGGCGTATTGATCGCGCCGACCCGCTGCGCGCGCTCGTCAACGAGCGGTCGCACACCCTTCGTGTCGGCATGCTTTTCGGAACCGCCACCGACAACAGCGGCATGGGTCGGGTGCGCAAGCTTTGGCGAGAACACCTCGGTGTCACGGACGACGAACTGCGCATCCTCGCGCGGACTCTCGCTTTTTCGGAAACGTCGGAATCGCTGGACGGGCTGCGCGAGCTTCTCGACTTGCATTTCCGGGCAGTGGGGCTGAAACGTAGCCCCCTGAACGAGAGCGCCTTCATCTATGATGAAGTGGTCTATCAGTGGGCTGCGCAGGGCCGCCTGGAATTCACGCGCGCGAATTTCCGTGGCCACTGCGAGAAAGAAAGCCTGATCGGCGAGCCCGGCGAGGGGCGTCCGCGGGTTTACGGCGTCAAGTCATTCGAGCATGCAACCGACCGTCTGGAAGACCGCTGCTCCAAAGTGCTCAACCTTGTGCCGGGTTTTGCCGATCGCCAGATACGGCCGGACTCGGACTGGCAGGGGACGCTGTATCCGGCGCTGAAGACCTTTCTTCTTGAAGCTGCGCGCGAGAGCGAACGGATCAGGCTTGTCCTCGACGCCCATCTGACGCTTTCATTCGCGGCAGGTTCGGTCCTCAACATCAAATCGGGGCGCCTCATCGAGCTGGAGCAACGCACGACGGGCCGCGCGATCTGGGCTCCTGATGACCAGCCTCTCGATAACGCCTGGCCGGGATGGGCCTTCAGTGAGCACGACGGCAAGCCGGAGGGAGGCGGGATAATCGTCACCGTGAGTCTCACTCATGACGTAGCCGCCGCGGTGTCCAGATACGCGGCCGTGTCGCTGCCCGCAGCGCGCGCGACGCTTGACGCGCGGATCGCGACGACGCCTGGGGCCCGCGCCGTCAGCTGCGGCCGTCACGCATTCGAGCTGGCCGAGTCTCTGGTCGCCAAGATTAAGGCTCTCCGTGACACTGCGCCGGGGCAAAGGATTCATTTGTTCATGGCTGTACCGGGGGCCTTTTCATTCTTCCTGGGCCAGCGCGCGACCGCTATCGGACCACTCACGCTTTATGAGTTTGATTTCGATGGCAACAGCGGGGGTAGCTACGAAGTGTCGCTGTCCTTGCCGGTCACGGTGACGTAGGAGACGAAGCGCCGCTCCCGCTCAAGATCGTCATCGCGCCTGCGGCAGCGCTCGCACTCCACCGGGGAGAAGCGCGGCGGTTATGGCGGATTTGATCCATTATTCTTTGTGCTGCGCGACATTGTGGTCGCGTCTCTCGAGAGCCGACGACGTCATGCCAGGACGAGACACCCTCAACCGATTCTCTGGCATGATCCCAGTCGTGAATATCAAACCGACCCTAAATAGACCGCAACGCCTAGCGGCCTTCCCGCCTGTCGCCGGCGACTTGGCGGCAAATCTGCTCCTGTGAAGCAACGCGGGAGGCGAACGATGGAGCTCTTTTGTGGACTGGACGTGGCGATGGATGAGAGAGCGCTATGCGTCGTCGACGATCATGGCGTGGTGCAACTGTGACGACGGCGGTCACGGATCTCGATGCGCTGTTTGCGGTGCTGAAGCCGTTTCTGCCGAGCCTGCGCCGCGTTGGCCACGAGGCAGGATCACTGTCGCCGGTCTGCATCCGGAACTGAAGAAACTCGGCCTGCCGGCGATCTGCCTGGAGACGCAGCACGTGCGCGGTGCGATGTCGGCGCAGCGCAACAAGACTGACAGGGCTGATGGACTCGGCATCGCCCACATCATGTGCACCGGCTAGTTCCGCCAAGCCTACATCAAGTCAGAGAGCTGCTACCGGACGAAGCTTCTGCTGATGAGCCGGCGCAATCTGAAGGCCAAGTTTTTCGACCTGGAGAACGCCATCGGGCACTCGCTGAAGGCATTCGGCATCCCCTTGGCAAGGTCGGACGCGCGCTTTCGAGCAGACGGTTCGCCAAGCTGTGGCCGACGATCCGCTGTCGGCCAAACTGATGGACGCCATGCTGTCGGCACGCGCGGCGATGCCGGCTGCACGATCTCGTTGTGAAATGGTGGCGCGCAGCGAGCTGTGTCGACGCTTCATGGCGATCCTCGGCGGCGGCCCGGTGACGGCACTTTCCTTCATGACGGCTATCGACGATCCGTCGCGCTTTCGCCGCTCGCGCGACGTCGCGGCCTACTTCGGGCTGACGTCGCGGCGCTGGCAGTCCAGCTCAACGATCGACATTCAGGGATGGATCTCCAAGGCCTGTGACGCGGACGTGCGGCACGCGCTCTACGAGGCGGCGTCAGGTTTGATGACGCGCTTCAAGGGTAGGGACAAGGTCAAGACTTGGGGCCAGGAGGTCGCCAAACGCTCCTGCCACCGCAAGGCTTGTGTCGCGGTGGCGCGCAAGCTGGCGGTGATCATGCATGCGATCTGAGCGACGGCACGTTCTATGTCGGCGATCCGGCTGCGGGCGAGGCCGACGCCGCGCAACGCGCCCACATCAAGGATCGGCGCCTGCTCGGAGCGCATCGATGAGCGGCGCGACGGCGGTTGAAACGCATGGCGCCCTCACGCTAACAGACGCCATCTGACACAACGAGATCCGCCCCGGCGGATGAGAACCGATGCAGACCAGGAGCGACGAAACGCACGTTATCTTGCCTGCGGCCGCGCTGACGAACAGTCGGCCGAACCGCGCCGGATTGCCTGTGACGCTGCTCCGTCACTCCGATGGAAAAATGCGCCACGACGGTTCGAGCGCTGCAACCATGCAGCCGAACCACACCGTCGCAGAGCGCGGAAGATTGCACGGCGTATCGGAACTCAACGGTCAAAAGCGGAATCGTAGCGCAGAGAATAGATTCGCATATTATCGTAGATGTAAGGATGGACGACGATGGTTACAAAGTATCGCAAAACACAACCGATTGAGATGGCAAGATAAAAGGGCGCACATTGCGCCTCGGTTTTGTGGTTGTTATTGCTGGATTTTCTGGTGCGTTGGCACATTGCAAGACAGCAGCGCAATGTGTGCGGAACGCCCAAGCCGTTGTATCTGCGTTCTCTTTCCCACATTGCAAGATCGCGCCATGGACGATGAGCGCGAGTTTCGCATTCGGCCCGGTCGCATTCGCTCGACCCGTGCCCAGCAGGTCCGGCCGTTTATCGCACAGGCATTGGCGGCGGCGAAAAAAGCAGGGGGCGGCATTCGCGCTCGGGCCGGATTTTCACGGCAATCGCTCTCGGTTTGGTCACGGTCAGCGCGCCAGCATCCAGGCCAATCGCTTCATTACCTCGCGTTCGCGCGGCGCCGTTATCAAGGCCCGCGTCGTTCGTCATTCCGTGCGCGCTACCCCGCTTGGTGCACATCTCATGTATCTGCGGCGCAACGGCGTGACCCGGGACGGGGATAGGGCGCGGCTGTTCGGGTCGGGGACCGAGAATACCGATGGAGAGGCCTTCGCCTCACGACCCAGTACGACCGGCATCACTTCCGCTTTATCGTCTCGCCAGACGACGCCCTTGAAATGCCGGACCTGAAATCCTTCACCCGAGATCTGGCCGGGCAGATGGAGAAGGATCTCGCAACACGGCTCGACTGGGTCGCCGTCGATCACTGGAACACCGAGCATCCGCATGTCCATCTGATCGTACGCGGTGTGCGCGACGACGGCCAGTACCTGGTCATCATCTCGCGCGACTACATCAAGGAAGGAATGCGCGACCGGGCTCGCGACCGGATCACCCAGGAACTGGGGCCGCGCAGCGATCTCGACATCCGCCGCTCGCTCGAAAGACAGATCCAGTCCGAACGTTGGACGCAACTCGATCGCCAACTGCTTCGCGACAGCCGCGAGACCGGTGTCATCGATCTAGCCCCCCGTCCTCATAGCCGACCGGACGACTATCACGCGCTGAAGATCGGCCGTCTGCGCAAGCTCGAAACCTTTGGTCTGGCCGATCAGATCGGGCCTGGCCAATGGGTGATTGAGGACAAAGCCGAGGTCACACTGCGCGAACTCGGCGAGCGTGGCGACATCATCAAGCGCATGAACCGTGCGCTGGGTGCTCAAGCGTCGAGCGCGGATCAACGAGTTGCGTTCTGGCGGCGGAAAGTCTTAACGCGCCCATCATCGGCCGTCTGATCGAACGCGGGCTTGACGACGAGTTGAGTGGCGCAGCCTATGTGTTTGATCCCGAGCTTTGATGGTGCATTGTTTTCTTTCGAATGGAAGGAGGCACTATGGGCCAGGTTCTACACGACAGCACCACGACGACAGAGGCAGTCCGTCGAGCAATACAAAATAGTCAAGAGAGCCTGAGAGCGCTGGCGAAGCGCTACGGGATCAACCAGAAGACGGTCATCAGTGGAAGGGCGGACGTCGGTCGCCGATGTACCAACGGGGCCGACAAACCCATCCTCGACGGTCCCCAGATCGAGGAGCAGGCGGTGATCGTCGCCTTCCGGCGGCACACGCTGCTGCCTCTCGACGATTGCCTCTACGCGCTGCAGCCAACGATTCCGACCCTGCCCCGCTCTTCATTGCATCGTTGCCTGCAGCGCCACGGCATTTCCCGCCTGCCTGAAGTCGAAGGCGACAAACCAGCCAAGAAGAAGTTCAAGACCTATCCGATCGGCTACTTCCACATCGACATCGCCGAGGTGCAGACGGCTGAAGGCAAGCTGTAGCTCTTCGTGGCCATCGATCAGACGAGCAAGTTCGCCTATGTCGAACTGCAAAAGTGGGCCACCAAGATGATCGCAGCCGAGCTCTTGCGCCACCTCATCCCGGCGGTTCCCTACAAAATCCACACGTCCCTCACCGACATCCAGTTCACAAACCGCGAGCAGGACCGCACGGCCATGGAGCACATCTTCGGGCGCACCTGCCGGGAAGACGGCATCGAGCATCGCACGACCAAGGTGAAGCATCCTGGACCAACGGACAGGTCGAAAGGATGAACCGTACCATCAAGGAAGCCACCGTCCGACGCTTCCACTACGACAGCCACCAGCAGCTCGAAGCCCATCTCGCCGACTTCATCAGCGCCTACAATTTCGGACGCAGGCTAAAGATCCTGAAGGGCCTCACGCCATAAGAGTTCATCTGCAAAATCTGGACAAAAGAGCCAAAACGATTCACGCTCGATCCTATCCAGCAGATGCCGGGACTAAACACCTATGCCGTGGTCGATGGCAGCGACGGGCGCACCCATCACATCAAGCTTCCCGATCTGGAAGCCACTGGCGACAGCGCACCGGGATCGATTGTCGAGTTGCGCAAATTCGATGATGCTCGCGGTCAACGCCGGGCAGTGCTGGCAGTGCGCTCCGATCTTGGTGTGAATGAACAAGTTGGCGCATTGGGTGCGACCTGGCTCGACCGCCAGGCGATCGCTCGCGAGCCTGTCGCCGTGGCCGAAGGTGGCTTCGGCGCCGAGGTCCGCGAAGCCTTGAACAGGCGCGCCGAGCAATGGATTGAAGATCAGCTAGGAGCCCCGACGGTCGACAGTCGGCCAACTCTGGCATCCACGCATTGTGGGCGAAGGGCAATGTTGTCAGTTCAGGAGCCTCGCCGGAAATGTCGGTTTCTGGTGCAAAGCACGCATTGATGTGAGTGGAGGCGGAACCATACGAGATAATACGGGAAGGCCTTGGCCTTTGTGGCCTCGTCCTCCACGGCGCGGCGAGAGCCTTGGCCTTGCATCGCACAGAGGTGCGCCAAGAACTGCGGAGTCGGTTGCAGTTTCAGCAAGCGTCCTAACCCGCTCAACCGAGGAATTTATGGCCGCCGTCCACCTCTAGATTTTTGAGGCCGGCAGGGAACTCCCCATATCGAAGCAAGGCCCGCACTCAGCCCGCTGTCGAGCCAGCGCTGGCTTGTCAGAATACATTCCAAGCCTCTAATTTTCCGATATACTTGTTTCAGCGAGTGTGGGCGGGGTCGCTGACATGATTGATTCAGACGTGTTTGATTTTGTCGAACGCTGCAGGAAGCACACGGCAACCGGGCCGTTGCTAAATGATCTTCTTGAAACGGTCAGAAATCTCGGCTTCGAGCATCTCATCCTGAGTGGTGTGCCACTTGGAGGGCAAAAGCTGGCGCCGATGGTTGAACTGAATGGCTGGCCCGCAGGCTGGTTCCAACGTTATGTCGAGGCCGAGCATGCCGCCGTTGATGGCGTCTGCATATACTCGGCGAAAACCCTGAAGCCGTTCCTTTGGGCCGACGTCCCCGCCAAATGGTCCGATACGGAAGGTTCGCGACGCGTTGCAAGCGAAGCGACAGAGTTCGGCATCCTGAGCGGTTTTGCCGTGCCAATGCTCAGCGTCCATCATTGGCAGTCTGTCTTGTCATTCGCCTCCTCTGCCAAGTCCTGCACGCTCTCTCCGCGACAGCAGGTGCAACTGGTGACGATGGCGGTATACGCCGGCATGTCGATCCAGGCTCTGTCAAATGACGACGACGGCGATGAAGGTATGCTGTCGGATCGCGAAAAGGAGGTGCTTTTGTGGGCTGCGGCAGGCAAGACTTCGTCGGAAACATCCCAGATCCTTGGCGTGACGGAGCGCACTGTCAAATGGCACGCTACGCGGGCCCGTGAGGCTTTTGGCGTCGCTTCGACCACGCAAGCCGTCGTCGAAGCAGTTCGCAGGCGTCTAATCCATCCCTGAACGTGTCAACTGTCCGATCGGACAGGTGACGTACTTTAGCGAGACTGCAACTATTCCCCCGAAGAACGATCGGGGGATCGCGCAATGATAGCTGCGCATGTCGTCAACGCGCATAACAAACATCTTTACGAAAACGAATTCGAAGAGTTTTTGCGCCGGCGGCACGACTTTTTCGTGCACCAGAAACATTGGCGACCTGCGAGCCCGGATGGTCGCGAGTTGGACCAGTTCGATACGGAAGCGGCAACCTATCTGCTGGGTATCGAAGACGGTCGCGTGGTGACCTCGGCTCGATTGATTCCAACGAGCGAGCCGCACATGGTCTCGGAGGTCTTTTCTCACATGTGCGAAAAATCGGGCGTGCCCAGGCGTCCCGATTGGGCCGAATGGACACGCACTTTCGTCGTGCCCGACAAACGCTCGACCGGTCTGCGGGGCACGCTGACTCAGCTGTGCTGCGCGGTGATGGAATACGCACTCGATGAGGGTCTCAGCGCCGTTGGCGGCATCCAGGAAACCTACTTCATGCCCCACCACGGCGCGCTCAAATGGCGGGCCGAGCCGATGGGCATGGCGAGGGAAGAAAGCGGTGAGTGGTACATTGTCGCCTATATAGAAGTGAATGAGGCGGCACTGGCAAGTGTTCGGAAGATCCTGGGCATAGGCCATTCGCTGCTGGTTCGTCGCGGCATTCAACGGCCATTCCTCGAAAGCAGCAAGAACCTGCTGCGCGTGCCTGCATAGTAACAATCGGCATCAGGAGGAAGCATGAGAACGGAGGCCATCTTCATCGCTGCAACTATCGTCGTTGGGCTTGCATCCGGCACACAGGCCTGCAGGTCACAGCCTCCGGATGCGCAAGCCAGTGTTGAGGCGGGCTGCGTCATGATGAAAGCAGGCGACAAACTCTACAACATCACGCAAGCCAGCCCGGAGCCGGTGGCAGTAACTTGCCGCAACATAACCGGATGATGTAGATACGTGCCAGCAGGGAATCTTCTGAAGGCCGCCTAATTAAAAACCTGACCCCGAGAAAGGCTGTCCCAACAAGAAATAATCTAGACAAAGTTTATCAGAGTATGCGTATTTACCCATGATGAATTTAGGTTAGAAAAACACAGCAGCGTAAGCAGGTTTTCGCTGAAAAAGTGTTATTCGCTGTGCGCTCTCGGATCTATGTGATGATTGATAGATATGCGGATATAGTAGGCATCCTCGAGGGCGCTGTGTCATCAGATGACATTGGCGCACATAAGAATTTCTGGCGTACGCTGACGCGCGATGAATTTGTCGCATACAAGGTATTTGGCAGCGTGGCACTGATTGCGCCGTCCAAGGTGGGCAATGGGTTTGACCCGGTAGAGTCAAACCTTGTCAAGGCGCTCGAAGCGCGCCAGCCTTTCGGGCGCGACGTTGGAGTTGCCGGAGCAACGTTCAGGAGAATGCCAGCGGGGCGCCCCGTTGTTTCTCAGGATCAGATCGATCGTGTTCGTGCATGGCTTGAGGCTGGAGCGCCAGCCTGATCCAGGAGGAAAACGAAAATGAACTTGATTGCACGCATGAGCGGCTGTGCCGCTGCACTTTTAGTCCTCAGCACAATCTTTCCAGCGTCCTTACAAGGGCAGAGTGGAGCCCCTGTACTGCGGCCCAATCCTGCAGATGCAATCAATCAGCCTCACAAGCACGCCTGGGATCTTTTCTTGGCAGTCAATCATCCCGCCGACCTTTCCCAAGGGCGTGGAATTGCTGATCCTTCGAAGAAGATCGGCGATGCCGGGCAGGTGGTCTGGGAGACGTGGAAATTAGCCCGGACCGAAGTGTTCTTGGACCCAGCCACGAAACCTGAGACATGGGAGACGCCGCCCAGCAATACTGCGAAGATTGTTGATCCGCCAAAATCGTCGGTCTTGGTCGCGGAGCTGTTGAAAGGCAAGAACGGCATCGGCATTCAGCTCGATCCCGGCGAGCCGACCAACGAAACACGAATGAACAAGCCAACATTCGATTTTATCCGTGACAACGGACTCTATTCCGTCGAGGGACAAGAAGAATTCATGCAGGCCATGTTGGCCGCGGCGCAGAAGATGTCATTTCCACTTGAGTCGATTGAGGTGAAAGCCTCGTGGAGGAAATTTGCTGTGGCCGAGGAGAAGCCTGAGATCTCTGGTCGTTATTACACGCACCGCGACGAGAACGGTGTGCTCTGGGGTCTCGCCGCGTTGCATATTCTTACTAAAGAGGTTCCGAACTGGTTCTGGACCTCGTTCCGACAAGTTGACGGGCCAACGCCAGCATTTCCACAACCTGATCCTGTTGGTCGACCGGCTGCTCTCAATGGAACGGTTTGGCAGAACTATGAACTCAGCGGTGTCGAATCGGATTTCGTCGATTCAATGGGACGCCCAAATATCCTTTCTGATCCGATAATAGAGGGCGGTTTTGAGCATTCTTCCTGCATTAGCTGTCATGCCCACGCGGCCATTCGAACCAAAGTTGATGACGTACGAGATGAAATGCCGTTCTTCTTTGGTGTAGACGGAGCAGGCCAGGGGCTCACCCCTATAGGGCCTCCTGGACATGACACGTCGCTGCCGGTCGCCGACCAGACAAATATGTTCGTCGATGCCAATGGAGATCTGCAGTTCTTTCAGCAGGATTTCGTTTTCGCCCTACGGCGCGCAAATTCCCGCAAGTAGCGCTGGAATCCGGGGCGGTGAAGCATCGCCGATTGAAACCAGCTATCCCACGCGACAACAGTTCGGAGGACGTGACCATCATGTCGTTTTCGGTTCGTGGATTGCCGGAGTATCACAAAGGTATGCTCGTCGTGGGTCTTCAACCGTCAATGGGTCGGTTCTGGCCGGGAGCGACCCCGGGTGTCGTTGCCGCGTCGCTTGATTCCCCGGCCATTTCGGCGATGGTGGGGCTTTCGCGGCGAGGCATGATCAAGCGGGTTATCCCGTTGTCGTCGGCGAGCCCAGGGGACGGGTTGGTTCCGGTTCTAGCTAGCTCGGCTGCAACCATAGCCGGTTCCCAAGCAAGATACGGCGGGGGCGGGGGCCGTGTTGCTGCAACGCTTGGCGCCACCGCGAGCCAGAAACGCAGCAAGGATGCAAACGCGGGTGTTTGCATTGTTGAGCTGGACTCGGAGGGCGACGAAAATCGCTTACGTGACGAGCTTGCTAACGACCCGGATGTCACATTTGCCGCGCGCGTCCCCGTCCGCTACGCCTCAGTTCGTCGCCCTCGCCGGAGCAAGGTTACAGGTGCGACGCCGGCGGCAATTCCTCCCGCCGGCGATATGTGGAACCTGGCGCGGATTGGTTGGAGCGAAGCGCGGGGATTGCCTGGTTTCCAGGATGCAATGAAAATAAAGGTGGCCGTTCTTGATACTGGAATTGACGAACAGCATCCGGATTTGGTTGGTCGGATAGCTGGTTATGTGCATAGCTATGCAGGCGTATCCGCGCCATCCGGTCCCGAAGATGTGATTGGACACGGTACTCATGTCGCTGGAACGATCTGTGCAAATTTCGATAACGTTTTCGGAGTACGCGGTATTGCCTCTTGTGCACTGCTGGCTTGGAAGATCTTTGATGACGAGCCGGATCTCCTTCGGGTGCTGCTAGGACCAGACGAGTACGTCTATTATGTGGATCCTGTGATGTATCGTCGTGCGCTAAGCGAGTGCCTGGACGCGAAAGTTGATGTCGTCAATCTAAGCATCGGTGGGCCGGGTGAACCTGACCCGCAGGAAAGGCAGTTGTTCGACCTGTTGGTGGCCGACGGTGTGACGGTTGTTGCAGCCATGGGAAATGAACGCAGTTTGGGTAGTCCAATTTCCTACCCTGCAGCAATACCAGGTGTGATCGGCGTTGGTGCGACGACAATTAATGACAGGGTCGCCGATTTTTCGAACAGAGGGGGGCACATCTCAATCGCCGCTCCTGGCGTTGGCATCTGGTCAACGCTACCGACCTATCCTGGTCAGACGGGCTTCGTAGCGGCGACAAGACCAGATGGAACATCGATCCCGGGGGCGCCGAAGTCGCGGGACACGAACTACGCCTCCTGGCAGGGAACGTCCATGGCCAGCCCGCACGTTGCGGCAGCGGCGGCGCTAGTGCTCGCGAACAAGGGTAAGATGCCTGGGCATGACGTGAGAACTGCGTTGATGAACTCGGCTGATCTTGTGCCTGGTATGGGTGGTGCTGCATTCCATCCCGACTATGGCGCCGGCCGGCTGAACTTGGCAAAATTGCTTAGTTAGCAACGGCAGGAGACTGTGTGTTTGCCCCAGCCGGATGTACTGCTGTTCAACTTTAAGCCGGATGTCCCCAGACTCCGTCGGGATGAGTTGCTGGCGACGATCGAAGGGTGGGCCGAAGTAAAAGCTGCGCAATATCTGAATCCTACGGCGAAGCGCGCTGAAACAGCTCGAATGGGTTGCGTCGAATTGACGGAAGGCGCCGACACTGAAGCCGTTGGGCGCAAGCTTTCGGAGCTCGTTGAAGTTGAGATGACACAGGAGCCGGCACGACGTGGGCTTTAGGTGGTAGCCTGTGATTAGCCATCGGGCGGTTGTCTCCGATCGCCCGGTCAAGGGGCGCGGTCGTAGTAACTTCCGTACTACCAACCATTCAGAACGCCGGCGTGTCGCTCTAAATCAATTCCTAGTTGAATTTATTTGATCGATAGTATTGTATCCAAAAGCTGGCGTCAGGATAAAAGTGAAAACGGAAGTATTAGCAATGTCTTAGAGGTTGGGTGCCGCAAACCGATGGCCAGAAAACGCAATTCCTCGGAAACGGCGCCCAAGCCGATCAAGGCGCAAGATGCTATGATGCTGGACCCTACGGACACGGGGTCGCCGTTCATACCGGTTGGAACAGGCGAAGGATCGTCGGGTGTAGCCGCAAGTCAGCCGCCCACACCGGAAGAAGACCTCGTCGTCGAAGTTGAATTGGCACCGAGCGCAAGTGCAATTGGCTCTGCGCTCTCGAGCAACATTGCGGGCTATCTCGCAGAAGGCGCCGGCGCCGCGCCGCCGGACGTGGCATTGCGCGGCGTCTTGCGCCGCTATGGGTTGCTTGAGGCGCGATCGGTGTTCACAGAGGGGCAGGTTCAGGCGGAACAGGCGCGGCTCGATGCGCTTCGGGCCGCGACCGCAATCGGATCTGCATCGGTTGAACAGGCAAGTGCACTGGAGCGCCTTCCGCCGCTGTCCAGCTTCATGCGGCTGCGCTTTCCGGGGGGTACGCCTCCGTCCGAGGTGACGACAGCGCTCAAGCAACTGCCGGAGGTCACCAAAGCGGTTATCGTGCCCAAGGCGGCGCCGCCAATGCTCGCCTTGTCGGAGCCCGATCCTACCGATCCGCAGATCGGCGACGGACCGCTCACGTCAGACCCCGCAACTGGACTGGAATCGCAGTGGTATCTTCATCGCACCCGCGTGCCGCAGGCTTGGCAGTATTCGCGTGGCGCGAACGTTGTGGTCGCAGATATCGACTGGGGTTGCCGCACATCTCACCAGGAATTTCGGGCTTCCATCGATCGCTGCTACAATGCGGTCGATGGCGGTGCCGATGTGACGCAAGGATCGCACGCGGCGCATGGGACTGCGGTGCTCGGCATCGCCGGAGCGCGCGCAGACGGCGTTGGCATGGCCGGATATGCGCCGGAGGCTTCGCTTTGGGCGGTCCAAGGGGACAGTGGCCCGAACGCACCCGTCTTCGAAGAGCCGTGGGCCGAGGCGGTCGACTTCGTTCGTCGCACCAATTCAGCGAACCGACGCAAGGTCGTGATCGTAGAGGTTCAGACTACGCTCGGCGGCAATTTCGAGCAAATCCCATCCGTGCATCGTGCGATCCGTGCTGCGATTGCCGACGGCTGCGTCGTCTGTGTGGCTTCAGGCAACGGCAATCGACCGGCCGACAGGACCGATTCCGATGAGCCGTTCGATCCAACCGGCTCGATTCTCGTCGGAGCGACCGCATACGACGCCAACTTGAACAAACGCGCCTTTTTCAGCAACTACGGCGGCCGTGTCGTGGTTTCGGCACCAGGCGACCTGAACCACGACCTGACCTGCGGTCATGCGTCGGACTCCTCTTACCGCAACGGCTTCGGCGGCACGTCCGGTGCGACCCCTAAGGTCGCTGGCACCGTCGCGTTGATGCTGTCGGTGAACCCGGACCTGACACATGGCGACGTCCGGGACATCCTTTCCGGAACGGGCTCCACGCTGGTTGAAGATCCCGGCAAGCCGATCGGCACGTTCCTGAACGCCGAGGCCGCGGTGGCCGAGGCCCTGCGTCGCCGCAGCTTAAGCCAGCCTACAGAGGCACTGCGCACGCCGGCCGGGATGGAGGTGGCCGAGCCGCCGAAAACGAAGTCGGTCCATGGCATCAATCGTCGCCAGAGCCAATTGGTGCTGCCCAGGAATACCGGCGGGCCGATCAGCTGGGAGACGGTGGCCGAAACGCCGATTGTTGCCGACGCGGCCTCCGGCGAACAGCTTCCGGCTGGCGACAAGACGCTTCGGAGCTTTCGCGAAAGCGTCGAGGGTACTCTTACGCAACAGGATCGTATTCTAATCGTGGGCCAGGCAATCCAGATGCTCGACAATTTCTATGTCCATCGCCCGTTAAAGGAAGCGATCCATGCGGTGCGCCCGATCCAGCGACTTCGCGTGCTCCAGCGCCGGCTGATGCAGGAGAGCAATATTCCTGCCGGTGAACGGGACGAACTGGCGTTTCACAATACGCTAACTCAAGTTTTCAACTCGGTACGCGACCTTCATACGAATTATCAGCTTCCGCAGCCTTATCGCGATTACATCGCCTACCTGCCTTTCGAGGTGGCTCCGTTCTATGAGAACGGAGTTCGGAGGTACGTTGTAACGCGTGTGTTGACCGGCCATCAATTCCCCGCTCCCGAATTTGGGTCGGGCAGCGAACTGTTCTACTGGAACGGGATGGCGATCGAGCGCGCCGTGCGTGCGAATGCCGAGCAGACCGCCGGAAGTAACGACGCGGCGCGCCACGCGCGAGGCGTCAGTTCTCTGACAATCCGGCCCATGAATACAGCTCTGCCGCCGGATGCCGATTTCGTCGACCTGGAATTTCTGCCGCGACACGGCGATCCGAAGAATCTGTCTCAGCGGCGACAGATGCGGCAGCAATGGTTCGTCCGCTATGCGCCGACCACGTCGGGCGGCTCCGACAAGACGGCCGTGTCGGCGCCCCTTGCGCAAATTCAGCCGCAACCTCCGCAGGCGCCTCCGGCGGATATCTCCTTCGCGGCGAATGTGTCGGTGGATTTTAGCCGACACAGCATGGCGCGGTCGGCGAGTGTCATCTTCGATCAACCGGCCAAGATCGTGCCTCCGGCGGAGGCGGCGCAGCCGGCAGCTGCCGTTCCCGCGGCGTTGCTGTCACGAAATCTCGGGCAGGCCGCGGTGCTCGGCCTCGATAACGCGGCGGATGCGGTGCGGGAGGCGCGCCAGCTCATCTTCGATTCCGGCGCCTTGCGGAACCTGCAAAGCGCTAATTTCGGTGAGCAAGTCTCGGGCTTTTTCGCTAGCGCATCGCCTGACTCGCTGGAGGAAAATCCGACCGGCACGGAGATCAGCGTCATGGTGCCCTGGAACGCTGCGTTCCGGGCCAGGACCATCGACATTGGCGGCGTAACCTATGGCCACATCCAGATCCGAACATTTCATGTTGAAGACGCTGACGGCTTCGTTGCGGAATTCGTCCGGCTGCTCGGGAGCACTCCACCAAATGGTCTGATCCTAGACGTGCGTGGCAATGGAGGCGGCAGCATCCTGGCTGCCGAGCGACTGCTCCAGACACTTACCGCGACGAGAATCGAACCTGAACGTATGCAGTTCGTCGTCACGCCGGGTACACTCGATCTATCACGTAACAACCCGGTCGGTTCCCAGATTCCCCTTGATCAATGGCGCCCATCGCTTGAGGAGGCAGTCGAGACGGGCTCTCTGTATTCTCATGCCTTCCCGCTGACCGACCCGGTCAGTTGCAACTCGATCGGGCAGCGCTATTATGGCCCTGTTGTGCTGGTGGTTGACGGCAACTGCTACTCTGCAACCGACATGTTTGCCGCAGGTTTCCAGGACCACCGGATAGGCAAGATCCTTGGCGTCGCCAGTAACACTGGCGCCGGCGGAGCGAATGTCTGGGAGCACTGGCTCCTGAACCTTGTCCTTCCGACGGGATGGGGGCTGAAGCCGTTACCGAACAACGCCAGCATGCGCGTGGCCATACGCCAGTGCCTGAGAGTTGGACCGCGCGCCGGAGCATTGCTTGAAGACTTCGGCGTCGTCCCTGACGAGATACACAGACCCACCCGCGCCGATGTGATGGAAGGTGATCGAGAGTTGCTTGCTCGTGCCGCAGAACTCCTCTCGAAGGAACCTCGTCGAGAGATCAGCGTCACAATAGGCGCCTCCGATCCGGCCAAGCCGGGCTTTCGCCTTGTGAGCATCAATACGGTCGGACTGACGAGGCTGGATTTCTACGTCGAGGGCAAGCCGGAGGGAAACGTCAGTCTCAATCCGGACACCGCGGGCAAGGCCACGCTGACGCTGCCCATGAAAGCCGGGTCGAACATCAACCTGGCCGGATTCATCAAGCCGAACGATCTTGTGGCTGTCGCGGTCCATCGCGGGAACGTGGCGTAGAGGAGGCGGCGGTCATCCGACTCGGACAGCAGGGTCAATTCTCGATGCGGCGCTGACGCCGCCTGACGAATGGAGAGGAGTTGGGCTTGACAATCTCTCGGGAGCAACAGCGTTTCCCGACGCGCAACTATCCCTACCGGAAGGGTGGTGCGTGCCTGGCCGCGCCTGCCGACGCAGTGCCGCCCGAAGCGAATGTGCTCTATCGTCGAGTCGGCGGGATCGATACCGACCCACGGCCGATGGATGCCGAGGAACTCGCCAAGCTAGATGACCCTCTTGGCCGACTGCTGCGCTCCGGCAATCCGTTTCCGCTGACGGCGCGGAGCCTGATTGCAGCCTTCGACGTACTCGGCGGGACACCGGATGCGCTGCCGCGACAGCTGGTCTTTTTGGTCGCAGATGGCGGACATATTCCGTGGACACCGCAAACCGATCGGCTCCAGCGCGCATTCCGTTTCGTGATCGTTCGTGGAAAAGCCGACTTCACGTTGCTCGTTTCCTCAAGCACATTACCCGATTCCGCCGCGGACGATGCGTTTCTGCAGATCATCGGCTGGGACGATACGCACAAGGTGTTTCATTTCTACGAGCGGCTGGCTGGTGCCTACTTCTGGGCTGGGATGTCGTCCCACGCATTACAGGCCGCCACACGCGGCAAAGGCCCTTTCGACAGCCATGTGAACGGTGCGACGGTCATGAAGGAGCTGCGATCGCCCTGGATTCATTGGCACGCGCCGCAGGCAGGCATCAACGAAAACGCGCTGGCGCCTGACGATCCACTGCGGAACGATCCTCTATTCATTGGCCGCGTAACCGCTGAACGCATGGAGACCGAGGTTGCGCGACCTGGCATTCGGCGCTGGAATGCGGCGCGTATCGCCCGGGCGGTCGACGCCGACGGCAGCTGGAACGACGTTCGCCACTTCCTGCGCCAGGCTGTGACGGACACCACGGTGAACCTAGCCACGTCGGAAACGGCGAGCCGCCTGATTGGGGAGCAGACTCCACTTAAGCTACCGCTGTCGTTCTTTCTCAACCGCGATACGCTGTTCACAACCTTGGGCCTCGAGCCCGACGACCCGGCAGATGCCGACATCGTGATCCCGGGACTGGTCTATCGGCGGTGTCAGGCCGATTACGACGTTCATCTGTCCGACGGCTTGCTGCGCATCGAGGGCGACTCGCATTTTGCCTTTCTGACGCCCGAGCCGGCTTTCGAGGATACGCAGCTGATCGATGCCCTCGTGCTGGCCAGCCTGTTGACCAGGCGCTTCGTCGCGGCGCTAACGATGACTGATTTCCCAAATCCAGTCTTTTCGGCGCGCCGGGCGGCCCTGCTTCGCCATGTGCCGACGGTCGCCAAAGGCCCAAACGCCGGAGAAGCAATGGAACGGGAATTTCTGGAGGAGATCCGTGCCACTACAGGTCAGCAAGGCAATGGCGCCAACAGTCCGGAGCGGGAGTTCCTCTCGAACTTCGAGACGGTGGATTTCGAAGCCGCCTCCAGGGAGCGCATCGCGCGGTACTTCGCGTTGTTGAGGGCGGGCATGACCGATCCCGAGACCGTCGACGGCTGGTTCCGTCTAGCGGAGTATCGACGACGGCGGTTTCGCCGTAGGCCACTCGCCGAATTCGCGCTGACCACCCCGCGGACCAACATACCGCTGACGGCCGCTCCCTTGCGGATGACCGAGTTTGGCCGTGTCGAGCCTGTCCGGACTGCCGAAACAGACGAGCCCCAACCACCTCAGGGAGAGACTTAATGCCCCGCTTCGATCCGCCTGGATTTCTCGATGACCTCGATGCAGCCGGCAAGCAGGCCTGGAGCCAGCAGGTCTCTGCCTGGCTCGACAACGCCCGCGAAGGAGATCCTGCCCGCAATGACGGGCCGCGCGATCAGTTCTTCAATCCGCTGACCAATCCGCCAGCCGCGGACGCGCAGGTTGCCGTGATCTCGTGGAACGCGTTTCCTCGCCAGGTGCGCCTCAATTCCCTGAGTGATATGCAACGCTGGCGTCGGGCCGACGCGGCGCGCAGTGTCCAGGACGAATATTGCGAATGGAGCGCGGCGCGCGATCCGGCCAGCGGCAAGATCATGCGTGTCGATTTCACTTGCGAAGGCCCCGAATACTGGCAGTTCTTGGCTGGCCAAGACCCGGAAAAGGCCGTGTCGCTCTATCGGGAACTTGTTTCGCCCTCGGTCCAGCGCGAAGACCTCTTTGTCGGCGGTGTCTACGAGCCCAGGAACCGCTTCAACAACTCGACCAGCAACGGCATCGTGCATCTGATCCAGGACTCCAATACGCTTAGGGCGGAGATCTGGCTGGGCGCTGCCGCAACCATTCGCCGCAGGCGGGCCGGACAGGACATCACCGACGCCCAGGCGTTGATACAGTGCTCGCGTTATGGCGAGCCGAACCGCAACAGCGACCCGTTCATCGGCGATCAGGTCAACGCCCTCGCCAGGAGGCTGGCGGATATCACGCTGAACAACCCTGTGGGGCTTTATCTTCATCAGTTTAACCCAGTGGGTTGGGTGACGCCCGACGGCGAGAATGCAATGAACTTCTGGCGCTTCACGCGCGGCAGCAACGATCATTTCGTGCGCGCGACCTACGAAGTTCCACCTGGGCGCGGCTATGTCGTGGGCGACATCAAGATCGACGGCCGGCCTATCCAGTTCGGCGCACAGATCGCGGACTTCATCACCATCAAGCTGGAGGGCATGGCTACTCGCATCGGGCAGAGTACGGTTGCCTCTTTCGAGGGATGCTGGGGAGAGGCTGGTGCGCCGCCTGCGGTCGTCGCCTCTGAAGCGGCGGATGCGCTTGCTTTGCCGACCCGGCGTCCCGGCCGAAGCGCAGCATACGAAGCGCTTTCTGACCAGACGGTCGCCGAACGCACCGTCTTCGAAGCACTGCCGCAGGTGCTTCGCCAGAGCCTCGACCAAGCCGACGCGGCCGACGACGCTGCCGCGCCGCCAGCATTGCTGCCCTATCCCCGGCTGCCGGATTCGAACTTTGTTCCCCGTTCTGTTGCCGGCAGGATCATGGCCTATGCCTCGCCGGATTCAACCTACGCCGTCACGAAGAAGCTGATCGATAGCTCGACCCGCTCACTCGTGATCGGCATCTATGACTTTAGCGCGGAATACATGAAAGAACATCTGAAGCGCGCGATGCGGCGCGGCGTCTCTCTATCTCTGATGCTAGACACAAATTCCATCGAGGAGCGGAGCGTGCTGGATGAATTGGCGGCGCTCGGTGCGAACTGCGTCAAGGCGCCATCCAGCTCGGCCGGGAATCCCGTGGCCTACTTTGGCAACGCACACGAGAAGATAATCGTGGTCGACGGCGAGATCGCGATGATTCAAAGCGGCAATTGGTCGGAAAATAGCATCCCCTTCAACGAGGGCGACGGGGTGGTAATAGGGAGTTTCGAACCCGGCAATCGCGATATGGGGATGGCAGTTGAATCGCGCGAACTGGCAGCCTTCTTCTCCGATCTGGTCGCCCGCGACATGCGGCTGTCGCAAGGGCAGCCGCCGGACGCAGTTCCGCCCGGTGTGCTTGCGGCTGCTTCGCCAGCCAGCGATATCTTCTTCGAAGCAGCGCCGCCAGCGATTCCGACGAGACTGTTTTCCAGCATCACCGTCACGCCGGAGTCACCGATCAGCGTCACTCCGGTCATCACACCGGAAAATTTTCATCCGACGCTCAGCCTCTTGCTCAGGTCCGCCAGGCGCAGCGTTCGCATTGAGCAGCAATACCTCCGCGGCAGGCAGCCCGCGGTCGAGGCACTCCTGCAAGAGATCGCAGATGCACGCGCGGATCACCCTGATCTTGACGTGCGGATCATCGTCTCGAAAAAATATTTGAATACGGGCCAGAAACAGAAATTCGTGAAGGCGATGGACGATTTCGACTTAGCGTTCGATACAAACTATCGATATCTCTCGACCCGTCATTTCGTCCATTGTCACAACAAGCTCATCGTGGTTGACGATGAGAAGGTGTTGCTTGGCTCGCAAAACTGGTCGACAACCGGGTTGCTTTCCAACCGCGAAGCCAGCCTGCTCGTGGAGCATTCTGGCATCGCCAGCTATTTTGCGAAGCTCTTCGACGCCGACTGGGAACTCAGCGAACCTGGAGCTGCGCCACCCGACTTTATCGATCCCGCCGAGGCGGGTATCCGATCTGCTTCCGATTTCGCCCAAGGTGGTGTGGTGATATCCAGCGTGGCCGACTACAGGAACATTTGAGCGGCTCGGCTATCGTCAAACGTTGCCGGATCGTTTCAGGGGTCTAGTCGCATCGGCAGTCTACGCAGTAATAATGACTGCAGTTGATCATCAGCAGTTACAGCAGAAGTGTTTGAATCCAAAATTGGAGGCAACAAAATGCCGCAAGAGCTTTTCACCCTAGCCACGCTGGGAACCTTGGCTGGAGCAACCGGAGCAACTGTGATTGTCGGTAATACGATACAATCAGTCGCCAACTACGGCGCCAAGTGGCTCTCACTTGTGATCGCGGAGCTTATCATCGTCGCGGTCGCCTTTTTCGCGGGTGCGACGGATGTCAGTGCATACTTCGTCGCCCTATTGAACGGGTGCCTCGTCTACGCGTCGGCTATTGGACTCAACACGATGACATCGCCCGCGCAGCCATTGGGGTCGCCGAGCCCGCGATCGGCGAACCAAGTGGGCTTGCCGCCGCAGGACATTAGCGGTTCCCGAGGACGCGGCTTCTGGAACCGTTGGTGGTAGTGACTTGGATGCGGTCGTCTGGGGGTTCCGACCCTCGCTCCCATGAGGGTCACTGGCATGATCGCCTCGGGTCCGCAAGCCGCCCGGCGCGCCCAACACCTATGGGTACGACGCGCATCGTGTCGAGACCGAACGCCACTCTTTCGGTGTCTACCAGAGTTCGACGCGCTCGATCGTGTTGAATTGTTGAGCAAAGAGAAGCTGTGGCCGTTGATATCACGCCGGACATTAGCCGCGGTCCCGGGAATACAGAAGAGGCGACCGACGAATAGGGACTCGCAGCTAATTCGACGAGTTTACGTCCCTAGGAAAATCACTTATTCTGTGGTGCTCGGCCCTAAGAACGATATAAGTTTACTCTTGATTTGTCTTCGACGTCAGCCGCTATTGAACTCTTTCAGAAATTCCCTTCTTATTTGCGGATTAGGGCATGAAGCGTCCGGTTCTCAGGTGGCATAGGCCCGCGGCGCGGACCTACGATGGTATTTCGCAGGAAGGCTTGCAAAACCTTCCTCCGTTGCAGCAGCAGCGCGCTCTCCTAGAAACAGTCGGAGTGCCGCTCGTTGCAGACGCTAAGACTGCCAAGGACCAAGCGATCGGCTTGCTGAAGGTCGCGGCCGAGGTCGAGCACGCGCTGCTGGTTCAGTATCTCTATGCCGCGGACTCGATCCTCGACGGCGAAGGGCCTCCTTCCTATGCGAAAATGCTGCGCAACATCGCCATCCAGGAGATGGGACATCTGGCGACGGTGCAAAATCTGCTGCTTCTGCTTGGCGGACCGGCGGCTTTGCACATGCAGCGAGATGTCCTGCGTAAGTTGAGCGAATACAATCCGATTCCTTTCGTCCTGGAGCCGGTGCGGCTGGAGTCGCTGGCAAAGTACACGGTTGCCGAGCAGCCGGCCAAGGTCCCCGATGGACTGGAGGCTTTGGTCAGTCGACTTCAGAAAATCGCCGCGACGGATGCCGGTATCGAGCCCAATCGTGTCGGGGCGATCTATGCGATGGTGCGGTGGTTCCTTCTGGACGAGGATGAGGCAACGGCTTGGATGGATCTAACCGCAATGGTCGATCTGCCGGGCAATACGCATGTGACCGACCAGGATCTGCAGCCGAGCGACGTGGTCCTGGCTCATCAGGCGACGTCCACCGAATGGGGCGACCACTTCGATTCATTCCTGTTGGAGACGGCAACGACACGCGAGACGGCGGTGAAGGCGATCGACGTCATCACCGAGCAGGGCGAGGGGTTCAATACCTCCGATGAAAGCGACACTCATTTTGAGCAGTTCATCAAACTGGTCACTGCACTCGAAGCGGGCAGCATCTCCGTCAAGGCGATTGCGACATCGCCGACGCTTGCGCCGGGTCAAGGCGGCGAGAAACCGCAGGCGATCTTGAACAGCTACACGCGGCTCTGGGCAGGAGTGCAGAGCCTGCAGTACACGCTCGTTGCGCTGAGCATTCTTCACGCAATGTCGCTAAGCCGCGATGTAGCGGGAGATGCGGAGTTGCGCGAGGCACTGGCCAGGCGGGCCGTGCGTGTGGGAATGCGCGAAACGCTTCAACCGCTCTCCGACATCCTGACCGCGCAACCCATCGACATTCCCGGCGGTGTTCTCGCAGGCTCGTGTTACGATCTGGATACGTCGCTTCTGGAGTCGGCGGACACTTTCACACTGGCCGAGCGCCATCTCGACATCCTAGCCCGGCTCGAGAATCTCTACGGTCAGGTGGAGGCGTCGCCGGAGTTCGTGAAGCCCGAGAATAAAGACCATGGGACCGTACTGAAAGACCTTCGCAAGACCGACCAGAAACACAAGAAACTGTTCGATTTCCTGCCGTCAGGCCCCGGCATCGGCTGATTGAGCAGGGCAGGGAGGATAGATTGGTTAGCTACAGAATATTTCCAGCCATCGGCATTGCACGGATCGGCGGCGACGAGGATTTCTTCCTAGGACCGGAACGGGTAGGGGAAGGTCCTATAGAACCGGCTTCGGGCGCCAAGGCGACGCGTTTCAAGAGCGCCGACGGCAAGTTGATCCGGAAGCAGGGTGCGCGGTTTCATTTGTTCGAATCAACGGACGGTGTGGCCTGGACACCGGCAAAACTGCCTATCGGCGCGACGGTCGAATGGTCGGTCGTTCTGGCCAATACTAAGGCTGCCGCCGAACGGCCGTCTGTGCCTCCCATCAAGGCGACCCGTCCGGTGATGGCCGCCGGAAGTGAGGGCATGGCGATCGTCTCCGCGAAGACCACGATCACCGGCGCCGGACAGTCCAGTGCAGCGCTTGGCGGTGTGTTTGAAACAATTGGCCCTACCGGTCAACCATTCATCGTCGAGGTGAAGCTTGGCCAACTGCGTACCGACGATCAAGGTCGCCTGATCGTGACTGGTGGCGACGGGATATCAGGCGCACCGGCAGGTATGGCGGTCGGACCGAGCTTCTACAACAACGAGAAATGGTTCGACGACGTAGCGGATGGACCCGTGACCGCAAAGGTCATGCTTGCGGGTGGCGCGACACAGGATGCTGAAGGCGGGGCTTGGGTCATCATCGGTCCGCCGGACTACGCGCCGAATATCGGCGGGATAGTAACCCTGTTCGACATTGTGCGCGAAAAGGGAAATGCCCCGATCCCAGAAGTTCCTTCCTTCGCGGCAGAGATATTGCCCATCATCCAGCGGACGCGACGCCATCGTTGGGTGAATGGAAAATCCAATTGGTCACATAGCGACATCGACGTTCCTAACCTCGGCAACAATGCGGCCGCACACAAGACAGCGCGCGCGAATGCACTTGAGATCATCAAGGAAGCCGAAAAGATCCTTGATGGGCACATCGACGAGAACGGCCCGCCGTTCCAACTGACCACGGGCCAGAAGGCGATGCTAGACGCCTGGGTTCAGGGCGATTTCAATATGTCACCTCTGGATATCCCCGCCCTAAGCGGCTCGGGACTTACCCGCGCTTCCCTCGAAGGAGCCGTCGGGCAAGGTTTCTGCCCCGGTATTGAGGCAGGCATATTGGTTGAAGACAGATCCATCTACCTCGAACCTTTCGATTATCGCATCGATCATGGAGAGATCGCGGCGGGCGATCTGACAGCCTTGATGGCGCAGCCGTGGCAGGCGGATTTCTACGATTGCGCAGGCAGTTGGTGGCCTGCGCAGCGTCCGGACGAAGCGCCACAGTCCGACGATTTCGACGACACGAAAGAGTGGGTCCGCGATGTGAACTCGCAAAGCGACATGGTGGAGAAGTTCCAACTTCTCGGTTTCATTCTGAAGCAGGGAGACGACGAGGTCTACATTGAAAGTGAGCGTGCGACCCCATTCGTCGCGTAGAGGATCGTGGACGAGACTTCCGCAACTTACTTCGCAGCGGTGATCGGTGGCGGTCCCGCCGGCAGCGCCTGCGCCCTTCGGCTGGCGCGGCTCGGGTATCCGGTCGCGCTGATTGCCGATCAGCCGGGCGCTCGAGTCGGCGAAACCGGCGGACCCCGGCTGACCCGCACAATGGACCGATCCGGGATTTCGCTGCGGCGCGACATTGGTTGGCCGGTCGAGCGATTTCACTCGGTCTGGGGCAGCGCGGACGAAGCGGTGCGCGACGAAGTGTTCTGGCATGCGACGGGGGGCAGGTCGTTGCCGCGACCGGTGTTCGACCGACATTTGCAGGACGCCGCAGCCGAGGTGGGGGCGACGGTGTTTCGGAATGTCAGCGCCGCTGGGGTCATCTGCGAAGCAGACCGGTTTTGTATCCATCTACGCCACGTCGGACGATCAGCCACATGCGTGGCCGAGTTCATCATCGAAGCTTCTGGCCGCCGTACCCGCTCGGTCGTGCACCCCGACGCCAGCCGCTACTTTGTCGATGGACTGGTGTGTGCCTCAGTTCTGGTCGATCTCCCGGCCCGAATGACTGCGTCCGCTATCGTCGAGGCGGTGCCGACCGGATGGTTCTATGTAGTGCCGTTCGAGGGGCGCCACGTGCTCTGCTTCTTCACCGATGCAGATCTGCTGACTGCCCGGCCAGACGCCAGCTTTCTCCGGCAGATGCTCGCAAGCTCATCGCTCCTGGCGGGGCTTACACGAGTTGACGGCACTTCCGGCGTCGGCGTCCGAGATGCCCGCACTTCAATCCGCACTTTACTTTGGCGTGGGAAATGGATCGTTGCTGGGGACGCGGCCTGGACGCTCGACCCACTGTCCGGAGACGGCATCGAACGAGCCGTTGACTCGGGCACCGCGGCGGCGGACGCTATCGTCAAGGCATTCCAATCCAAGTCCTCACGTCCATTGCGCCAATATGCGGTAGCAAGCGCGGAAAAATTCCGCCGTCTCCTGGCGGCGCGCCACGACGTCTACGGGCGGGAAATTCGGTGGAGGCAAGCGCCGTTCTGGCGCTCACGCGCATTGGCGGTGTCGCTTGGTTCCTCGTAGATACTTGGATTGCGACGTTTCAGGCAGGGTGAAGTTGTCCTTGAAATAAAGGTGCATTCGCCAGTCGACGCCTTCGAGCAGGGGTCCGACGGATTCATTCCTGCAAGTGCTTTTGTTCGGTCTGCCGCATCGCCGAGTGGGGTTCGCCCGAGTCGATAAACAAGGCCCCCGGTCTTCGGATGTTGACCCCAGGAGCTATTTAACCTGCTTTTGTCGGACAATGCGCTTCGGGCGGCGGCCGTGCTGGATGACAACGCCGTGTTTGCGCCACTTGGCCATGATCGCGCCGACCCCGGTGGTCCGAGTAAGATGCTGGCGGCTGGACCGAATCCACCAGCCTTTTTTGATGTTCTTTGGAAGACGGTAGGCGTTGTCACTCAGAAGGATTCCGAGGTGCCGCAGCGTCGTCTCCATTGTGGTCGCCGAGGTCCAAGATGAATCAGCACCTCCTACTGATTGGGTCGCCAAGCAAATGTCATTATTGTTCCAACGGTTTGGTCGAAGGCCGCCCTACGCCGATCTGAAGTCCACTCTTGATGTAACGGAGTCCAAGTCGACCGTTTGCTCGCGCCCCAACTGCCGAACCTCCGGCTCCATACCAGATGTTGGGTCCAAGCAAAGAGATCGTTTGCATTCTGGCCAATAGTTCGTGCTGGATCTAGCGGACGTCAGGACGCTATTTCCCAATTGCATTCGACCGCGGTAGTCAACAAGTACTGGAGGACCCACCATTGGCGCATAAGGAGGCCGTGTATGTAGCGAAGGCCGATGCGATTGGCCTTCTTCTCGATGAGTTAGAGGCCAACCCAGATCCGAGGGCGCACACCGTATTAGATCTGGTAAATCACTGCAGGAAGCAGCCGGCGATGCGACCGAGATAACGATCCTCGGCGGATACTATAGTCGAAGCTGGCTCATTGAACTGTTCAAGAGGCTTCCTCGCAGCCGTCGGCGCTATTGTCGGGTTAGGATCGCCGTGGGATCGGACGCGACGGTTACACTGCCTTTAGTTTGGGAGGACATGCGTGCCGTTAGGGCGCATCTTCTCAAGCTTGGATACCAAAACCCGCAGGTATGCGTCGTCGGCCGACGCCCCGTTCATTTTCATACAAAGCTCTTCCGATTTCTTAAAACGACGCAACCTTCCTGGTTCATCGGTTCCGCAAACCCTGGCAGCGACCGACACGAACTAATGATGACGCTCGTCGGACGCCACAAAGGATTGTCTCAATATGTCGAGGCGGTATTCGACGGGGCACTGTCGGTCACCGAAAGACCGCCTCAGCGGGAGCCCCCAGGATTTCTTTCTCGACGGCGTGCTCTGTCACAAGCCGCCCGCACAGCGGCTTTTCGTATTCGACGCCTATAGGCTATCTCCGGAGGATCGTAGCAAGATCAACGCGCGAATCGGCGAGGGCAGTGGCGTCGACCACGCGAAACCCTCAACGAGCGGGTTCGGGTGCGGACTTCTAAGCGCAATGGCATGGAGGTTGGCAGTTTTCTCGATGAGGATGAGACGGCCATCCGTACACGGATGCGCGACTACGGCTTAGATACTGTGTTCGGCCTCTGGTTGCCGCGTACCTACGCCGCTGAGGTGGAAACGTCGATCCGGGATCAACGGAGAAGTTTAGGAAACCGACTTTCGGTTATCGGTGCGAAACTGTCCGACCCTAGATGTTTGATCCCAGACTTTGATGGCGCATACTTTTCGTCCGAATCAAAGAATGCGCTATGGGCCAGGTTCTTCATGGGAGCGCCACGACGACAGAGGCGATCCGTCGAGC